>JBDTUE010000005.1:0-49780 GCA_040007895.1 Saprospiraceae bacterium | reverse complement strand
ATGATATGCCACATGATTGGCCTACCTGGAGAGCCATGCTTCCACATTATTTGGCCAGCAGATTTTAAATTGGTAGAGAATTCCTCTGATTATTTACTATCAGTTGGTGTAAAATTCATCGTGGCTGAAAATATATGAGAGTAATTGATCTCTTTTGCAAGATTGCCAATATTGGCAAGAGCGTAATCAATAGAGACTTTGCCTATTTTAATTCCAAGTCCGGCATTGAGTTGACCCCTGGTTTGAAACTCACTTAAATTAATTTCATCTTTTATCTTTTGAATATTACCGTATCCAAACCGGATAAAAGCCAAATCATGATATCCCAGTTCAATCCCCAGTTTGGGTTCAAGGCTAAATGTACTATTCGAAACCGGTGTATTGCGTTGGCCATCAAAATACATATTGAAACCAGCTTCCGGATGTAGAGAGACTCTATTTGTAATACTTACTTTATATTCAAAAGCAACCCCTAATCTTGGCAACGTTTTTTCAAGTGTACTGACAGGAATGATATTATTTGTTTTAGCTAAGATTACTTTTTGTTCTTCTGTAAAAGTATATTTCCAACCGGTAAAGGTAGTGCTTAGATCATGCCCTGCAATGCCCAATTGCCAATGAGGTCTGATCCACTGAAGACCCGCATCAATACCAAATCCCCAGGCACTTGCAAATGGCCCGATCAATCGATGGATGATCTTGATATTACCACCGGCAAACAGAGATTTGTCAAAGGCGAATGCATCTTCATTTAATTTACCCAATGCAGAAGAATAGGACAATAAAAACCCATAATCAACCGCGGAGAATTCACTTACATTTTCAAATCTGATGCTTCCATCGGGACCGACGAGATTAAGTGTATTGGGTATTTGATCGATCGCCAGGCGTATCATGCTAATAGCACCTACCGATCTTTTTTCCTTTTTTAAGGATTTGGCAATGGAAATGTGGTCATACTTCCCTACTCCACCAAACCACTCCGAATGCATCACACCGAGTTGCAAAGAAGAATTAATATTCGATAAACCAGCCGGATTCCAATAAGCTGCATTGATATCATTGGCAGAGGCTTCGACAGCGCCTGACATTGCATGCGATCTGGCTCCTACTCCTATGTTTAAAAATTCATTGCTATAGGATACTTGACCAATGAGATGTTGAAAAAACAAAATGAATACCAGGGTTGTTCGATACTTCATGCCTCAAAAATAAGAATAATCAAGAGACCATTGTATAAGGAATATTTGATCGAATAGTATTACATTTCTCATCTGAATTTAAACTTATAATCTAATTTATGATTCGCCATTTACCGGTACTTCTAATAACTCTGCTTGTTGTACAATGTCATTCCGGCATTAAAGTGACGGACTATTGGGGATCCATTCAAAAAAAAGCGGTAGCCTCTAAATCTATGGTAGTGAGTGGACACCCGCTTGCTTCCAGGGTGGGAATACAAATTTTGAAAGATGGAGGAAATGCGGTAGATGCTGCCATAGCCGTTCAATTAGCATTAGCCGTTGTCTATCCTCGCGCAGGAAATATTGGAGGTGGTGGTTTCCTGATCTACCGCTCAGCCAGCGGGGAGATAAATGCATTGGATTATAGAGAAAAAGCTCCTGCTGCTGCATATAGAGATATGTACCTCGATACTTCAGGCAATCCTACCCGTCAAAGTATAGAAGGACATCTCGCCTCCGGGATTCCGGGGACAGTCGATGGTTTATTCACTGCTCATAAAAAATATGGCCGGTTACCTTTTGATAAATTAATTTCTCCTGCTATTAAACTTGCATTGGAAGGCTTTCAGATTACAAAAGATGAAGCAGAAAGACTTAATTCAGGCAAGACAATATTTATAAAATACAATACCTCCAATGCATTTATTAAAGATGAGGCATGGAAACAAGGGGACTTACTGGTTCAGAAAGATCTGGCCTGGACATTAACACAAATCAAAGAAAAAGGAAGAGACGGATTTTATAAAGGGCCGGTAGCTGATAAGATTGTTGCTGAAATGAAACAAGGCGGTGGCATCATCACACTTGGGGACCTTGAAGGCTATGCTTCAAAATGGAGAACGCCTGTCACTTCTGGTTATAAAAATTATAGAATTATTTCAATGCCTCCACCTTCTTCAGGAGGTATCGCTCTGGTCCAGTTATTAAAAATGGTAGAACCTTATCCTTTAGCTACCTGGGGTTATAGAGATCCCCGTTCAATCCATCTTATGGTTGAAGCTGAGCGCAGAGTATATGCCGACAGATCACAATATCTTGGGGATAGCGATTTTTATAACGTTCCTAAGGATAGCCTTCTCGATCCAAAATATATCAAGTTTAGAATGAAAGACTTTGATAGTACAAAAGCCACTAAAAGTAATAGCCTGTATGCCGGGAATTTTAAATTGGCATTGGAGCATTTTGAAACAACTCATTTATCTATTGTTGATAAAGAAGGAAATGCTGTCGGTGTTACCTATACATTGAATGGAAATTTCGGAAGTAAAGTAGTGGTAGATGGTGCCGGATTTTTTTTAAACAATGAAATGGATGATTTCTCCTCCAAACCAGGTGTTCCCAATATGTTTGGATTGATAGGCGCTGAAGCTAATTCCATTGCTCCCGGTAAAAGGATGCTCAGCAGTATGACACCTACTATAATTGAAAAAAATGGTCAGCTGTCTATGGTGATTGGTAGTCCTGGTGGTAGCACGATTATTACTTCGGTTTTCCAGGTATTTCTTGATGTTGCTGAATGGAACATGACCATAAGCCAGGCAGTGGCTGCCAGTCGATTTCATCACCAATGGTTACCTGATGAAATCATGATGGAGTCCAAATCATTTGGTGATGGTTTACAAATACAATTAAAAACATTGGGCCACTCATTGAGAGATATCCGTTCGATTGGCCTGGTAGACGCAATTATGAAGATGCCAAATGGAAAATTAGAGGGAGGTGCAGATCCCAGGGGTGATGATGATGCGGAAGGTTGGTAATGTTATTGCGCGTACAATTTAATCTACTCTGTTCTCAGTGATAGTATTTGCTAAACTGGTCTCGATCATTTTGCAGACTTTCCTTTCAATTTTACTATCCAATCAGCTATTTTTTCTGCATCCTTTTTTGGTACCTGAGGCATAGCCATCATTGGAGGATATCCTGGCCACCGGTTAGCATCAGGAGTGTAGATGGCTGCGACCATTTCTGCTTTTTTCATTCCTTTGGAAGAAATATCCACCCAGGAGGGACCTATAAATTTAACATCTGCTTTATGACACGTATAACAAGTATGTAACATAAGCAAGTCATTAATTCCTTTTGGTATCTCTGTTTGACCAAATGTGCGGACTGAAAAGTTAAAGATTATGAATGTTAAAGTCAGTGTTGAGATCTTATTATATTTCATAGGTCAGGATAATAAATTATTTATTTTTTCAAAGCTCAAAGAAACTAAAAATTACTTGAAGACAAGTTCAAGAATAGACGGTTGCTCAAAAAAAAAGTTACATCCAAAACTATCTTGATAGAAAGCAGTGAAATTCTTAAATTTCAATCGTTTCACCTATTGCAGGCAAATGCAATGTAATTCCCGCCTCGATAAATCGGTCAATGGCAGCCTGCCTGTCAATTTTAATATATCCAAATGTATCATAATGTACTCCAATCACCGTATTACATTCAATCATTTTAGCAGCTTCAATGGAATCTTCGATGCCCATAGTAAAATTATCGCCGATGCTTAAAATGGCAAATTTCAATTTTTTAAATTTAGGTATCAATTGCATATCCATGGTAAGCGCTGTATCACCACTATAATAAAAAGACTCATGATTGCTACTAATAATGAAACCCATAGGATTACCACCATACGTACCATCGGGAAGGACCGAAGAATGGACAGCATGAACACATTTCACTGAACCAAAATCAAAATCCCATCTTCCCCCGGTATTCATAGGATGATATTTAGTCCCCTGATTTCCTGCCCATACTGCTATCTCATAGGAAGCTACAATAGTTGCGTCATTTGCTTTGGCTATAGATATAGCATCCAGGGTATGATCACTATGTCCATGACTGAGCAGGATATAATCCGCCTTGATCGTCGAAATATCTATATGTTTTGCAAGCTCATTGCCCGAAATAAACGGATCAAACAAGATATGCTTACCATTCAATAGTATTTTAAAACACGAATGACCGTAATATGTAAATTCCATAATTAAAAAATAATGTTGATTTGAAGACTACAAAATAAAACAAATTCGTAATCTTATTAACCAGTTCATATATTAATAAATTATATATTTGCGAAAAATAAATTGCAGTATGAATAGTGTTGATCTGGATTCTTTAAGATTTCCTGTGGGTAAGTTTACTAAACCGGATCTGGTAATTCCGGAACAGATTAAAGTTTGGATCCAGGAAATCAAAGATCTGCCTGGTTTATTGAAAATAGAACTGTCAGACTTATCGTTAACTGATTATGATAAAACATATAGACCAGGTGGCTGGAATATACGTCAGGTGATTCACCACCTTGCCGATAGTCATATGAATAGTTTTATTCGATTTAAACTGGCGTTGACGGAAGAAAAACCAATAATCAAACCATATCTGGAAGATAGGTGGAGTGCCATGCCTGATGAAACCATGTTGCAACCGCAGGTATCCCTGGATATCCTTTCCGGATTACATGCACGTTGGGGCTTTATGTTAGATCATATGGCTGATACTGATTTTCAAAAAGGATTTATTCATCCTGAAAAAAACAGGTTTATTACCCTGGAGGAAACCACAGCATTATATGCATGGCATTGTCGTCATCATTTAACACACATCCGAATAGCCAAACATTCTTAAATTGATAAGCTCAATGAAAAACATTTTTATTTTTATTACGTGCATATCTCTTATATATTCGTGCAAACCTATTGGATCTTCGGAGTCTACCGCAACAGAAGAAATTCCTGGGACTGAGTATAAAAATCTGGATCTAAGGCAATTTATGGTGGCATACTTGTCTGAAAAAATGGATTCAGCGATGATATTAGACCTTCGGACACCTCCCGAATTTGATGAAGGATATATTAAAGGTGCCATCCTTATTAATTACCTGGAAAAAGATATTGATCATCAGTTGAGTCTATTAGATAAATCCAGGAAATATTATATCTATTGTGAGCAAGGAAACCGAAGTTCCAAATGTATGGAAAAAATGAAAGGCCTTGGATTTACCAGGGTGTATAATCTGATCGGTGGTTACCAGGCTTATAAAAAAGCAACTTTTAAATAAGATTATTTAAAAGAAAAACCTGTTTCCATCCAACACTTCCCGCAGGACGGAAGCATTTTTCCCTTCTATCCTTCCACTGAGCAAAAGCCGAAGCTCTCTCCTTGCCATGGCGCCTTCATACAGCTGTTTATCTTCATCAGATTCAGCGATAAGATTGGGTACTAACGTTGGTTTTAACGTTTCATCATCCAAAGCGACTAATGAAAAGAAAGCGTGATTAGCTAATTCTTTTTCCATTTTCCTGGAATCACTATCAAACACTTTAACATAAACCTCCATGGATGTATGAAATGCCCGTGTCACTCTGGCTTCTACTGTAATCACATGTCCCAGTTTGATCGGTTTATAAAATGATAAATGATCTACTGAAACGGTTACGCAATAAGCCTCTGCATGCCTGTTGGCACAAATTGCAGCAGCAATATCCATCCACCGCATCAAATTACCCCCCATCAGGTTACCTAATGGATTGGTGTCATTAGGCATGATCATTTCGGTCATGATTGCCTGGGAGACTGAACTATTTTTGGGTTTAAGCATGATTGATATAGTCACATTCAAATTCTTCTGCAAAATAATGTTTAATCCTGGACTGTACGTGCAACAGGTCAAGTGGCAATGAGGTTTCAAGATGTAATGAAGTCACTCCTTTGTCAGGATCCCGGATACCACACGGCACTATAAAATCGTAAGGACTAAGATCAGTATTTAAATTAAAAGCCAGTCCATGCAAAGTCACCCATCTACTCATATGTACCCCTATAGCACAAATTTTCTTTGGTAATGAATCTTGTCTTGAAGTCAACCAGACACCTGTATACTTTGGATTCCGATAGGCATCAATGTCAAATTCATTTAATACCGAGATGATGGTAGATTCCAACTTGCGCACATATTTATGAACATCCGTAAAAAAATTTTCAAGATCCAGGATAGGATAAACTACAATCTGACCAGGTCCATGATAAGTAATATCCCCTCCCCGGTTGATTTTGTAGAATGAAATTCCATTCACAAGTAACATATCCTCATTGATTAATAAGTTTGATTCTTTACCTGACCTTCCGAGAGTGAATACTTTATGATGTTGACAAAAAATTAAACGGTAAGGTCCTGACCAAAGTGGAGGATCCCGCTTAAGTTTTTTAGATATGATTTCTTGTTGAATAGCTGACTGTCTATCCCAGGCAATTTTATAATCTACTAATCCCCAATCTTCTATTATTACTTTTTTTGAAATCATTTTTTAGTTTGATTCGCTTTTATTGTCTTGTTATTATAAGCAAGCTGAATTTAACGCAAAATTAACCGCTATTAAGATATTGTTCATACAATGGTCTTGATCCAGAGCATACATTTGATACCAGATTTAATTATGAAGGTATTTGGAATTATAACCTTGATTTTGATGAGCCTGACCGCCACTGCTCAGAATGTAGCCAATACAAAATCAGCTTCTTTTGATGTTACCTACACATCACTTAAATTATATCCAAACCCGGTAGTTTCCAATGCTGTTTTGGAATTTAAATTGGCTGAAAATGCACAGGTCCAGGTAACACTTTTAAATATATTGGGAGCACAGGTCAAAAATCTGGTCAATGAACCCAGAACGCCTGGCAACCAAAGTGTTCAATTTTCAGCAAATCAGTTGGAGCGCGGTACATATTTTATTCGACTCGTTATTAATGGTGAGATTATAAAGACCATTCGTATAGCGGTATCACCGATTTTGTAGTTATCCCCGATTTTCTAATTTTTTTCGAAGTATGACACCCATACATCTGTCTTAAGCTTTTCATTTATAGAACTTTAACAACTTTTTGGCATGAAATCTGCTACTTTTAAAAAATTATTAAGTCAATAAGTTTAAATATGAGGCACACTTTGGTTTTAGTTTTTATACTATCAGGCCTCAATATTTTGATCGGTCAAAAAAAAGCCAGAGACTTCACCGTGGTTACTACGGATCGGAAAACGATAGAACTCTATAAAGATTATCTAAACAAAGGTAAGGTAGTAGTGCTTAAAATAATGTTTGTGGACTGTCCTCCCTGTAATGAAATAGCACCTTCATTCAGTGCTTTATATAAAAAATATGGCAGTGGTCAAAAGCAGGTGGAATTTATTGAATTAAGCAATAAAACCTGGGATGCAGACCCGGCTATGATTGGATACAAAATCAAATATGATCTTCCTTGCCCCAGTGTAAGCAATGACGGCGGTAGTGTTCGGGCAGCGGAATTATATTCTGATAATTATTATGGGCCATTTTTTGGAACTCCCACTTTCATTGTCATAAAACCTAATGGGGATCTCGAATTTGACCCAAGAGGTTTTTCTTCAGGCCAGACAGCCATTAAACTGGATACTTCCATTAGCCAGGCACTCAGATCTATAAATGTAACTGTACCACCTAAGGATACTGTTACTACTGTGCCACCAAAAGATACTATCAAACCGGTACCGCCAAAGGACACTATTAAACCAGTTCCTCCCAAGGACACAATCAAGCCTGCTCCGGTCGATACTACCCCTCAACCAGTCATTAAGGATTCAATAATTCTCAATGGGAAATTGACATTAAACTCTACAGGACTTGGATTAGTAAAAATGAATTTGAGATGGAATGGTCTTGACCATCTTACCAGCACGGATTTATTTGGAAATTTTAGTTTCAAAATTCCAGATACTGCTATCATTAAAGCATCGGCTAACCTGATCGTTGATTATACGTTGGATTATAATGCAGAGGTTTCTACCGCTGACCTTATCCTTATTCAAAAACATATCCTTGGTATAACTAAATTCACTGACTTCAAACAAACGATAGCAGCAGATGTAGATCAAAGTGGGGATATTGACGTACTGGACTTATTGGATTTAAGGAAATTGATATTAGGTATCTATGACAAATTACCTGCCTCTCCTTCTATCCAATTCCTTTGGAAAAATCCAAATAATTTTATTAAAAACCTGAGTGGACCTATTACCTACTCAGACCTGACAGGATTAAAAGGAAAATCATTTACCCTGGAGGTTGTAAAGATTGGAAATGTAAATTAATGGCCATTAGTCAATATTCGTTACGACGCATGTCATTTGGCTATTGATTTCTAATTTAATTAAAATTAAATAAAAAGTCCCGCTCCAACGATTCGAAGCGAGACCTGCTTTAAACAAACTGTATCCTTATATATTATTCCATACTGATAGGGTTTCAACTCCCAAATTCATGAAGCAATACCGATAAACCATATAATTTATAGAATTGGTCTTTACTCCAACAAATTACAGGTGCAATATTAAGTCAGGTTTAAGCGAATATTAAATTTGATAGCTTAGTCTGGACAGTATGTAAAGTTTTGGATTTGTTTTATGAAAAGAAAAAATTATTGGGCAGGTCTTAATTTTTGGGTTTAGTTTCCTTTGCCTTACCCGGTTTTGTAGTGTATGCTCTTTGGTTATCCGCACTATTCGATGGAAATACTTCTTCAATATATTTCCATACCCCTTTGTCCAGTTTAAATCCTTCGTAAGAACCTTCAGGGACCATTGTTTTTCCCTCTTTACTTAGAATACCGGGGTTAACCATTAAGTGATCGCAAACGACCATACTTTCATTTTCATCGTAATTTACGCGAATAGCTGCATTTACATCATATTGGTAAACAACTCTGTTTTTCATTCCTTCTTTTCCGTACTTGAATATCGAAGATCCAAATACCGGCTGTCCATTTTTAAAACTTAGATTATCTATTATCTTCCGATGTTCATTGATAGTATAACCATCGTACCCAAAAAGCAAATAACCGGTTTCTTTGTTTGAAAGTGGAAAAGATTTGATATTGTAATATACTACTCCGTACCATTTATCAGCATCCGAACTAAAAAGTGTGGCATCAGGAATGGTTTCGGAACGATCTACCAGTGGTGTAAGTCTCAGATTCGGTTGATTATATTGTATTGCCCCATAATATTTATATTCTCCGGGATTAATTTGTAGCTGCCAACTGAATATTCTGAATGTACTGTCAGGTGGATATATCATTGAAATATTTTCGAGTCTTGGAAAATGGTATTTAAATGAATTATTGATTTTTAATGCATGTACAAGGGTTGGAATAAACTGATGACAAGCAAACATTCTGTTTTCAGGCAATTCTGAATTCAAAATACCTCTTGCTAATGTAGCCAGAGTGTCTTCATATTTTTGGATAGCCGTTCTTTCCTCTGATGACAATGGTTTGAAAGTCTGTCCAGATAAAAAATAGAACTTGGAAAAAGAGAATACAAAAAAAGCCAGGGCTTTAAATCCGTTCATAGTATTAATTTGACTAGTAACGTTTTCTCCTGAATGGAGACCTTTAATCAAATGTTAAATATCAGAGTGCGAGGGCATCGTATGCATCCATGACCGATTTTACGGAAGCGGCAGATGCTTTTAATAGAGCCATTTCATCCGCATTAAGTTTTAATTCAATGATTTGTTTGATACCACCTTTACCCAATTTCACTGGAACACCCAGGTATACATCATGCAATCCGTGTTGACCTTCCATCCTTATGCAACATGGGAAAATTCTGTTTTCATCTTTTAAAATTGCAGCAGCCATCTGCGCAGCAGCAGCACCCGGTGCATACCAAGCAGAGGTTCCCATCAGTTTTACTAATTCTCCACCTCCTACTTTGGTTCTTTCTACAATGGCATCCAATGTAGCCTGGTCAATCAATTCGGTAACCGGAATTCCACTTACTGTGGTATATCTTGGCAATGGAACCATAGTATCTCCATGTCCGCCTAACAGCATTGCTTGTATATCCTTTGGAGAAATATGAAGTGCTTCAGCTAAAAATGCACGATATCTTGCTGTATCTAAAATACCTGCCATACCAATCACTTTACTGGTGGGCAGCCCGGAAGTTTTTTGAGCAGCATACGTCATGACATCCAAAGGATTGGAAACTACAATCAAAATCGGGTCTTTAGTATATTGTAAAATGGATTTTGTTACCCCACTTACAATTTTTGCGTTAGTAGTTATTAGGTCATCTCTGCTCATTCCGGGTTTACGAGGTACACCTGCTGTAATAATGACAATATCAGAATCCGCCGTATCCGCATAATTATCAGAACCCTTGATCCTTGTGCTAAATTCATCTATAGGAGCTTGTTGCCATGTATCCAATGCTTTTCCTTTAGCTAAATCACCTGCAATATCAATCAGAACGATTTCATTGACGATATCCTGATGTGCGAGGACATTGGCACAGGTTGCACCTACATTTCCTGATCCAATGATGGTCACTTTGCTCATGTTACTTTTATTTTAAATTATTGTTATGGAGCTGCAAATTTAGTTGCCTTGAGCGAATTACCAAAAGATTAATCAAATTGGTATAAATATCATAAGTAAATCGCCTATTTTTGTATGAATGAAACGACTTGTTTTTATAATGTTTTTCATAACAGGTTTCCTGATGGTACGAGGACAGGATGCTATGCCTTTTTCCTGTGGCACAGAATACCTCGAAGAAATCAAACAGCAAATGTTGATTAATCGGGAACTTTTCAAAGGATATTCTTTCCAACGAGGTGCAATCAATTATGTTCCGGTAAAAGTTTTTTTAGTTGCTTTAAATGATGGATCCAGTGCTCCATCAGTGATTAATACTCTTCGAATGATGTGTCAGTTAAACAAAGCATATGAGGATCAGGAAATTCAATTTTATATAAAGGAAATAAAACTATTAAATAATACTACGGTTAGTACTTCGCCTAAATCTTCTGGTGGGGCATTACAATTGCAATTAAATAAAGATATCCGCGCTATTAATATCTACATCGTAAATTCGATTGAAGAAGGAGTTGCGGGATTCTACCTCCCAACTGCAGCTTCCAATAATGATTATATTGTTATAGACAGAAGTTATATGGCTGATGTTCGTGCTGCTCCGCACGAAGTAGGACATTATTTCAGTCTGCCTCATACTTTTCACGGATGGGACTTTGATCCATGGAATCCGGCCATACATGGTAATCCAGTTAACAGAATTGCTCCAAACGGAATTACGATCAATGAATTTGCGGATAGTTCTAATTGCGGTCCAAAAAATGTAGGAGACGGGTTTTGTGACACACCGGCAGATTATAATTTTGCTTCAAATATCTGCAATTATACTTTGAATGCACAGGATCCTAATGGCAAACTAGTCAACCCGATGACAAATAATTTTATGAATTATTTTTTCGGTTGCTCTAAATATATTTTTACTCCTCAACAAAAAATAGCTATTCAAACCAGTTTTATCAGTAACGGTCGCAAAGATATCCGGGGCACCTCGCCAGTTTCATCCACAGTAATCACCACCGTAACCAAGTTGTTATCTCCCGCGAATGGAAGTCCCACAGTAAGTGCTGATTCTGTAAGCCTCGATTGGGAAGACGTACCAGGTGCGACCAACTATTTGGTACAGTATGATGTGGTTCCGACGTTTGAACTTTTAGTCCAGTCGATTGTAACTAAAGAAAGTAAGTTGACGATCAATAAACTTACACAAAACAGGACCTATTACTGGAGAGTAATACCGTATAATGATTTTTCAACTTGTTTTCTTGATCCTACCAAATTTACATTTAAAGCCGGAGCATTGACTGCAGTAAATGATATCCCGGAAGTAAAAAGTTTTGCTGTATTTCCTAATCCCGTCATTGGTAATAAACTGATTTCACTTCAGGTAGAAAGCAGGACTGGATTTTCAGGCGTACTTTCTTTACACGATCTGAGTGGTAAAAAATTGTTTTATCAATCCAATGAAAAATTTCCCGGCGGTATTACTTCTAAATCACTGGATGTTTCTTCACTTTCTTCAGGGGTATATATCCTATCGATAGCCACGAGTAAAGGTATAGGGAGCAGAAAGCTCATTATCTATTGAGCCTGAGGTTTATTGTTTTTTTCTAAACGACCATTCAAAAGAAAACTCTGCTACTATTTGATTTTCTGCGTTAAATCCTTTTGTTTGCACTTTCGCTGTCGTTCCCTCACCTGAAGATTCAGCATCAGCTACTGCCTGTATAATCCTGGCGGCTTCGTTGCATTCAAATCGGATTTTTCCTTTGGCCTTTTTCATAAACCTTCCCTCCATTTGAGTTACAAGCATGGAAATAGACTTTCCTTCAACGGAGGCAAGAGCTATCGACCCTGTAGATAATTCTGCAGCAGCAGATAAGGCAGCAAAATAAATGGACTGAAATGGATTTTGTGTTCTCCAGCTAAAAGGAACCTCCACGATGGCTTTGTGCTCATCTAATGCAACCAGTTTTAATCTGAAAAACCATGCTCCGGGTAAACTCTTGAAATAATAAAATCGCATGATCCGATGATTCAGCATACGACTAATCATTTTTTTATCCATAAATAATCACTCTTTTATTTGATCACCGAAGATTGTTTCTTTAATGCAATAAATGTTTCAATATTAATTAATTTCGCGCTCAGATCAAAATCATCATATGAATCTTCACGAATATCAGGGTAAAGCAATACTCAAAAAGTTTAATATATCTATCCAGGAAGGCATTGTAGCTTCAACACTTGAGGAAGCATTGGATGCTTATGATAAAATCGCAGAACAATCTAAATCTCCTGTTGCTGTCCTCAAGGCGCAGATTCACGCAGGCGGAAGAGGTAAAGGCGGTGGCGTAAAACTTGTAAAATCTCATGCACAGGCTGCTGAAATCGCTCCACAGATATTAGGCATGATGCTTAAAACACCCCAGACTCCGGGTGGGATTCATGGTGCTGGAAAACTGGTAAGGAAAATATTAGTCGCTGAAGATTCATTCAGGCCAACGTTTGAGTCCTGCAAAGAATATTATGTATCCATCCTTACAGACAGGGAGAAAAAAGCAAATGTCATCATTTACTCCACGGAAGGGGGAATGGATATTGAAGCGGTTGCTGAAAAAACGCCTCATCTGGTGCATAAAGAATATGTTCACCCACTGACAGGGCTTCAGGGATTTCAGGCGCGAAACATTGCGTTCAATCTGGGATTAGAAGGTGACGCATTTAAAAACATGGTAAAATTTGTCACTAATCTTTATACTGCTTACGTTCAATCCGATGCAACCTTATTCGAAATTAATCCTTGCCTTAGAGATGGCAATGGCAATATCATTGCAGTAGATTGTAAAATGTCTATAGACGACAATGCATTGTTCCGTCATACAGACCTGGAAGATATGCGGGATAATGATGAAGAAGATCCGGCAGAAGTGGAAGCCCGTTCATTTAATCTTAATTATGTAAGTCTTGACGGCAATGTAGGATGTATGGTCAATGGAGCCGGTCTTGCTATGGCCACCATGGACATTATTAAATTATCGGGAGGAGAACCTGCAAACTTCCTCGATGTTGGTGGCACCGCTGATGCGGCCCGTGTGGAACAGGCATTTCGAATCATACTCAAAGATCCAGCCGTAAAAGCTATTTTGATCAATATATTCGGTGGTATTGTGAGGTGTGACCGGGTAGCTCAAGGCGTGGTGGATGCATACAAAAATATTGGAGAAATTCATATCCCGATTATAGTGAGATTGCAGGGGACTAATGCAGAACTGGCCAAAGATATAATAGATAAATCCGGATTACACGTCCGTTCTGCTATTGTATTGAAAGATGCAGCCAAATTGGTCAAGGAAGCTTTGCAATCCTAATTCATTAATTATATAATCATTGACTCCACTTTCATTATTCGAAATCAATGAATATATCAGGCAGGTCATAGCACTCAATTTTACAGAACCTATCTGGATCAAAGCAGAGATTAATCAAATAAGTTTTTCCAGGGGACATTGTTACCTTGAATTAATAGAGAAAAAAGCGGATAGTGACGAGATCATAGCGCAGGCCAATGCTTCTATCTGGTTTAGAAACCTTAAGTTCATTGAGCATAAGACGGGACCTAATCTTCATCATATTTTACAAAAAGGATTGCAGGTACTACTCAAGACCAAAATAGATTATAGTGAACGGTATGGTCTGAAATACAGTATTGAAGATATAGATACGTCATTCACCATTGGCCAACTTGAAATAAAACGACGGGAAATTATTGCTCAATTGGAACTCGAAGGACTTTTTGAAAAAAATAAAAATCTCCTCTTACCTCCCGTCATTCAACGTATTGCTATTATTTCTTCAGAGCGGGCAGCAGGTATGCAGGACTTTATAAATCATCTTCAGGACAATGCTTATGATTTTGCATTCCGGTGCGAATTGTTCTCCGCCGCTATGCAAGGTAAAAATGTTGAAAAGGAAATGATCAGGGCTTGCCAGGATATTCTAAAAGAAAAAATACCTTACGATGCAATCATTATCATCCGGGGAGGAGGTTCAAAACTTGATCTGGCATCCTTTGATTCCTATAAATTATGTGCCCATTTAGCCAAAATGCCTTTTCCGGTAATTACGGGGATTGGTCACGATATTGATCAATCCATCGCCGACCTGGTAGCACATACCAGTTTGAAAACGCCGACTGCCGTTGCAAATTTTATTATAGATCATAATTTAAAATTTGAAGCTTTGATCTATGAAAAACTGAGGACCATTGAATCTTTGGCAACCGCTATTATAAAACAACAAACCAGGGAAATTCATTCGCTTGGAAACCGGATCAAGTATATCGCTTTAGAGAGCATTCAATCCCGGAAATTCAGATTATTGCAAATCCCTAAGGATATTAAATACCGGGTAACTTCCATTTTTAAAAATCAACATAAAGACCTGGTAAACGCGTTGCAAATCATTACAATTCTGGACCCACTTCAACTATTGAAAAGAGGATATAGTATGACTACTAAGAATGGGAAACTGGTGCAAAGCATACATGATGTCATACAGGGTGATTTGCTTGAAACAAGAATTTCGGATGGCCTGATCACGAGTAAAATCCAATAATTGATCTCAAACAAAAAGCTATGGCAAAAGGAAAAGATGCAACCAGGGAAATGACTTATGAAGCAGCCAAAACAGCATTGGATAAAATCATTCGCGAGATTCAACAAGAATCTATTTCTATCGATCAACTGGCTGATCGGATCAAACAAGCTCAGGATCTCATTAAATATTGCCAGGCGAAGCTCAGGAATATTGAACTTGAAGTAAACTCCATCATAGGAGACGAAGAAGAGTAAATTTATTTATTCATTAATGCGTCAATCATACCGCCCAGGTTTACTCCAAGACTAAATATAAATTCTTCCGCTTTTTCCATGGATTCGGCAAGTGATTTTGGGCCGGGTACGATGGAAAATACACTATCAAATCCTATTTTTTTTACCTGGCTGGCATCAAGGTTTTTTGAACCACACACCCCTATTACCGGAACTTTATTTTTTTTAGCTTCTTTGATCACACCCTGGACCAATTTGCCATAACCCGATTGAATGTCAAGGCTACCTTCTCCGGTAAAGATCATATCATACGCTTTAATAATCTCTTTAAATCCCGTTAATTTAAAGATCTCAATAGTACCATGCTTAATACGGGCTCCAATTAGAGGAACCAATCCACCACCGACACCTCCCGCAGCTCCGGTACCTTCTATAAGATTGAGTTTTATATGATATTTTCTATAAATAAGTTTTCTGAAATGAATCATGCCTTCTTCGAGTTTCACCTGCTCATTTTGATCCGCCCCCTTTTGTTTTGAATAAACAGCTACAGCTCCTTCATTTCCGTCAAAAGGATTTTTTACATCTGTCCACACTTCGAAATGTATATTTTTTAAATGTTGTATTCCACGATCATCAATACTATGAATGTATTTTAGGTTGGATGGGATTGGTTTAAATTCTTTATTTTTTTTATCCAGGAATTTAATACCCAATTCATGCAAAATACCTATACCAGCATCATTGGTAGCACTCCCCCCTACCATCAATATTATTTTATTCGCCCCTCTCCGGATTGCATGCATGATCACTTTGCCTGTACCCGATGTATTGGCGTGAAGGATATCTGGTTTTGATTGGAGTCGTGCCATACCAGATGCATTAGCCAATTCAATATATGCTCTTGCTTTTTTCTTATCGAATAGATAAGTCGAATACAGTGGAGCACCCAATGCATCATGGGTGTGAACTTTTACTTTAGGGATTCCAAGGTGATAATGCAAGACCTCTATAGACCCGTCTCCTCCATCACACAATGGAAATACCTTTAATTCTTTAATACTTCTGTTTAGGGAAAGGCCGGATTTTAAAGCGAGGTTAGCATTCAAAGAAGAACAGGATCCTTTAAAACTATTCAGTGCTAATATTATTTTCATGCTTCCAGGTCAGCAGGATATTTCAGGTTTATTATTTTTCGGATTCTGTCAAGCGATTCCATGATATCTAATGAAAAATCCAGGGACATTAATTCGCTTTCTTTTAACCCACTAGTTACACATTCCTGTACTTCTTTCATTTCATAATAAAAACCTCTTGATGGATATTCCCATTTTTCGCTCCTGGTTTCACCATTGGCATCTTTAACATGAATAGAATTACTTTCATGCCAGCGTTTCGGGATAGTTACAGAACCATGCTCAAAATAAATCACAGCATCACCCTCGGATTCCCATAAAATACTCGATTCAAGATAAGCAGATACTCCATGACCATAATTACAAGTAATTAAAGTCACTTCATCTATGTCATTTACTATAGACGCTTGAGCATGGATTTCCCCGGGGGATCCCAATAATAAATGAGCCAGGAATAATGGATAAATCCCTATATCTAAAAGAGCGCCACCTCCCAGTTCATTCTCCAATAACCGGTTTAAACCTAATTGAATACCCCGCTCTTTTCCTTTGAAACAAAACTCCGCTTTCAGATGAAGAATATTACCCAGCTTTTTGGAATCAACCAGGTTTTTGAGCCAGATGATATGCGGCATAAAACGTGTCCACATGGCCTCCATTAAAAATAAATTCTTAGTTCTTGCGAGATCGACGAGTTTAATCAGTTGATTTTTATTAATTGTAAATGGTTTTTCACAAAGCACATGTTTATTATGTAACAAACACATCTCTGTTACTTCATAGTGCAGATGGTGCGGTACAGCTACATATACAGCATCCACTTCTGCAAGACGGGCAAAATCTTCGTATGATCCAAATCTAAATTCAATATCATATTCATCAGCAAACAGAGCTGCTTTGTCTATATTCCTCGAGGCCACCGCAGTTACTTTTCCAATTGCCGTCTCCTGTAGCTCCTTAGCAAATTTGTGCGCTATTCTACCCAATCCAATTATTCCCCACTTAAACATTGTTAAATATTTACAATTTGTTTACAATTTTTTTAATATGTTCCTCTTAATCTGGACTATTTTTGCGCGACAAATTATACTATATCCAGTAAATATTCCTCAATTTACTAAGGATTCCCTATAATAATAATTTATTTACTCAATCAAAACAATCGCAACTATGGCAATCAATCTTCTTGAAATACTTCAAACCCAGGTCGGTGGTGAACTGGCTGGACAGGCAAGCAAATTTTTAGGTGAGTCTGAATCAAATACCTCTAAAGCCGTCAGTGCTATCTTACCAACCTTGCTTGGTAGCTTAGTAGGTAAAGGCTCCAGCGAATCAGGCGCTCGTGGTATCCTGGATTTTTTAAAATCCAATAATATAGATGGTGGTGTACTTGGCAATTTGACAAGTCTTTTCTCAGGAGGCCAGTCCACAGATGGTCTGCTTAACAGCGGAAGTGGCATTCTTAAATTTTTAGTTGGTGATAAACTTGGATCTATTGTCGATGTGATTTCAAATGTCGCAGGTATAAAAACAGGATCCTCCTCATCCTTATTAAAAATGGCATCTCCTCTATTAATGGGATTTGTAGCAAAATTCATCAAAGAAAAAGCATTGGATGCTCTCGGTCTGAAAAACCTGCTTGGTAGTCAAAAAGAATTTATAGCAAAAAGTATTCCTTCTGCTTTAAGTAGTGTCCTTGGCTTTGGAAATCTTGGGGCAGGCTCGAGCTCTGCTTCTGCTAAGAGTAATAACTCAGGCAGTACTGATAGTGGAAATAATATGATGAAGTGGTTATTGCCACTATTATTAGTTGGTGCCTTAGCATTTTGGTTTGGACGCAAAGGTTGTAATAAGGATATGTCAGCTCCAACTGTAACGGAGACGATAGACAAAGCTAAGGCTAAAGCAGATTCAATAGCTATGGCTGCAAAACGTGTTGCAGATAGCATTGCTGCTACTATCAGTAAACTTAAATTGCCTGGTGGTATCGAATTGAATACCAAAAAAGGAAGTTTTACAGATAAAATAGCAACATACCTGGCAGATTCTACGGTCAAATTAGATCCTAAAATGGCAGTATTTACTTTTGATGGAGTAAATTTCAAGACCGGTTCTGATTCTCTGACAGATGAATCCAGTACTCAATTGGACGAACTTGTAAATGTAATGAAGGCTTTCACCAAGGTGTCAGTAAAAGTTGTAGGACATACAGATAATGTAGGAGATGTCGCTAAGAATAAAAAACTATCTGATATGAGGGCTAAATCCGTAAAATCATATCTGGTCAGTAAAGGAGTACCAGGCACCCATATAGAAACTGCAGGAATGGGCTCTGCTTCACCGGTTGGAGATAATGCAACCGACGCAGGTAAAGCAGCTAACCGAAGAGTAGAAGTGTTAGTGACTAAAAAATAATTAATTTAATTCCAGACATAGAGCCAATCCGGATATTCCGGATTGGCTTTTTTTTTGCCTTAAATTTTGATGAAAAATTGACTAAAGAGGCGAAATCAATCATTTTGAATAGATTTTGAAAGGATTTTAGCTTAAATGAAAACGCCGGGAAAGGCACACAAGGATTGATTTAAACGTTTACCTTTCAGATACAATAGCTATTATTTGATATGATTAGGATACAAAGGCTACTTTTAGTTACGGGATTTGTTTTTGTTATTTTGATTCAAGGATTATCTCAATCTGTACTCAGCAAATTTGAAATCCTTGGCAAACAAAAACAAATCGATATTCCATTTCAATATCAAAATCATTTTATTCTTCTCAAAACACTTTTTCAGAAATCTTTTCCACTCAATTTTATTTTTGATACCGGGGCAGAACATACTTTGCTACTTAAAAAGGAATATTCAGATATCCTAAATCTAAATTATGACCGGAGGATTAAATTAATCGGAGCAGATCAATCTGAAGAGATGTATGCCCTGATTGCCCGCGGGGTCGGATTTGGATTAAGTCAGACTATTTCATATAAACAGGATATCCTGGTGCTGGAACAGGATTTTTTTCAGCTGGATGAACTCACGGGACTATACATCGACGGCATCACGAGTGCAAGTTTTTTCAAGACGTATGTAACTCATATAGATTTTAAAACCAGCACCCTGTCATTCATTCAACCCAATAATTTCAGGATCTCTAAAAAATATACTAAGATTCCAATCCAGATTGTCAATGGCAAAATATATGTTCAAGCTTTTGTTACAGTAAACAATACTAAAATTCCTGTACGGTTACTCATTGATACAGGTGCTGGTCTTCCTTTGCTTTTGTATTCTGATGCTAATCCTAACTTCGCTCCCCCATTGAAATCAATACCCGGAAAACTCGGAAAAGGTTTAGGTGGTTTCCTGGAAGGTCATATTGGAAAAATCACTGAACTTCAACTTGAAACATTTAAGTTTCCTAATATCGTAACCAGTTTTCAGAAATTGGATTCCACGTCAAACATCATCGCACAAGAACAACAAAATTCGACCATTAACAGGCAGGGCCTTATCGGTAACCAATTGCTTGATCGATTTGATATCTATATTGATTATCAGAAAAATTTTATGTATCTGACACCCATCAAAGATTTAAATAAAGAATTCCAGGTGGACAAAAGCGGACTTGAATTACTCGCTACAGGTCATGAACTGAAAGAATATATCATTTCCTCAGTACTGCCCAATTCCCCTGCTTCTGATGCCGGAATTTTAAAAGGTGATATTCTAAAAAAAGTATCAGGCCTTTCCACCAGCGTATTGACACTAGATCAAATCATTACTACTTTATCAAAAAAATCAGGAAAGAAAGTGAAAATTCAATACCTCAGAGACGGAATAACCTATAAAGCAATTCTCATCTTACGCTCTTTGATTTAAATTTTAGCAATCCGTAACACATCATCTGATTCTATTGCCTTTAAATAAACTATTTTTGAAGCGTGTATTCTTCACTCCTCCAATGCGTACATGACCTTGAAAAGCACGGACATCTGGTTCGTATTAAAGATGAAATAGATCCAATCCTTGAAATGGCGGAGATTCACCGGAGAATCTTTGATGCTGGTGGTCCTGCAATCTTGTTTGAAAATATTAAAGGATGCAAATTTCCTGCAGTATCTAATATCTATGGTCATGCGTCAAGAATCGATTTTCTTTTTGGAAAACAAATACCTCTCATCAAAGCGTTAGGCAAACTAAAAGAAGATCCATCATTAATTCTAAAACAACCGGGTACATATTCCCTTGCTGCATTGAAGGCCCGTATGGCTTTGCCAAAAAAAGTGAGTTCACGTCATCTTGTACATACCTGTAACATTGAAGACCTTCCTGCCATTCAATCCTGGCCTCTGGATGGTGGACCATTTGTATTATTGCCCCAGGTATTGACATTGCCACCCGGTGTCCACGATATCATGAAATCGAATCTGGGCATGTATCGGATTCAATTATCAGGTAATGATTATATCACCAATGAGGAAATAGGATTGCATTATCAATTGCATCGAGGCATTGGGGTACATCATACACAGTATCTTAATTCCAACGAAGATTTTAAAGTAAGCATATTCATTGGGGGACCACCGGCTCATGCGGTTTCAGCCATATTTCCTTTACCTGAAAATATGTCTGAATTGACTTTTGCAGGTCTATTGAATGAAAAAAGATTTTCTTATTCAATTCAATCCGGATTTATCATTTCAGAACAAGCTGATTTTGTAATCACCGGAACAGTGATGAAAAATATCCAGAAAGCAGAAGGGCCTTTCGGTGATCACCTGGGTTATTATTCGCTTAAACACAATTTTCCATTTTTAAAGGTTGATAAAGTATATCATCGCAAAGATGCGATCTGGCATTTTACCATTGTTGGTCGGCCACCACAGGAAGATTCTTTCTTTGGAAAATTAATTCACGAAATCGTCGGTGATCTCATTCCAAAAGAATTTCCGGGATTAAAACAATTACACGCAGTCGATGTAGCCGGAGTACATCCATTATTACTTGCCATTGGGCAGGAACGGTACATGCCTTTTCGTGAAAAAATGCCTGAAGAGTCATTGACTATAGCCAACAGATTGTTAGGTACAGGACAGACTTCGCTGGCTAAATATCTATTCATAGCTTCACCGGAAGAAAATGAAAAAATAGATACTCATGATTACGCGGCTTTTTTCGAATTTATATTTAGTAGAATTCACCTGGATCGTGATCTGCATTTTATTACGAAGACTACGGTGGATACATTGGACTATTCCGGTCAAGGATGGAATGCTGGTTCTAAAGTAATTATTGCGGCTTGTGGTAGACCGGTAAGGATATTGAAGAACAGTGTAGAAGAGCGTTTCTCATTGTATCAGGGATTTCATAAGCCTCTCTTTTTATGCAAAGGAATACTTTGCATTCAATCACCCCGTTTTATTTCTTATGATGCTGAAAGTACATTGCTAAACCAATTTATTAATTCTTTAGCCGATCAGCCTTTGGATGGTATAGTTTTGATCGTACTCTGTGATGATGTTGAATTTACTTCTAAGAACTGGGATAATTTTCTGTGGGTCACGTTTACACGATCTAATCCATCTCATGATATTCATGGAGTAAATGCATTTATAGAACATAAACACTGGGGATGTAAAGGACCATTGATTATTGATGCCCGGATCAAACCTCATCATGCACCGGTGTTGGAAGCAGATCCACAGATGACGTCTAAAGTAGATCAATACTTTAAAAAAGGTGGGTCTTTATATGGTTTAGATAAAAAACCAACTATTTCAAGTGGTACATAAAGTTGAATTACCTGCTGCTTTCGTTCAGCGAATGCAAAAAACTTTGAGTACTGATGATTTCAATTCATTTGAAACATCCCTTGACCTTACACCACCTGTTAGTATTCATCTCCATAATTCTAAACCGAGTCATTATAAAAATATCAAAGATTCATTGGATGCGGTTCCATGGTGTGAACGCGGTGTTTATATTCCTGAAAGACCTTTATTTACCATTGATCCTGGATTTCAATCCGGTGGTTATTATGTGCAGGAAGCATCCTCTATGCTTATAGAAGCAGCAATGCAAATTGCTTTAAAGGAATTTCCATATCCCAGTATGTTGGACTTATGTGCTTCCCCGGGAGGGAAAAGTGCATTAGTATTAAGTATATTGAATGGCAATGGATTATTAATAAGCAATGAGACCATTCAATCCAGGGTAGATCCTCTCGTCCATAATTTGATAAAATGGGGTTACCCAAATCAGGTCATCACCAGTATTGATCCCGCCCGATTGGTTTCATTACCTGCTTTCTTTGATATTATCCTGGTAGATGCTCCTTGTTCCGGGGAAGGTTTATTCAGAAAAGACACTCAAAGCAGAAAAGAATGGAATGAACATCAGGTCGGAGAATGTGTCTTGCGGCAACAGCGGATTCTGATGCAGGCAATTGATGCTCTTGCACCCGGAGGATTTTTAATCTATTCAACTTGTACGTATAATCCTTCTGAAAATATTGACCAAGTTATTAGTCTGAAGGACCATGGATTTAATTCGGTGGAAATGCCGGCATTACATCACCTTGGATTGGAAGTGCAATCCAAACAGGGATGTACCGGTTATCAATCATATCCAAATAAAATAAAAGGAGAAGGATTTTTTATCACTTTGTTGCAAAAACAAGATATAGGAATGAAAATGGATTATTCATCGAATGGACTCGAATGGGTGAATACCCCTGAATTTGTAAAGGAGTTTATTGAAAATGATCTTTTATCTTGTTTTATCCACCAGAATTCCTATTTCATGTTTCCGGCAAAATATCAACATGACCTTGAGATAATAAGCAGAGCGTGTCGAATCATCCAGGCAGGAATACCTTGCGGTAGTTTCAAACAAAAAGACTTTATTCCTCACCATGGCCTAAGTCAAAGTATTCTTTTAAAAAAAGAAATTCCAACCATACAACTTAGCGAAAAAGCAGCATTGGAATATTTAAAACGAAATGCTCTGCCAAACGATATAAATGCAAAAGGATTTAATCTTGCTTCTATAGATAATCAGGTACTCGGATGGGTGAAAGGTGTTCCCGGACGTCTAAATAACCTTTTACCTCTATCCTACAGAATAAGAGGAAATTTTAATTAAAATACTGTTTTTGATTGTCAGAAGTCATTGATTCATTACTTTCAATCAATTTATAAGAACCCTCCAATGAAATTATTCACTTCAGATCAAATCCGCGCCTGGGATCAAGCCAGTTTAATTGAAAGAAAAATATCTGCAACCGACCTGATGGAAGAAGCTGCGAATGCTTTTTCAAATAGATTTATAAAAAAATACGGTACAAACAAGCCGGTTTCAGTGTTCTGTGGACTCGGAAATAATGGCGGTGACGGTTTAGCTATTGCAAGGATTTTGAGCATGCGTGGATATGATGTAAAAGTCTGGTTAGCAGATTTTGGTCAAAAAAAATCTGATGCATTTTTATTTAACCTGAATAGACTCCCACAGTTCGGCCATATTCCAATATTTGCAATAGATATGAAGGAGCCTCCTTCGCTACTTCCTGATGAAATAATTATAGATGCTTTATTAGGAAATGGAATCAATCGACCGGTAGAAGGTCTTCTGGAAGATCTTATTCATTGGATAAATTTAATGAACCATACGGTCGTTTCGGTTGATATTCCATCAGGCTTATTTGGAGAAAAGCATTGTGAAACTGCCATTCGTGCCAATCATACTATTTCTTTCCAGATACCTAAACTAAGTTTTCTACTTCCGGCTTACGAAGAATTTACCGGATCTTGGGAAACAGTAGATATTGGATTAATTCCTTCATTTCCTCTTTATACTTCATCCGATTATTATTATACTGAACAAGGGTTGATTAAAGGACTGATTACAAAACGGAAAAAGTTTTCGCACAAAGGTACATTTGGTCATGCACTATTGATTACCGGCAGTCATGGCAAAGCCGGAGCAGCCATCCTATCTTCGAGAGCTTGCCTTAGAAGTGGTGTTGGATTATTAACCTCTCATATACCATCCACACTTTATAATATCATTCAATCGAGTGTACCGGAAGCTATGGCCTCCATCGATGATCACGATTTTTATTGGTCGTCGTTGCCAGCAGATCTCAGTAAATACAGTGCTATAGGAGTTGGATGCGGTATCAATCTAAAAGAATCTACTGAAAGAGTTTTTCATGACCTCTTATTACAAAGCAGTTCTGGGTTAGTCATCGATGCAGATGGATTAAATCTTATAAGTAAATTTAAAGACCTGTTGACTAAAATACCATCAGGTTCAATTCTGACACCGCACTTAAAAGAATTCGAAAGACTTTTTGGAGCGGATAAAAACTGTTTTGACAGGTTAGAAAAATTAAAACGCAATGCTGTAAAATATAATACGACCATATTGCTGAAGGGAGCCCACACAGCCATTGCATTTCCGGACGGATCGGTTCATTTCAATTCCACGGGAAATCCAGGAATGGCTACTGCTGGATCAGGAGATGTGCTTACTGGCATTCTCACCTCCTTATTGGCACAGGGATATGACAGTCAGTCTGCAGCATTAATTGGTACATTCGTACATGGTTTTGCCGGAGATCTTGCTTACCAAAATGCTTGTTATGAGTCCCTGATTGCTTCAGATATTATTGACAACCTGGGTAGAGCCTTTCATTTAATCCTAAATTAGATCGAATTAAAATTCCAACATGGAAAAAATCGTAGTCCTTACCGGTGCGGGGATGAGTGCTGAGAGTGGTTTAAAGACTTTCAGAGATTCAGATGGACTATGGGAGAATCATCGTATAGAAGATGTAGCTACTCCGGATGCATGGCACCGAAATCCACACCTTGTGCTAGAATTTTATAATCAGCGAAGAAAACAATTGAATTCATGTGCTCCAAATAGTGCTCATCAGTCATTAGTATTATTAGAGGAAAAGTATGATGTTCAAATCATAACACAGAATGTAGACGATCTTCATGAAAGAGCAGGTAGTATAAAAGTCATCCATCTTCATGGCGAGTTGTTTAAAGTAAGGAGTACTCTATATCCTGAATTGATTTATGACTGGACCGATGATTTGAATATAGGTGAGCTTTGTCAACGAGGAGGGCAACTTCGTCCGCACATAGTATGGTTTGGTGAAGAAGTGCCCTTATTGGAGCGAGCTATTGAAGAATGTATGACTGCTGACTATTGTGTAATTATTGGCACTTCTATGCAGGTTTATCCAGCGGCCAGTTTGATACGATACGTCCATAAGGGGTGTAAAATCTGGTATATCGACCCAAAACCACATATTTCTCATGAGTTAAGTTTGAGATCTAAGATAAGAATTCAAGAATCCAGTGCTACGGAAGGGGTCAGAGTTTTGGTAGCAGAACTACTTGGACCACAATGATTTTTGATGATTTGGGCCCCGGCATATGGTTTATACCCATTAATAGGAGAATTCCCGGATATTTTATGGTTTATTCTCATTTTAATGTATATTTGCGCTTCCAAATTTTAAAATATTTAATAACATGTATGCAATTGTGACTATCGCCGGTCAGCAAATGAAAGTGACAGAAGGCCAAAAGCTTTTTGTTCACCGGCTGGATGCAAAAAAAGGAGACAGTGTCAGCTTTGACCAGATCCTCTTAGTAGACAGGGATGGAGCCATCGATGTTGGTTCTCCTATACTTACTGGTAGTGTGAGTGCTACCGTTTTAGCAGATGATATAAAAGGTGATAAAGTAGTGGTTTTCAAGAAGAAAAGAAGGAAAGGCTACAAAGTCAAAAATGGTCATCGTCAACAATTCACTCAAATTCAAATTAATTCTATCACTGCTTAATTCTATAAATCATGGCACATAAAAAAGGTGAAGGAAAGGTATTAAACGGCAGGGATAGTAATCCCAAATATCTTGGCGTAAAAAAATACGGTGGTGAAGTGGTAAAAGCTGGAACAGTCATAGTGAGACAAAGAGGAACTAAATTTCATCCTGGGGTCAATGTAGGCCTTGGACGGGATTTTACCATTTTTGCTCTTTCAGACGGTGCTGTTCAATATAAGAAAGGAAAAAGCGATCGAACGTTTGTTCATATCGTTGCACCGATAGCACAAGCCTGATCTAACTTCTAATTTAATTTTTATTATTTCCCTGGCGGAGGACCTCCAGGTCTTTTTGGCATTACTAAACTATCAGCAGGGTACCTCGCCTTTAAGGTGTCCATTTGGGTTTGCGCCCAGGTCGTGATGCTTTGTTTCTGATCGTCATTAAGTATACCATCTCTATGAATTAAAGTATATGAGGTAAGTGGCATTTCACCCTTGTCAATCATATCGATAATCTCCTCAAACTTTTTATTTTGGATTGCGATTCTCCTTTTCGTAAAATCAGAAAAGTTCAAATGCCTTTTCCCGTCTATTACATGATTATTCATATACCACGCCATCGGTTGAATATTATTATACCAGGGATATCTGGTTTTATTGCTGTGACAGTCATAACAGGCAACTGCCAGGGTTTTATTTAAATCATCAGATATAGGATACACCTTGCCGACGGCATTTGTCTGATCATCACCTTCATTTCTTGCAGGTCGCACAAATTGAATAATAATAAAAATAAAAAGGAGAAATAACAATATTTTTTTCAACATAAGATTGATTTGAGATTGGACTAAAAGTAATAAAATATCATCAGTCTTGAAAATTGCATTTATCCATCCTCTCTTTTAAATTGGTTTAAAAATTCCTTTATCACAAATGGCCCTAAGGATGCACCCTTTGTACCTAAGCCGTTTATGGCCCAAAGATTTTCGTACATCGGATGACTTTCAATGATCGGACGCCTATCCTTCGTAGTAGGTCGTATTCCTGCCTGATGATCGATTATTTTATAGGGGATTCGTACAAAGTCCTCAAATTTCTTCTTCAACTCAGCTAATCCGTCATTAGTAGGTACCTCAGACAGAAACTCCCACTCGTAGGTAGCTCCAATCCACTTTCTATCAGGTGGACCTGTCACGATAAGATGATGTTTCAGTGAAATCTCGCTGGTCAATTCCTTAGCCTCAATCCACATGATTTGGCCTTTATTGGGAATTACAGGGAGGTACTTAAAAAAGGGATTGTTTTTTATTGAGGCTCCTTCACAAAATATCACCGCCTCATATTCCAAACCCTGATAAGTCCAATGTTTACCTTTTTTGACTAATTCATCATAATTGAATGCTGTGGGGTATAATACATTTTTGTCCATCCAGATTTTTCGCAGCTTTGAAATCATTCCCGGGATATCTACTTTAAATGCGGTGAGATCAAACGCACTAAGTATATGATGAGTAAAAGATAATTCTTCTGTACATCGATTAATCAATGATGTATAATCATATCGCATGGCCTGACTGATCAGATCATTTTCCTCCTTGATAGACGATAAGCACAACCTGATCACATGAGGAGTTAGAACAGGAGCATGTATCTTTAAACCAATATGATCATATGCAGGAATAAAGATTTTTTCCAATAAATCATAATTCCAGGATTTTACAAAACGACGGCCGGTGACCGGGTTGATAATTCCTGCTGCATTTTTTGAAGCAGTGTAGGGTCTGTCTTCATCAATGATTGTAAAATTAAATCCTTCATCTTCTAAGGCGGAAGCAAGCAAACTACCGGTAAGGCCCTGCCCTATTATTAATACATCCTGATTCAAATTTATTTTTGTTTTGAGCGGGGCATTTTAGCAATCACCTGTTCGTAAGAATGATCGATTAATTGTTGGATAAGACTTGTTTTTAAGTGACCATCGAGATAGACCGTATTCCAGTGTTTTTTGTTCATATGCCATCCGGGTATTATTTCATCATATTGATCTCTCAATTCTATAGCATAATCAGGATTACATTTTAAATTTACCCTGGGTCGATCACTCGTGACACTGGTCAATGCAAACAATTTACCTTTTACTGCATAGACTAAGGTATCCGGGCCAAAGGGTAAAGATTCTGTAGTATCCGGTTTTGATAAACAATAATTTCTTAATTGATCAATGTTCATTTATAGTAAAGTCAAACGTTTCATTATGATGTTAAACAAAAGGCGCTATTGATCCTGTTACCCGAGTTTTTAATTCTACAGAACAATAACTATAGAGAATGATTCCTGGTTTACTTATTTCCTTCAAGATGTTGATTCTTTCAAAGCAATTTTTTCAAAAAATTCCTGACATCACCTACGGTATCGAGATGATATTTAGCTCTCGATGCCGAATGTCCTACTTTTATCGTGATCGAATCTGCCGGCATGACGGAAAAAGTATCTTCATCCGTCCAGTCATCTCCAATAGCAATATTGATATCTTCCGGATTTTTACTGATAAATTTGAATGCAGTAATACCTTTGTTTACTTCCATATTTTTAACCTCTACGACTTTATCCCCTTCTAATACCTGAAGCCCTTTAGAAGAAGCGAGGTACCGCAAATGAGACATGAGCTCCCTGGATCTTAATTCACCAAGCCCCACCTCTACCCCACGGTAATGCCAAACCAAACCGTAATTTTTTTCTTCGATGAATGATCCCGGTGTGCGATCCACATAGGTGTCCATTACTTTTTTGATTTCACCTTTCCAGTCTTTTCGAAGATTTTCTTTGATAGCCCACTCCTGGCCTGCTTTTTTAGTCCATACACCATGTTCTGCGATTAAGGTAAATGGATATTTTCCCATCCATGCATCCAGGGTTTGATGAGGTCGCCCACTAATAATGATGACATGATTCTTTTTATCTGCACCTAATCCTGTAAATATTTCCTGTAGCTCTTCATCCGGTTGACAAGCTGATGGATCCACATTAAATCCGGTAAGTGTACCGTCGTAATCAAGAAAGAGTAATCTGGATGCTGCATTTTTATACCTTGATAAAATATCGGGAAGATCGTGTTCGTCAATCTGTTTCGTAAGAAAGTCAAGTTGTTCTTTTTTGATTTCCCGCAATCCTTCCATAAAGATTCTTACCCAATGATGGATGTTATACTTTTGAAGAGAGATTTGCATTTTATCCAATCGTGTCTTTTGTTCAATAGCAGGCATGGTCAATGCCTGGTAGATGGCTTCGACGAAACTGTTTTTATCAAATGGATTGATGAGGATCGCGTCTGAAAGTTCCTTAGCCGCACCAGCCATTTCTGATAAGATGAGCACTCCTTTTTTATCTAATTTGGAGGCAATAAATTCTTTAGCCACGAGATTCATACCATCCCGGAGCGGAGTCACAAGGCCTACATCAGCAATGCGATAATACGCTGAAAGTTTTTGCATCGGTATAGACCGGTAAAAATAATGTACCGGAGTCCATTTCATATTCCCGTGAGTTCCATTGATACGTCCTACCAATTCGTCAACTGTTTCTTTTAATTCTTTGTACATCCCTACCTGGTCTCTGGAAGGCACTACGACCATGACCAATGAAACCTTTTCTTTAAATTCCGGGTATCGGATTAAGAATTCATGGAATGCCCTGAGCCGTTGTGGTATTCCTTTGGTATAATCGAGTCTGTCAATACTAAGTATTAATCGTTTGCCACCCAATGCAGTTCTGTATTCTACTTCCTGGCTGATGGTCTCAGGAGATGCGGCAGATTCGGCATATTTATTATAGTCTATCCCCATCGGGAAAGCATCGACTTTTACTCTTCGCTCCGCATTCTGGACATATTGATTGTTTACTGCAAATTGAGTTAAACGGTTGACTGAACTTAAAAAGTGACGCATATCATCATACGTATGAAATCCAATCAGATCAGCACCTAACAATCCAAGTAATAATTCTTTTCGCCAGGGCAACATTCTGAACATTTCGAAGGAAGGAAAGGGTATATGATTGAAATACCCTATCGCTATACGAGGTAATCGTTTTCTCAATTTATCGGGCAATAACAATAATTGATAATCATGCACCCAAAGGGTATCACCATCCTCTGTATATTTCAATATTGCATCACAAAATTTCTGATTGACGGATTCATAAGCATCCCAATATTTATCCTCATAGACTACCAATTGAGGGAAATAATGGAAATTTGGCCAAAGCACTTCGTTAGAAAATCCTTCATAGAATAATTTAATTTCCTGTGCAGTAAGGAAGACAGGACGCATATTATGTTTAGTAAGCTCCGTAGTGACTTTTCCCATTTCTACCGGATTGTCCACATCATGTCCCGGCCATCCGATCCAGATATTATCACCTTGCTTATAAACACTCCCAAGACCTGTAGCTAATCCCCCTTCACTCGGTTTGAATTCCATATTTCCATTAGACTTTACATCCATTTTCACTGGAAGTCTGTTACTGATGATAATGGTTTTTGGCATATCGGCTTTATTTATTCAGGTTCAATAACAAAATAATCAAATCCATCTTTTCTTTCTGAAATAATATAAAAATACCAGGGCTACAATCAACATGATAGCCATGATGATATAATATCCATTTTTAGCATGGAGTTCAGGCATAAATTCGAAATTCATACCATATACCCCTGCAATAAAATTAAGTGGAATGAAGATCGTGGATATGATGGTCAGGATCTTCATCACATTATTCAACCGGTTGCTGATCTCCGTCTGATATAAATCATGAAGGGAATTGATCATATCCTGGTATGTCTCTGACATATCCGATATCTGGGAACTGTGATCCGCCAGATCCCGGAGATAAATATCAGTCTCCGAATTGATCAGCGGATTTTCAGATCGAATAAATTTATTAATGACTTCACGCATCGGGTAAATTGATTTCCTTATCCGAATGATCTGGATCTTGAGATCATGCAGTACTTCATTGGAAATAGTGCTTTGTTCAGAATGAAGAGACTTATCAATCTCTGATATTTTTTTCTCAATATAATCCAGGGCCTCATAATAATGATCTACTACGAAGTCAATAATGCTGTACGCGAGATAGTCGATACCTTTACTTCGTATTTTACCACGCTTTTGATACATCCTGTCACGGATGACCTGAAGGAAATCGTCAGCGTCTTCCTGGAATGTAATTAAAAAGTTTTTTCCAAAAAATAAAGTAACCTGTTCTTTTCTCAGTATAAAACTTTCTTCCTCCAGTTTAAGAGCCAATAAGGTTATAAAAATCCCATCATCATATTCATCCAGTTTAGGCCGCTGATCCACATCCAGGATGTCTTCCATTGCTAATGGGTGAATATTAAACTTGTGTCCGATCTTTTCAATGAAGACTGTGTCATTCACTCCCCGGATATCCATCCAGTATTGATGCGCCAAATCATTCTTCCAATCCACACTTACGATCTCCTCCAGAGAATCAATGACATCCTCATTGTACCTGATAATTGTAAAATCTGTTTTTGAAAGTATGGTTTCCCCCGTAAATACAGGAGTGCCCGGTGGAGTTCCAATTTTCCTTTTTTTACGAGACATAGACAATGATAAGGATTTCTATTAACCTGAAAAAATATGATTTTTACTTGCCGGATGAATGTTGGTAAACTTATTGATTTAATGATCGGACAATTGTTTTTATTAGCCATGTTAAAAAAATTAAGTCATGTTAAACTCTCATTAAACCCGTTTCAAAAGCAGCTTTATGTCTTTGATACCGGTAGTTTTGTATGCATTCAGAAAACTATTATATAAAACAATTATTTATGAAACCAACTATATTAAGCCAATTTGTGGTGGCCCTCGTGGCTGCTGCATTAGTATTCGGTGCCTTTAGGTTAATGAATACTCCATCTAAAAGTGTCATCATTGAACACGTAGATAAATCTCAGGCAAAAAGTGCAGTGTACACCCTTGATGAAAACGGAGCCCCCGTACCACTTGATTTTACAGGCGTAGCACAAAAATCCCTCGGAGCCGTAGTCCATATCATTAATACCCAAGGGGTGTCAAAAGCTAAAATGAGCAGAGGAAGGGATGAAGATTTTTTCAGACAATTCTTTCAACAGGGAGACCCCAGGCAACAGGGACCATCTATCGGTAGTGGCAGTGGTGTCATCATTAACCCTGATGGATATATAGTAACTAACAACCATGTAGTTAAGAATGCCGAAGATCTTGAAGTTACTTTAAATGACAATCGAAAATATAAAGCAAAATTGATTGGTACCGATCCCCAAACCGATGTTGCTATCATTAAAATAGAAGAAAAAAATCTTCCCTCTTTGAAGTTTTCCAATTCAGATGATGTAAAAATTGGTCAGTGGGTTTTAGCTATTGGTAATCCTTTCAATCTTAACTCTACTGTCACGGCTGGCATAGTCAGTGCAAAAGGCAGGAATATTGATCTGTTCGACCCATCTGTGGGAGGTATCGAATCCTTTATTCAAACAGATGCAGCTATCAATCCTGGAAATAGTGGTGGTGCTCTGGTGGATTTAAATGGTAATCTTATTGGAATTAATACCGCCATTGCAAGTCAAACTGGTTCTTACAATGGTTATGGATTTGCTGTTCCTGCAAATCTTGCAGGTCGTGTTGCAGCTGATTTGATCCAATTTGGTACTACCCAACGAGGATATCTTGGTGTAACCGTCGCGGATATTGATAGTCGTTCGATTGAACAAAAAGATTTAAAAATAAATGAAGGTGCATATATAGCATCAGTGCGTGATAATAGCGCAGCACAAAAAGCTGGAATTAAAGCTGAAGATGTTGTCACTGCTATAAATGATCGAAAAGTGAGTAGCCGGGCTGACCTTATGGAAATCGTTGGCAGCCACAGGATAGGAGACAAACTGAATATCAAAATAAACCGCAAGGGAGATTTCAAAGTCTTCGAGGTGACCCTCAAAACCTTAGATAATTCTATAGCTGCCAATGCAAAACCAGATGCCGTCGAAGATTTATTAGGTGCTGATCTAAAAAGCTTAGATCCTGCCACAGCAAAAAATATGGGAATTGAAGGTGGAGTCCAGGTGGTTAATGTTCGTCCCGGATTATTAGCCCAAAACGAAATAGAAGAAGGATTCATCATTACCAGGATAAATCGAAAACCCGTCTCCAAACCAAATGAAGCACTTGCTTTATTAAAAGCAAACCCCGATGGTTCATTTGTAGAAGGGTACTATCCCGGCTCAGATGAAAAAATTACCTACAATGTAGAACCTAAATAATCAGAGTCCATTTTTTGAGTAAGAATGTAAGCAAGGGTTGACCGGTGTCAACCCTTTTTTATTATCTTAAAGGTTCAATCGTATTTCAATATGAAAAACTTATTTTTCTTTCTACTTCTCATAATTATTTTTGAATCTTGCAGCCCAAAATCTACTCAAATGCTTTACACCATTACACCGGAAGCGAAACTCAAGGAATTAGGAATCGACATTCCTAAAGCATCCCCTCCGGTAGCGAACTATGTGAATGTAGTGCGTACCGGCAATCTTTTATATACAGCCGGAAAAGGACCTAATAAACCGGACGGATCTCTTGTGACGGGCAAAGTGGGAAAAGATTTATCTATTGAAGAAGGATACCATGCCGCTGAACTCTGTGCGATCCAGTTAATCTCTCTACTTAAAGAAGAACTCGGCGATCTGAGCAAGGTAAAACGTATAGTCAAAGTCCTTGGCATGGTAAATTGTGATACAGAATTTACTTCTCAGCCCGAAGTCATCAACGGATGTTCCGATTTTTTAGTGAAGGTATTTGGCGACAGAGGCAAACACGCCCGCAGCGCAGTAGGTATGGGCTCCTTACCCAGGAATATCGCTGTCGAAGTGGAGCTTATTGTTGAAGTAGTAGATTGAACACTCCTACCCTGATTACTATGAGACGAATATGCACACCTATACTGTTTTATGTTTTACATTAAGCGCTTTCCTTTTTAATACCGGAGCTTCTGCTCAATCCTTATCCAAAAGAGACAGCGCTGATTTTTCTCAATTCGGTATCATTGAAGATCTGATTCAATCTTATATTGAGTCACGCGCCGAGGATGGAGACTTTGATTATAATACATTCATGGATAAATTGGAATATTTCCAGGAACATCCGCTTAATCCAAATAACGTAAGTGACCTGGAGGATTTTATTCTATTGCGTCCCTCTCAGGTAGCCGCTTTGAAAACTTACATTACTTTATATGGTCCTATAATAAGTATTTATGAACTACAGGCTGTACCTGAATTTGACATCAATACAATAAAACTTATTGGTCCATTTATTAGTCTTTATGGCAACCTGGATCTATATAAAATGACCATTCCTGAAATGATCTCTAAAAGCAAACATCAATTGTTTTTGAGAACAGGAAGGACATTAGAATCGCAGGCAGGATATGAAAAAACCGGTAAATCCAGGTATTTGGGAAGTCCACAACGACTTTATTTCAGATATCGTCAATCATTTGAAAACAAATTCAGTCTTGGAGTCACTGGTGAAAAAGATCCCGGGGAAACTTTTTTCAGAGACAAAAATAAAACAGGATTCGATTATTATTCATTTCACGTATCGGTTAGAAAAATAAATAAACTTATTGAAGATGTGGTGATTGGTGATTATAATATAAGCCTGGGACAGGGTTTGTTGATCCATTCTGGTTTTGGAGTGGGCAAAAGTCCATGGGCAACAAATATCAGGAAAAGTCAGCGCACTGTAAGAGCCTATACTTCAGTAAATGAATCCGGTTATTTTAGGGGAGTTGCAGCTAATCTCAATATATCCCCCAATATCGACATTACCATTTTTGGATCTGTTCGTCACATTGATGGAAATATTATTTCAGATTCATTGAACAGAGATGAGGCTTTCAGTAGTTTTCAGGAATCAGGTTATCATCGCACCTCTTCCGAAATAGCCGATGAAAAATCTTTGAAAGAAACAAGTGTAGGTGCCTCATCGAGGTTTCATTTTAATCATGGACATATTGGCTTGAATACTATGAATACCCGATTTGATAAATCATTAATCAAAGCTGATTTTCCATATAATTATTATGCACTAAAAGGAAACAATCTCAGTCAATGGAGTGTGGATCATAGTTATCAGATTCGAAATTTTAGTTTTTTCGGAGAAGCTGCAGCTAGTGATCCAGGAACCTATGCATGGCTTGAAGGACTTCAATTGTCCCTTGATAAAAAAGCAGACATTGCTGTATTATACAGACACTTAGACCAGGCATATCCTGCATTATTTTCAAATGCGTTTTCGGAAAATACATTGGCAAGTAATGAAACGGGGTTGTATTTCGGAACTGAAATAAGACCTTCTGTGAGATGGAAGATTGGAGCCTATTGGGATATCTGGAATCATCCCTGGTTGAGATTTGGAGTGCAAGGCCCGTCAATCGGAAACGAACAATTGATCAGGATTACTTATTCCATCCGTCGAAAACTGGAAGCCTATCTTCAGTTTCGAAATAAAGAAAGGGAGGAAAATAGTTCAGATAAGAATCCACTTCATCTGTTATCTGCGCAGGTGAAAAAATCTGGCCGGGCGCATTTCACTTACCTCTGGTCTAAAGCAATTGAGACTCGTACCCGAATTGAATTTTCTGAATATACAAAAGGTACTATCGACTCTAAAGGGTGGATGGTATATCAGGACCTTCTCTATCATCCGATAGAATCTCCTTGTTTCTTTACGACGAGAGTTGCATATTATAATACGGATGACTATGACAGTGGAATCTATGCTTATGAGAATGATCTGTTATATAATTTTTATGTTCCAAATTACAATGGGACCGGGTGGCGTTTCTATTTTAATTTAAGATATGATATACTTAGACCTTTAACAATAGAAGGTCGTTATGCAATCACCTCACTTAATAATGCAGAAACCATCGGTTCAGGCCTGGATCTGATATCAGGATCACACCGTTCTGAGATCAAATTTCAGATAAGGTATAGTTTTTGAAAAAAGGCACTTTCATCTATGATTTTCAGCAGTTTATACCGTCATCGAAGGTGCTTTGCCATAATTATTGTGGAAGGTAGAAACTAATAGTACCTTTGCCGCTCTTTTCTAAACAAATATGGATCGTAATAATATCATTGGTTTTGTATTGATTTTCGTAGTGCTTATGCTCTGGTCATACTTTAATACCAGGCAGCATCAGGCCAAGGAAGCGGCTCAAAAAGTTCAGGATTCAATAGCCCTAATTCAAAACAGGGAAGATAGTATCCGGCAAAGCGTGTTAAATGGCAAAAGCGGTGTTTCAGGGATAGCTGCAAAAGATACTCAGGCAACTATTTCAAATAATTTAAAAACTGCTGCTACTGAAAGTACGTTTAAAGCAGATAGTTTGGCTAAAGCAAGTGAGTTCGTTCTGGAGAATGATTTAATCAAAATCACGTTAAATAGTTACGGCGGTAGTATTACAAAAGCTGAACTAAAAAATTATTCCAGGATGCAGGAAGTACAAAAAGGACCAGATCAAAAGTCACCTGTCTACCTTCTTTCAAATCCGAAAAACAAATGGAACCTTGTTTTTGATCTGGGCAATCAACGGGTGAATACAAAAGACATCATCTTCCAAACCAATCAAAAAAATCCTTCTTCTATTGAATTTTCTACTTCGACACCTGACGGCAAAAAAATAATTCAATCTTATTCTCTTGAACCAAACAGCTTCATATTGGATTATGAAATTGCTTTGCCAGGATCTGAGAATGCAGTTGCCAATAAAATAATCACCCTTGAGTGGCAAAACTTTGTTGAAGCCCAGGAAAAGAATGTTTCATTCGAAAAAACAAGGAGTACTATCCATTTCAAACCAATTGTCGAAGATGAAGAGCATTTAAAATTTGGAGGCGCTGATCTTAAAACTTACGCAACCGATGTAAAATGGATATCCAATGCACAGCAGTTTTTTAATACTTCTATCATTGCGGAGCAATCTTTTAAAAATATAAAACTGGAAACTACTCCATCCACCGATAATACGAGTAATTTATTGGGTAAATTTAATACGACCGCCGACCTTCCATTAGAAAACGGTGATTCAAAAAAAATAAAGATTTATATAGGTCCTAATGAATTCAGCACCTTAAAAGCCCAGGGATTTAAATTAGAAGATCAAATATCATTCGGGGCCAGCATTTTAGGTACTGTAAATAAATGGGTCATCCGTCCGGTATTTAATTTCCTTTCTAATTTCTTTTCTAATAAAGGCATTGTTATTTTATTACTTACCCTCGTTGTAAAACTCTGTTTGTTTCCATTGAGCTATAAAATGCTTCATTCCCAATCCAAGATGGCGGCATTAAAACCTGAGCTAGCTCATCTAAAGGAAAAATTTAAGGATGATCCGCAACAGATTCAGATGGAATCAATGAAAGTATACCGGGAGTTTGGAGTCAATCCACTAGGTGGCTGCCTTCCCATGGTATTGCAGATGCCGATATGGCTTGCATTATACCAGTTCTTTCCCGCTTCCATTGAATTCCGTCAATCCAGTTTTTTATGGGCCAATGATCTTTCATCCTATGATGTATTTGCAAAACTTCCCTTTAATGTTCCTTTTTACGGATCTCATGTAAGTTTATTTTCATTGGTCTGGGTGATATCTACTTTAGTATTTACGTTTTACAGTACGAAAGATCAGGATTTCTCTATGAACCCTGCCATGAAGTATATGCAATACTTTATGCCGGTATTTTTCTTATTCTTCTTTAATAGTTCTGCCGCCGGTCTCACCGCTTATATGGCTTTTAGTAATATCCTCAACATAGCTCAAACCTTAGGTGGCAAAGCACTATTATTCCCCGAAGCAAAAATGAAAGAAGAATTGAAAGCTGCAAAAGCCAAACCCAAAAAGAAAGGAGGATTCCAGGAAAGGTTGTCCTCTATGATGGATGAACAAAAACAAAAACTCGAACAGCAAAAAAACACTAAAAGATGATGCTTAAGTCATTATTGTCTTTTTCGTTTCTAAGTTTCATTATCATTTTCTGCTCTGCTTCTAATGTGATTTTCAAGGAAAATCAAATATCAACAGAAACAACAATAGGTTCCTTTAATCAGTCGATAAAATTAATTGAAATGGCCAAAGGTAGTGATACAGTGCTACCACCTGCCGTATTTAAAATCGATACTATTTTACGTATTGAACAATCCGGCTGTTATGGAAAATGTGAAGTGTATGAATTAAATATCTTGAATGATGGCACTGCAATATGGAATGGATTTCAACATACACGGCTCAAAGGATTGAATGTTGCGAGGATAGAAAGAGGGGAAATAAATGAGCTCATGATGTTAGCCTCTACGAATTCTATACTTAATGGCCCTGAGATTTATCCGGACAAAAATGCTTACATCGCCGATTTTCCCAATAAAAAAATAACCATTAAAAACACGGCGAAAGTCAAAAGTATAGAGATCAACAACAGTCCTTCCCCTGACTTAAAAAAATTAATTTCAAAAATCGAATTTGTTGTAGATCATCTGGAATGGAAGAATATTTCCAATTGAACACACTAGTTGTAGCATATAAGTAGTTTTGATTACTTTAGATGAATAATGAAACTGGTCACAGTCATCGGTGCCGGAAGTTTTGGAATAGCGATCGCCAAACTTTTGTCACATAACGTCGATGTCCTTATAGTAAGCAGAAACGCAGAAACGCTTAAAAAAATTAATGAAGATCATTCATTATTCAATACAGCCCTTCCTGAAAAAATAAGAGCCACTCAATCCCTTCAAGAGGGCATTGCAGCTACTAAACTTATTTTCCCGATTGTCCCATCGGATGATTTTGCAGGAATGATACGTGAAGCAGCTCAATATCTTACACCGGCTCATATCCTTATCCATGGTACAAAAGGTTTTGTCATAGACGGCATGGAAGAGAAAGATATAGAACATAAAACCCTGCGAAAAGAAAATGTCCTTACGATGAGTGAATTAATCAGGCAGGAAACTTCCGTATTGCGTATAGGTTGCCTGAGCGGACCCAACCTGGCTAAAGAAATCCTTGTCGGTCAACCTACTGCAACCGTGATTGCCAGTGAATTTGATGAAGTCATTCAATTAGGTATGGATGTCCTCAGCAGTAATAAGTTTTTCGTATTTGGAAGCAACGACTTAAAAGGCGCTCAGATAGCTGGTACACTTAAAAACATTATCGCGATAGGTAGTGGTATCCTTGACGGTATGGGGATGGGTAAAAACATCCAGGCAATCCTGATCACCAGGGGACTCAGTGAAATCATTCATTTTGGACAAAGCATGGGAGCTAGTCATACTTCTTTTCTTGGTACTGCAGGTATTGGTGATCTCATAGCTACCGCCACCAGTACAGACAGTAGAAATTATCAATTTGGAAAACGAATTGGTTTGGGAGAAAACATCAAAGACATTCTTTCTTCAAGTGAAGAATTGGCTGAAGGTGTACGCACACTTAGAATAGTCAATTTTTTATTAGCCACCTATCATATGCGCTCCCCTATCATAGAGATTTTATATAAAGTGGTTTATGAGGAAATGGACATCAGGACCGGGATTAATATGCTGATGCGATACCCTATTAAAAAAGATGTAGATTTTATTGAAGAAGTTTAAGTCCATTAAATATTTTTTGAACTGATATAGATTGGCATATTACCTCATCTTTAATTTTCTGTTTCATTTCTTATCTTGCATTAGAAGAGGATTAGAACTTCACCTAAGTTTTAAATTAGGATAGACAAGTCATCATCGCAGTTCGTTTAAGTTAATATCTATGCAAAAATTACTCTTGACAGGTATTTTAGTTGTAACCTTATGTTTCTTACTTAGAGCTCAGGATACATCGGGGATAACACAACGAATTAATGAGATCACGATTTCCGCTACCAGGTCTCCTATGACCTACAAACAGTTAGCTCAATCGGTTACTTCCATATCTGCCAATCAAATCCAATTAAGCGGATCTCAAACGATTGCAGATGCATTAAGTAAAACCGGTTCCATTACAGTCCAAAAAAGTCAACAAGGAGGTGGAAGTCCTGTACTTCGTGGATTGGAGGCAAATCGCGTGTTGTTAGTAGTAGACGGCGTAAGAATGAATAATATTATTTACAGAGGAGGTCATCTCCAGAATATTATTACTGTAGATCCCAATATTTTAGACCGGATAGATGTATTATTTGGCCCTGCTTCTTCCGTATATGGTTCAGATGCACTGGGAGGTGTGATCCATTTAATAACAAAAACACCTTCTTTTAAAACTAAATCAACATATAATTCTACGATACTCAGCAGATGGAGTAGTGTAAATAGTGAGAAAATGATTCATTATGATCTGGAATATGGATCAAAACGATTAGCAGGTTTGTTTTCTGTTTCATTTTCAGATTATGGAGATTTAAAAGGTGGCCGCACTAAAAACCCATATTATTTATTACCGCACGGTCAAAGGATATATAGTTATACACAGGAAAACGGAGTTGATGTATTGGTACCTAATAGTCTTTCTCCATGGTTACAGACCCCTTCTGCTTATCATCAGCTTGATCTCGTTGGAAAACTTAAATTCAAATCCGGTAATTCTGTAGATCATTTGATCAATCTTCAATATTCTACTTCTTCAGATATACCGAGATACGATAGACTGACTGATCCCGATAGCAGAACTACATTGAGAAATGCTGAATGGTACTATGGACCTCAGAAAAGATTCTTAGGTAGTTATACCGCTGATTTTCATTCATCGCTTCCATTCAAACTAAACATTAATTATCAAAATATAGAAGAAAGCCGGTTTAACAGAAGACCTGGGGTACTCGATCTTCAAAGCAGGATTGAACGGGTCAATGTAATCGGATTTGATTTGTTCCGTCAGGTTACCCATAAAACGAATCAATGGAATTTTGGTTTGGATGGGCAATATGAATCTGTAAAATCAACGGCCTATTTGAAGAATATTATTTCATCTGCTAAAGCTCCGTTAGATACCCGTTACCCTTCGGGTTCGAATCATATGAGCCGCATAGGTGCTTATGCAACGCTTACAAATGAATTGACTAAGAAAATAAATATGCAGGAAAGTATCCGACTCGGTTTTACTGGGTTAAGTTCCGATTTTGGAGCTAATGATATTTTTAAATTCCCATTTCAAAAAGTAAGTCAGTCCAATTTTGTTTATTCTGCCAATGTTGGCCTTAATTATAAAGTAGATGAAATGGCTAACCTGGGCTTTGTGGTGGCATCCGGATTCCGGGTACCCAATGTCGATGACCTTGCCAAAGTATTTGAATCCACCGCGGGTACGCTTATAGTGCCTAATCCGAACCTTAAACCTGAGAGAAGCCTCTCATTCGAATTCAATTATAAAAATACATACCCTGATAAGCGGTCCTATTTTGTTGCCAGCTTTTATTTGACTCATATATATGACGCTATCGTAACTGCACCATTTAAGTTTAATGGCATGGACAGTATTTTATACAACGGCCGTCAAAGTCTTGTATTGGCAAATCAAAATAACAGGCTAGCTCGAATCATGGGCACATCGCTCGAAGGAGAAGGCTTTTTTAGTAAATACATGAGTGTAGTTTTCTCGGGATCAGCTGCATTAGGCAAAATACTAAAACCTGTCAATTCTAATTTTGATCACATACCTCCCATTTCTGTGAAAATTGGTTTGTTATGCACATTAGAAAAAGCAAAACTGGAATTCAACTTGCAATATAATGATTGGAAAAAAATCAGAAATTATTTACTCAATGCCGAGGATAATGAAGCCTATGCTACTCCACTGGGCACACCAAAATGGTTGATCTTTAATTGTTATTCATCGTTCCAATTGACTAAGAAATTTCGGTTAGGCTTAAACCTTGAAAACATTCTGGATACTCAGTACCGGATTTTTTCAAGTGGTATCAATGCACCAGGACGTAATTTGAGTGTCGCTCTTAAACTGAATTTTTAAATTCCTGGTCGTCCCATACCACTTCAGGATTTTATTGATTATATAATAAAAAAACTAAAAGTGTATTCTGCTGATATATTTTTGTCAAGTGACACTTTTAGGACGAGAAGATCGACATTTCTTAAGCTATATTATCAAATTTTATATATATTGCACTCTTAGAAAATAAGAGAGCTATGCAAAAAATATCCTGCCCTGCCTGCGGACACAGTTTTCATGCAGAAGAAGTCATCGGGCAAAAGCTAACCCGTGAACTTGAGAAACAATTCCAGGAAAAGGAATTATCTCTGCAAGCAGAATTTGTCCATCGCTTGAAAATAGTAGAGAACAAGGAAAAAGAACTTGAATCAAAAAAATTAAGGGAGAATGAAATTTTTACTGAGAAATTGGAGAAAGAAAAAGCAAAAATTCTTGAACATCTCAAAATTCAACAGGAGAAGGATTATCAACTAAAGCTTTTTACTATGGAAAACGAGCGAAAAGATATGTCTGATCAGCTCGAAAAACTCACCAGGGCGGCTATAGAAAATGAACAATTGAAAAGGAAAATGAATTCGATGCAATCCCAGATCGAACTTCAGCTGCAACAAAAATTAAATGAAGAACTCACCAGGCAAACGGAAATAATCCGTGCAGATGAATTACGAAGGTCAGAACTAAAACAGAAAGAATACGAAATGCAGCTCGATACCCAACGCAAGCTCATCGATTCATTGCAACGGAAATCACAACAAGGGTCGATGCAGATACAGGGTGAAGTCCAGGAACTTGCTATAGAAAATTATCTTAAGGAGCATTTTCCACTCGATGAAATTGAAGAAGTGCGCAAAGGAGCCCGGGGAGCTGATTGCGTACAACATGTAAACACCAGAAGTATCACTGATGCCGGGACAATATATTATGAAAGTAAACGAACCAAAAGTTTTGAGCTGGCCTGGATTGAAAAATTAAAAGAAGACATGCGCTTAGTAGGTGCCGATGTTGGTGTATTGATTACCCAGACCATGCCTAAAGACATGGACCATATGGGAGAAAAACAAGGAATCTGGATTTGTAGTTATGATGAATATAAAGCCCTGATTCCCGTCCTTCGTCACGGTTTGATACAGGTAGCAGAGGCCCTTGCTTCTCAGGTGAATAAGGCTGATAAAATGAATATGTTATACGCATATCTTACCGGTAATGATTTTAAAATGCAGATTGAAGCAATTGTCGAGGGGTTCAAACAAATGCAGGAAGACCTTCAAAAGGAGAAATTAGCTATGAGCCGGATATGGGCTCAGCGCGAAAAAGTGATCGAAAAAGTTCTGGTAAATACTTCCCAGTTTTATGGTAGTGTCAAAGGAATCGCCGGAAGTGCCGTGCCTATAATCAGTGTCCTGGACTTGCCGGGCTAAAAATGGTAATTTCATTGATCTGTAAAATTGATACATTGGTATGACGTTTAAATACAATGGGCGATAAGGCTCATGCCATGTAATGAAAAAGGCAGAATATTGAGTTTTATATTATATCTCCACCTTTATGTCTAATACCTTAGAAGATATTTTTAACGCGAGTAATCTCGACCCTAAAAGCCTGGAATTCCTGTACAATGCTTTGAAGGCTAATACCCTATCAGGATTCGATTATCTCAAATTTAAAGAGTCTGTTAAAGTGCTTATGGAAAGAATGTCGATGTCTGAAGATATTGCCATCAAATCCTCTTTTGCCACTGCATCTACACTCGGTATTACCAAGGACAAATTGATCGAACAGATTCAACATTACCAGCAGGTACTTCAAAAAGAAAAAGCTGAGTTTGATGCGGCACACAACAAACAGAAAAACATCAAAATCAATCAAAAACAAAGTGAAACGACTTTTCTTCACGAAAAAATAAAATCCCATCAGGCTCAGATAGCTGAACTTGAAAAACAGATTAGGGAATTTCAATCGAAAATCGATAATGCAGATAAAGAGATTGAAGAAGCCCGTCAAAAAATTAATGATACCAAAGTGAGGTTTGAAGAGACCTATACGCACTTTGAAAACGTGTTGAAATCAGATATAGACACATTCAATAAATATTTATAATTTTATTACTTAAACAAGATCAAATTCTTATGGCAGATTCACCGTTCAATCCCGCCCCTTCTAAACCAAAATCCTTCTGGCAAAGACCCGAAGGTATGACAGGCACTTTATTCCTCCTTGGCCTTGTCGCAGGAGGTGGATATATATTGTATAAGGCGTTGCCAACATTAATAGGACTAGCTAGCAATCTCCTGTACTTATCAGGTATGTTGCTAGCTCTTGGAGCTATTATCTATATGGTTCTGGATCCTAAAATGAGGACTCTTGTTAGTTATGGATATAAAAGTATTATGCGTTGGGTCACCGGTTTGTTTATTACTATAGATCCTATAGGTATTTTAAAAAACTATGTGGAAGATCTTGAGGACAATCTTTCAAAAATGAGTACCCAGATTGGCAATTTAAAAGGTCAGATCCGGAAGCTAACCACGATGGTAGAAGAAAATACCAAGGAAATCAATCAGAATATGCTCCTGGCCTCTAAAGCAAAAGAATTGGGACAGGAAAGTCAAATGGTACTCGCCAGTCGTAAAGCAGCTCGACTCAAAGAAGTAAATGCCAAGTATGACGAATTGCGAGGTAAGATGGATATCTTATATAGGGTATTAACCAAAATGTATCAGAATTCAGAAGTCTTACTAGAAGATACCCGTGACCAGGTCAAAATAAAACAAGAAGAAAGAAAAGCAATCCGAGCCTCCTATGGTGCCATGCGGTCTGCAATGTCTGTACTGTCAGGGGATAAAGATAAAAGAGCAATGTTTGATGCGGCTCTTGAAAATATCGCTGATGATGTAGCAAACAAAGTTGGTGAAATGGAAAGATTTATGGAATTGTCATCCAATTTCATGAATAGTGTTGATCTTCAAAACGGAGTCTTTGAAGAAGAAGGTGCTAAAATGCTTGAACAATGGGAAAAACAAAGTTCATTTTTACTTTCCGGTGGTCGTGATAAAGCAGACTCACTTAACCTGGATCAACCTCAGGCTATGACAAGAAATAACAGTGGTGGTTACGAAGGGATGTTTGAAGGAAAATAAAATAATTAAATTATCAACCAAGGCGCCTTCCTTATGGATAGCGCCTTTTTTATTACTTTAATTCCGGTATTGTGTAGGACCAGGTATTTGCAATTGAGCAATTATTCCATTAATTTTCTATCTCAATCACTCAAATGATGAAGTGGATCATAGCCTCCCTTTATTTTCTTCTCCCATTAGTTTCTCAAAGTCAGGACATCCCGGATCCTGATGGTAAAAAAGAATACAAAATGGTCAGCATTTATTTTGGAGGTGGGAGTTACTTCATTTCAGACGACGAGAAAGAAAAAGTCCGCGCATTTTTCAGCAACGAAATACTCAGCAATTATGAAATCCATATTCACAGTCATACGGACAATATCGGTGGAGTGAAGTTCAATGAATGGCTCTCTAAAATGCGTAGCGAATCCACCTATGATTTTCTATTGGATGACGGCTACCCTACTAATAAACTTTTTATTAAAGATCATGGACTGGAGAATCCTGAGTATGACAATAATTCCTGGGATGGGCGATTGAAAAACAGAAGAGTAGATATCGTATTGTGGCCGCTACCATTTTGACGGCATCTCCCCTTGGTAAAACCCTTTCAATCCAGGATTATAGTCTTATTGTTTGATATAAATACTTTATCTGCTAATACTTTATGCAAGGCATCTGCTAACACAGATTTTTCTATTTCATGCCCAGACTCGATTAAATCGGTTAATTCATATTCATGATCAACTTCAATGGTTTTCTGCGAAATAATAGGGCCTTCATCCAGGGTATCATTGACAAAATGGGCAGTAGCTCCAATGATCTTCACTCCCCGCTCAAAGGCTTGCTTATACGGATGTGCACCGACGAAGGCAGGTAAAAATGAATGATGAATATTAATAATCTTATCCTTAAAATGATGTACAAAACCCGGACTCAATATTCTCATGAATTTTGCAAGGACTATTAAATCAGGCTTATAATCCGTTATACTATTCATTAACTCAGCTTCAAATTCACCATTGGTCTTTAAATCGTGTGAAATGAAATGAAATGGAATTTCAAATCTTGCACAAATTTCAGCCAGGATATTATGGTTGCCAATCACGGCAAGGATATTTGCATGCAATTCATCAAAATGAAATCGTATTAATAGATCCGTCAGACAATGATGCTCCTTTGAAACAAGTATGATCATCCTTTTCTTCTGTTTTGGTATGATCTCTATATCTGTATCAGGGGGCAATACGCTTTGTAATTCTTTAATTATTTTTTTTGTGTGCAGTACACCCGAAAGTTCCAATCGGGCAAAAAAGGAGTTTGTTTTTAAATCAACAAATTCTTTCATGAGCAAGACATTGTGATTATTTTCAAAAAGGATTCCGGAGATCTTGGCAATCAATCCCTTTTGATCCTGACATTGAATCCTAATCACATGATTTTTTCCCATGAATCGCGTTGGTTGTTTTTTATTTCACCAATGATTTCTCTAAATCTTCCAGCGAAACTCCCTTAGTCTCCGGCATCATTTTCCAAACAAATAATAGTTGTAATACCATCATGATCATAAAGAAAGCAAAGATGATTCCTCCGCCGAATTTTTCATTAAAAAAAGGAAATAATCCCGCTATAAGAGCTGCAAATAGCCAGTGTGTACTACTTCCCAATGAAGCTCCCCAGGACCTCACCCGATTAGGAAATATTTCAGAAACAAAAACCCAGATTACAGCACCTTGCCCGATTGCATGAGAGGCAATGAACATGAATAATAGAATAGGTACAAAGGTTGATCCCTTACCCAAAAAAAATGCAATAGAAACAAGTCCTAATGAAATGATATAACCAAAACTCCCGATAAACATTAAATAACGTCGACCAAATTTATCAATCAGGCTCAATCCAATCATTGTAAAAAGCAGATTAATTACTCCTATCCCAACCGTTGAAAGCAACGCAGCGCTTTTTCCCAGACCAATGTCTTCCAGTATTCGTGGTGCATAATAAATCACTGCATTGATTCCCGACACTTGATTAAAGAATGCAAACAGGAAGGCCAGAATGATTGGAAATTTGAACTTTCCTGAAAAGAAATAAGTTAGTGATGATTCGTTTCCATTTGCTGGGGACTGAATAGCTGCTATAGACGCTTCAACTTGTTTGGGATCAATAATCATTAAAATTCTTCTGGCTTCATCTATTTTATTTCTTGCAGTCATAAGCCATCTTGGACTTTCAGGTATTAAAAAAATAGCTGCTATGAATATGACCGAAGGTATGGCCATTATTCCAAGCATTAATCTCCAATTGTCAGGGTTATCACCATTTCCTATTAAAAAGTTTGACAGGTATGCCATTAGTATTCCAAATACAAGATTAAATTGGAATAACGCTGTCAGTTGTCCTCGCCGCTGAGGTGGGGCAATCTCTGATATATACATCGGAGCTACTACAGAAGATGCACCTACTCCAAGTCCTCCGAGAAATCTAAAAAACATAAGCATATTCACATTCGAAGACATTGCAGAGCCAATAGAGCAAACCAGAAAAAATAATCCAATCACCAATAGCGTCATTTTACGTCCGTACCTATTAGCAGGAATGCCACCAAATATGGCTCCTACTATAGTTCCATAAAGACCCATAGCAACCATCTGGCCAAGCATGAACGGGCTCAAATTCCAAAGTTTTTGAATCTGTTGTTCGCCTCCGGAGATCACTGCCGTATCAAATCCAAATAAAAATCCACCCAACGATACGGATAAGGACCAGATAAGGACATTACCTAAGATTTTATTCATATTAAATTCATTTCAGGTAAAAGTAGTTAATCCCAGTGAATCTCCTCATGCTGCACAGCGCGTTAAAAAGTAGACTTAAGCCATTGCAACGAATAATTTATATCTTTCGAATAAAATAAGTTTTAAACTCTATGCAAGTTCTATTTGGTATCCTTTATCATTTTATAGGTGGGTTTGCCTCAGGCAGTTTTTACATGCCTTATAAAAATGTAAAAAAATGGAATTGGGAAAGTTTTTGGATTATCGGCGGTTTATTCTCCTGGTTAATAGTACCTCCAATTGCTGCCGCGCTTACTGTACCTGGATTTTCTTCGATCATTGCAGCTACATCCACGACGACTATTTTTTATACCATATTATTCGGTATCCTATGGGGATTTGGTGGTCTTACGTACGGGCTTGGAGTTCGATATCTGGGTATGTCTCTGGGTAATTCAGTGGTACTTGGGTTTTGTTCAGCATTCGGTTCATTGTTGCCCGCCATATATTACAATTTTTTTCCAGCTCCTGGGAAAACCAGTTTTAATGATCTTATAGGGACATCCTGGGGACGAATTGTTTTAGGAGGAGTCATGCTCTGTTTATTGGGGATTTATATCTGTGGAAGAGCTGGTGTATTGAAAGAAAAAGAATTATCAGATGCTGATAAAAAGAAAAGTGTAGCTGAATTTAATCTTACCAAAGGATTAGTTGTAGCCATCTTCTCAGGTATCATGAGTGCATGTTTTAACTTTGGTATTGAAGCTGGAAAACCAATGGCTTTGGAAGCAGTCAACAAAGGTCTTAATCCATTGTTCCAAAATAATGTAACTTATATAGTATTGCTTTGGGGTGGCCTCCTTACTAATTTTATCTGGTGTATGATCCTTAATGTTCAAAACAAATCCTTCAAAAACTATACGGATGCAACTACACCTCTTATGAAAAATTATATGTGGTCGGCATTAGCTGGCACTACCTGGTTTTTACAATTCTTTTTTTATGGAATGGGTGAAAGTAAATTAGGGAATGGAGCCAGTTCATGGATCTTACACATGGCCTTTATCATATTGGTGGCGAACATGTGGGGTATCTTATTAAAGGAATGGAAAGGAGTTTCACCAAAAACGAAAACTACTTTTACAGTTGGGATTGCAACTATTATTTTATCAGTATTACTGGTTGGGTATGGTAATTCTATGAAATGAAAAAAGAGGCTCTTTACTTTATTTAGTGGATAAATTTTAAATATAATTTTTGAATATTATATCATTATTAGCCTTACTTTTTTTTCCGCCCGCCTCCCGGAGGGCAGGCAAAAAAAGTAATCCCGTGGTTTACACACGGGACCAAAATAAACTCGCTCTGGGATAA
>JBDTUE010000004.1:0-51798 GCA_040007895.1 Saprospiraceae bacterium | reverse complement strand
ATCAAAAATCGAAGCATTGCTCAAATGAAATGGGGCAACCGCAGTCACCCCATTTACCAAAAACTTACTTCTAAAGGATTTGTATGATTAAAAAGCTTAATTACCGGTAAATACCAGATCTTTATTTTTCGCCCCGCTATGACAATTATTGCAGGCATTGTCACCCAGTGTACCACCTCTGATGATTTCACCAGCGATCACGGCTATTTTAGTATTCGTGCGATCTAAACGGAACCATTCCCAATTATTGAATGCAGTATTAAATGACACACCTCCTCTCTTCACCATAGCCAATTGATCAAAATCAGCTAATGTCCCATTAGCATTTCGATATTCTTTGACGATGATGGTACCGACAGGGTATTGACCATTGACTCGCTGTGCATTGTCTTTGATATATACTTTACGTATAATTCCCGGCACATCGGCATTGTGGAATATGCCTAATAAAGGATCTTTTCCTGTGCGCTCAGCCAGTAAAGTCCACTTATTGTAATCAGTAAACGTATTATCATCAGCGATAAACTCCGGAGTATTTACTGGAACAGGTGTAGGGGTGATAGATTCTTTTTTACAAGAAAAATAAGTAAATAATACGGCACCACTGAATATGAAAAATTGAATAATTTTCTTCATGTGTATTATTTAATTCTTTTGAATGAAAGCCTTACCATCCTGGTGCCATCACAATCTGCCCAGTTCACATCATTTAATTTTAGATTTACATCATCATAGATATTTCCGGTGAGGATAGCTTGAGCCGGACAATCAGAAGTGGGTGTATACTCCTTTATAAGTTGATTTAATTTAAATGATTTGATGGTGGCACCGTTGACTTCCATGATTACCACAGCATCAGATATCCCTTTGCCAAATGGTTTGAAATTGGCACTAGCATAAAACATATTGCCGGTATAGTCATTCGCTATCCGTAAAGACATGGGAAATGTAGCAGGGCCGGGAGGTCCCAAATCTTCCCAGGTACCTACATAGTCGCCGGCATAGATGGGTTTATTACCTAAAGTAAAATCAGGTGATTTTACAACCTGGCTTGATCCATTTTTACCGATGACCCCAATAAGGCAGAAGTAATTTACATCATTCTGGATTACATCCCCGTCATTATCTTTTAATGAAGAAGGTAATTTATATATTTGGACAGTGGTGTTGGAAACTGGAATTGAATAAAACGTATTGGTTGATAATAATTTTATCTGAGCTATGTCGATCGTTTTTGTTGACTTGACGATCACCAATCTCGATTCTGCAATTTCACTGGGCATTAATGTGCTCAGCACTTTAGTTTCTACACGTATATCCGATGCATCATTTTGATTGCCTATATCCAATATGGTGGTATATGAATACAGATTGTCAGGTAGCGGGATGACAGGTGTCTTATTTTCTTTACTACAAGAAATAATGAAGTAGAAAAGTGCGAAAACATAAATTCGCGGCGAAGAGTCATTAATCATAAAAAATTTACTTATAAAGAAGACGATTCAAAGCGTCATTTGTATAAGTAAATTTGGTTGTATTAGATGAATGAATCAGATATTCGATGAACACCAGGAAGTCTTAGGATAATCATCGACCTCATTGATAACAGGCATAGCTCGCATTATACTATATGACATTTTACGCTTCAGGTATTTCATTTTTTGACCTGCTTGATGAGCTTAAGGCAATGCGCTCTATAAACCAAAATGAAATGAACCTTAAAACAGGGTTACAATAAAATTAATAGTCTAACCTGTTTTCAATTTGATAGCGTTAAGTTGATTTCAATATCAATAGTATACTTTCTACAGCTAATGATTCCATTTCAAGTTGATTTTTATCCACACCGGATAATATCATCACATCTCCTGCTTCAAGTAACCTGTGTTCTAATTCAAAAACACCGGATATAACATAAGCAATAATTCGTTCATTTTTTTTAATATCAAAGGCATAATCAAACCGTCCTAAAAATTTCCCAATCGATAAAGACACCTCGGGTGAAATTGGAATGTCATGCAATTTTTGATTTGCTTGTTCGATGTCTACTGGATGAACCTGTGAAGTCAATTTATAAGAATCATTCTTATATATTATTTGAAGGAATAAGGACGTCTCTACCTTTGACTCATTTCTTAGCTTTATTACCGAAGAAATATTGGAATTTAAATTCAATAACTGACCAGGTTCAATGGAATGGATATTATTTTTTTGATCTGTGATTAACTCCCCGACTAATGGTAATATCAGATTCATATAGCCAGGATTCAGGTTAATAGAATAAGACCCTTCATTGCCTAATGTGAGTTCATTAAGTTCTGAGAAATGAAAATCGGTATTCAGCGTAGCTGAAGTTGCAGATTGGGTTGCATTGAAAATAGTTCTTTTTCTGAAAGATTTAGTTTGTTCAGTCTTGTGAAATGTATTGGGTAGAAAGACTACTTCCATCTGAAAAACCTAAGCACTCACCACGATGTTATGAGTAAGTGTATAACCATCCTGTACATTACCAGACAATCCGGATAATTCGTCTGTAAATCCATCACTGAATACATTGTCACTTTCATTACTGGTATTGGCTTTGCCTTTTTTATAAAAACCGGTAGCTGTGGTGAATACCGTATCGCATACTGCAGCAGGAAAAGCGATCTGGGTAACCAGCAAAGATTTACCGGTTTTATCAAAAATATGAACATGAATATGTACTGCACGGCCTGAATACCAACCAGGGAAAATAGAGGTGTATCCTGCAACACCATTTGCGTTAGTAGTCTGTCTGCCTCTGAGAAAATGTACATTAGTAAGATTGGTAGGCTGCATACCTGATCCTCCGTATTCAGAATAATTTCCGTCAGCATCACAATGCCATATATCTACGAGGGCGCCTTCTAACGCAGTACAGCTATTATTTTTATTTTTAATCGTAATCATTACATTTAATGGCACACCGCCGCGATCTGACCGGATATCCTTTAATACATAGGAGGCGGGATCATGAGTAGGAAAAGGACCTTCAGTTTCAGATTTAGTGATTGTGCAATTAGCGGATGAACTGCCATTCGTAGAGCCATCGGTACTGACATCCGTACCTCCTTCAGAATCTTTAGTACACGATGAAAGTATAGTAGCTGTAAAAGGAAGGATGGTAATCATCCCCAAACTTTTTCTTAAAAACTGATCTCTGCGCATAGATATTATATATGATTGAATGGAAGGTGGGCAAGAGAAGGTAAGGTTGCATCCATATCCCATGCAACCTGCTTAATAAAAACTTAATAATTTCAGAGTTTATTGTAATATGCCCATAGCTTCAGTAAATCATCCTGATTGATACCCACTTTCTTTCTTTTAATGTAAGAGGTCAGTTCTTTATGATGATCCGGAAATAAGTCAATCATTTTTTTGATATTACTTATTCGTTTTGCTTCCAGGTTATCTACTCTGAAATAATATTTGTCTGCGTCCCGGACGAATTTTGCCGGAATATTAGTTGATGTATATGCTTTCACAGGTGGTTTCTCTACGAATAGGATGGATTTTTGGACTAATAATTTTACTTTATCATCATCTAAAACCTTGAAAAAACCCATAGCCAACTTCCCGTCTTTATAAACCGGTTGTGTGTATAATGTAATGGTATCTAGTTCCACTTTGATGATATTAGGTCCGGGATCCAGGATATATCTAACTCCTTTTTCCCTGAATTCAATCCAATCATTGACCAGATCTTGACGCATTGATATATCCTTAAATATACCTTTCATCGTATATACATTTCCCAATGCAAAAGAATCTTTGTCATAAGGGGAACCATCTATATCTGGAGGATTCGTCAAGGCTTCCCGTTGTTTGATCAAAAGATGATCAGCAATATTATTCCCTCTGACGACATCAGATTGGGTATAGGCGTTAAGAACGAAGATCAATCCTATAACGACAAAGGGTATTCTTGTTAGTTTTAAATTCATGTCTGTAAAAGTAATGGTATTGGGATAATTCGAATCTAACTTAAAACTTAAAGAATTCAATGAATGAGCGGTCCTACCCTGTCCAAGGGATATCCGATAATAAAATGATTTATTCTTTCAATTTAGAATAGTATGTCACAAGACTTATCAAATCATCCTGATTCAATTTAATATTTTTTCTTTTAACGAATGAAGTAAGTTCTTTTTCATGATCCGGAAAAGTGGAGACCAATTTTTTAACGGAGAAAATAGGTTTAGCTTCCATATTACTAAATCGGATAAAAAATCGATCAGACTCTGGAGTAAAACTGGCCGGTACGCTCGTTAGTTCAACAGCTTTGACCGGAGGTTTTTCGTTAAACTTTACAGATTGATGTTTTAATAAGATGATATTCTTATCAAATAACATTTTAAAAAATCCCAGCGTAAGCTTGCCTTCTTTGTAAAAGGGTTGTGTGTATAACGTGATCGTGTCTATTTCTACCTTGATAATACTGGGTTCAGCAGTAAGAATAAGATGTTTCCCTTTCTCTAAATATTCTATCCAGTCATTGACAAGATCATATCTCAGAGAAACGCCATTGAATACACCTTTTGTAGTATGTACTTTACCCAGTTTAAAAGAATCACTGGCGTAAGGACTGCCTTCGATATCCGATGATTTAACAAAAGCTTCGCTGTTTTTAATGGATATAAAATCAGTTATACTTTTACCATTCATGGCATCAAATTGTGCCTTACTTTGAAGGGTAAAAAACAGGGAAAGGATCACTAAACCCATATTAAAAAGTCTTGTATTCATCCTGTAAAAATAAAATTATTGAGGACTCCGGATGTGATTATAATTCATGAACTACATCATGATATTCCAATCGCCGTCTTTCTGTATAAATTCCCTCGGGCAATCCTTTACCACAAGCTACAATCATTCCTATCTCTACCGTGGACGGAAGCTTCAGGAAACGTTTTACTTTAAATTCATCAAATCCTTCCATAGGGCAAGTGTCATAACCCTGATCGGTCATACTAAGCATAAAATTGGCTGCAGCCAAAGCAAGTGATTTATGTGTTACTACCCTGGTATCAGAAGATGAAGTCCAGTTTAGAAATGGTTTGCCTGTCAAATGTTTAAAAAGAAGATTGAACTTTCTGACAAGAGTATGTAAAAAAAAGATATCGTTTCTATAAAGATATGGAATGGATGTTCCATAATACCGGATGCCTTTTTTATGACGACTTTCATCTCCTTTTCCCTCTTTGATTTCGCGGTGTATATTATCGAGGTGCCATTTGGTTCGTGATCGCCACAAATCTTTTCTGCAGACAAAGAGTACAAGTTCCGAAGCGGATCGTGCTGCATTTTGCTTTAGACATAAGGGGACCATATGTTTTATTTTTTCTTTATCTCTAAGCCGGTAAAATTCCCAGGTCTGCAAATTGGATGAATTAGCGGCCAGGATAGCTAACTCCAGAGCATGGGTTACAGCTTCATGATCGAAAGGATGTACCTGATCAAATTTGCGTACAGATCTCCGGTGATGAACTATTTCTGATAATGTCATATGACAAATGTATTAAGAATCAAATAGGTGTGGTTGTATAGTCTCCGAGCTTATCAAAAGATATCCAGATCATGCCCGGAAACAACCTTACCGGAGTACAATGCCCGTATTTCATCCAATAATTTTTGCTCGGTAGAATCCCAGATGAGCTGATGGGTAAGGACTACTAGTTTAGGTTTCACTGCATTGGCGATAGTTGCAAGTTGTGAAGTGGAAGTATGAAACTGAGCATGATATGTTTTCCATTTAGGAGGTCGTTTTGCATAACCTTCTTCAGAATAAACTTCATGCACCAGGATATCGCAATCTTTAGCATTTTCAATAATGCTTTGGCTATAGGTACAGTCACCAGATATTACAATGATCTTATCCGGTGTTTCGAATCTAAAACCAAAAGCTTCTTTCCACGAACCATGATTCACTTTAAAAGCTTTGACTATCAGATTAGAGTCTTTGTAAATGATACCTGGTTTTACTTCAGTGACGTTGACCTGATATGCACTTAGAGAGCCCTGTTCTAAGCCGTGTATACGAATGTCAATATCTTCATGATAGGCTTTCAGGATATGCCGCGTCATATACTTGATGCCTTTTGGTCCATATACAGTTAATGGTCCTTTTCTTTCCAATACTGCTGGAGTTAAAATAAAATCCGGATATCCTGTGACATGATCAGAATGTAAATGAGTAATAAATAAATGATTTAAAAAAGTTGCTTGTAATCCATCTACACCTTTTCGTGCAGCAGCAGCAGCCCTCCTCACTACTCCGGCTCCACAATCCACTATATAGGATGTGCCTCGTACGACGATAGCCAAAGAAGGACCAAAACGATCAGGGTCAGCATTGGGCGTACCGGTACCCAATAAAACCAGTTTAGTCGTGGAGCTGGTATCAATATCTTGTCCAGAAAGACAAGGAGATAAAAGTAAAAAGTGGAGAATGTATATTAATAGACGCACCTTTTAAAGGTAATGCATTTTAATTTCAGCGCTGCATGACACTAATCCACTTTAAGCCACTTCAAGATACTTTTTGAATATTGAAATTCCAGATGAGTAAAATAAATCCCGGAGTTCAGATCTTGAATAGGGATGATATTATCTCCTTTAAGCAATGATCCCCCTTTGAGTTTATGACCCTGTACATTGACGATGACATACATTGCGCGTTCCGGTACATCGACATGAATTATATTTTCTGCAGGATTAGGATAAAGTTTAATTGAGTTGTTTAACTCCTGTTGTTTCGATTTGTTTTTATCATCTGATTTGAGTGCAAGAGGGGATTCTGCTTCTATAGCACCAATAGAAGGAGGATTACGAAAATTTTTACCATAATAATCAATGCTGATTCCAGATGCAGTTTTTCCTTTTTGATATGCAATACTTGAATTCATGATTGAAAACGTAGTGCTGTTTAATCCGGGATTACCTAAGAGAATATTAGGATCTGTCACTGGTAAGACGGGTCCTGACCAGTTTGATTGCCCTTCTTTATACCAGAGATTGTTTGAATAAACAAAAGTACCAGGTGCGGTGTCTGGACCAATATTGACTTCGGTAGATACTGCTGTGGTAATAATAAAAATATTGTTTTGAACAGTGTTTCTTCCACAGGGTTGAAATCTACTGATATCAACGGTTTCCTGAAGGATACGCATAGCCCATTTGCCGGGTCTTAGGATAGTATTGTTAATCACCTTACAATCCACTGCTCCAACAAATGCAAATGGAGCCTCGCTGCCCTCAATCACATTGGAATATATCTGAACCTGGCTGGCTTCAAAAGTTGCATTCTGAGGTCTGAAAAACTCAAGATCCGTACTTCCTCCAATATTAATACCTCGCAGACCACCATTGGTAAACCGGCATTGTCTGATGGTAATATCCTGACTTCCTCCTTTAATTTGAATGCTGTTACTCCCGAGATTGGTAAATTGGTTGTTCTGAAATAATCCACGATGACATCCCACCATGTCTATACCACTCCCTCCGCCTGCTCCATTTAAAAATATACAGTTTTGGACAGTGAAGTCATCTACCCCGGAGAGTTTGAGCAAATCATTATTGCCTGTTGCATTAATACTACGGAAGATGCAATCTTTTATCAGGATGTGATGAGAGGGTGTATTGAAAGTACCGTCATCATCAATGTTCATTCCATTTCCTGACTGACTTTGGGCAATAATACCCTGCAGTTCTACATAGGCAATATCAGAGAAATGAAAGGACTCCGTCCCACCGGTAAACAATACAGTTTCTCCGGCTGCTGCTTTGATAATAATGGGAGCTGAAACAGTACCGGTGAGATTAGTTATAAAAAATGTTCCTGTATATGACCCTGCATGAATAATCACGGTATCACCGGCCACCACCTGTCCCTGCATGGAATTGGGCGAAGTCCAGGGATATCCTGTGCCAATATGCAACGTGCGGGCATATACTAAAATTGGAGTATTGAATAATAAAACGATTGACCAATAGATCCATGGAATAATCCTGTGCTTCATTCGAAAAATAATTAAATGGAAGTATGGGATTATAACTTTGACTTTTCATAACTTATTGTTTCATTTAAAATTTAGAATACCTATCGATCTCTTTTCATCCAAAATGCGCTATTCATTTTTTCAAATCCGACTTTAGGATAATATTCCATGGCATCTGGTACAGATAATAATAGGATCATACAGGTAGGTCCCATTTTTTCTTTTGTGAGTTCGATAAGTCTTTTGCCAATCCCCTGTGCTTTATATTCTTCTCTTACGGCAAGGTCTGCCAGATAACAGCTCCAGTGGTAGTCTGTAAGTGAACGAGCGACTCCAACTAATAAATCTCCATTCCATGCAGACACAATAAAATTTGAATTCAAATACATGGCCTCGATACGATCCCTGTCGCCAGTTGGCCGGGGAAGGCCGGCATTATTGTAAAGCTCAATGACCTGATCAGCATCAGGTATACGGTCATTCCTGTAATTTATATTCATGGTTGGATTAATTATATTCAATGAATTTAACACATTTTAAATACGATTTTTTTATAACCGGTGAGTTATTAATTTAAGCTTACAATTCATGATTCATAATGCATTTAACCAAAAACAAATCAGGAAGGATGATTAATGAGATCAGCAGTAATTGGATCAATATATGGTTATGGTTATCGTTTACCTTAATAGCATCAAAAAACAAAAAAAATAACACAAAATCTTCAATTAAGAAAAGCAATATCTTCAATTCTCATTAACTTGACCCAATAAATAAATCTTTTAAAATGAATAAAAAACCAAATCGTCAGCGACGAGACTTCGTAAAAAAATCAGGTATTGCTGCGGCCTCTTTCTTTATTGTACCAAGATTTGTACTGGGCAAAGGATATACAGCTCCCAGTGATATGCTCAATATTGCATCTATTGGTGCGGGCGGTAAAGGGGAATCTGATATTCGCAATGCGTATAATAATGGAGTGAACAAGATCGTAGCGATCTGTGATGTAGATTCTGCCCGGTGTAAAACATCATTGGAAAAATTTACAACGGCTACCAGATTCCATGATTTTCGCAAGATGTTCGATACTATGAGTAAAGACATCGATGCAGTGACTATCTCAGCACCTGATCATATACATGGAGTTGCGGCCATGTCAGCAATGCAACTTGGCAAACATGTGTATGTACAAAAACCATTGACACATAATATTTATGAAGCCCGGCAACTAACCGAAGGCGCCAGAAAATATAAAGTGGTAAGTCAAATGGGTAACCAGGGCGCCTCTAATCCTGGTCAACAACAAATGATTCAATGGTTCAATAAAGGATTAATTGGTATGGTCGACCAGGTTTATGTATGGACTAACCGACCCGTATGGCCACAGGGAATTAATGTGCCTACTGAAAAACCAGCACTTCCCGAATCTATGTCTCCTGAAGATTGGGATTTGTTTTTAGGCCCCGCACAATATGTAGATTATCATCCATTATATCATCCTTTTAAATGGAGAGGATGGTGGAATTTCGGTACCGGAGCATTGGGAGATATGGGTTGTCATTTGATTGATCCACCTTTCAGAGTGTTAGGTCTTGGTTATCCGACCGAAGTAGAATGTAGCGTTGGTCAGATATTCAAACAGGATTGGGTACCAGAAAGTATTCCAGAAGGTTGTCCTCCTTCTTCACAAGTACAATTAAAATTTGGACCTACTGCTAAAAACTTAAAACCTTTGAAACTTACCTGGTCAGACGGTGGAATCAGACCATTTCATCCGGATTGGATTCCTGCCAATGAAGACCTTGGTGAAAAAGGAAGTGCCAATGGTGTGATGATGATGGGTACTAAAGGTGTGATGACCTGTGGTACTTATGGACTTACCCCCAAGATCTATTTTAAAGATGGCAAAAAGATAGAGATGGATCCCAAGTTTATGACGAGTAATAAAAATGAAAAACTTCCCGAATACGGCCACCAGGTATCCTGGACTGAAGCATGTAAAGCGGGATTTGGCAGTAAAGAGCATAAAGCATTGACCTCTTCATTTGATTATTCAGGCCCATTAACGGAGACTGTGATCATGGGTAATCTCGCAATCCGCAGCTATGGATTAGGTACTAAAACTGAAACAGGCAGAGGCATGAATTACGATGGTCGTAAAAAACTGAAATGGGATGGAAAGAATATGAAAATCACCAACTTTGATGAAGCCAATCAATTTGTAGGAAGAAGTTACAGGGAAGGTTGGAAGCTCATTTAAATTTATCCTGACAAAAAATAGCGGGGAAGAGAAATATTTTTTTCAATCCGTTGATTATACTGTATAAAATGAATTAATCGCGCAGGGCTTTGAATCTATTTGATTAAAGTAGAAGCCCTGTGAGATTAATTCTGAATATACAAAGAAGACTCTTTAATACGCACTTGCTATGATGATCGTTCGATACAAAACTATATTCATACTCCTGCTTTTACTGGGTTTTGTATCATTCCGTTCGATCTATTCAAACCAGTCTGCTGCACCTAATATCGTCATTATCTTTTTTGATGATTTGGGTTATGGTGATTTATCTTGCTACGGAGCCCTGGATATTCAGACTCCCAATATGGATCGGTTAGCCCATGAAGGTATTCGTTTTACTAACTTTCTTTCAGCACAAGCTGTTTGTTCAGCTTCAAGAGCTGCATTACTCACAGGATGTTATCCGAATAGAATAGGTATATATGGTGCCTTGTTTCCCGATTCAAAAATTGGAATTAGCAGGACTGAAACTACTCTTGCAGATATATTAAGAAATAAGGGATATCATACTGCTATCTATGGCAAATGGCATCTTGGTGATCACCGGGAGAACTTACCATTACAACATGGCTTTGATGAATATTTCGGTATCCCTTACTCTAATGATATGTGGCCGGTTAATTATGACGGGACACCTGCTAAAGAAGGACCTAAACTAAGATTTCCGACTTTGCCATTGATCACAAATAACGAGAAGACGGATTCTGTAGTGACATTGGATGATCAGGCTAAGTTGACAAAAAGGTATACAGAAAAGGCAGTTTCATTCATTCAAAAAAATAAAAGCCATCCCTTCTTTCTATACATGCCACATAGTATGCCCCACGTACCTGTCAATGCTTCTCATGATTTTAAAGGGAGTAGCAGACAAGGTCTATATGGTGATGTGATCCAGGAATTAGATTGGTCTGTAGGCCAGATCGTTCAAACATTGAAAGAAAATAAACTCGATAAAAACACACTCATATTATTGACTAGTGATAATGGGCCCTGGTTAAATTTTGGTAATCATGCCGGCAACGCTGGAGGATTCAGAGAAGGTAAGGGAACTACTTTTGAAGGTGGCCACCGCGTACCTTTTATTGCAAGATGGAAAGGGATTTTACCTGAGGGAATTGTTTGCAATCAACTTTGTTCCACCATTGATTTTTTACCGACGATAGCCGCACTCACCGGATGTCCTTTACCTCCTTTAAAAATTGACGGTGTGGATATTAGTTCATTATTTTTCCATCCCCAGGGTATATCACCTCGTTCATTGTTTTATTATTATTATCGTCAGAATTCATTAGAAGCTATCCGGAGAGATAATTGGAAACTTGTTTTTGAGCATCCTGGCAGATCTTACAAAAATCAAATACCGGGTCATGATGGATTTCCGGGACCATTACCAGAGAATGAACCAATCAATCCTGGTTTGTATGATCTAAGGAGAGACCCGGGTGAACAATATGATGTAAGTCAGGATCATCCTGAGATCATTGCCGATCTAATGAAACTTGCCGATGAGGCGCGAAAAGATTTGGGTGATGATATTAAAAACATTAAAGGCAACGGCAGAAGAAATGTGCAATAATGTTTTTATAAAGAAATAATTCCTTGTTTGATTTGATTCTGTTTTGATGAATGACTTATAAGAAAAACAATAAGCCACTCTACACATTAAAAAAAACCTATCCACTAATGCATTGGGATGATTTAAAATCCATCAATAATAGTATAAGAGGATTTTTCCTACTTAATCTCCAAAAAATCCCGATGTGGTAAAGCAGGAAACTTCACATGAGGTTCAGTCTGATACCAAAACACCGTTGAAGCAATATCATCCTGCAAAGGAAGATATCGTCCATCATTGCGCCAGCCCAATGCCTGGATAGTAACCTTCAGATCTTTTTCAAACCGGATAGGATCAGCAATATGCCACCGGTACATACCAAAACGTTGTGTGATTTGATAATGCCCATCCCCTTTGATTACCTGATGTAAGCCAGCATAAGGTGTATTAAAAACAGTATAGTCAACCATCTCTACACCTGCAGCATTTTTTGTTCTTGTATCAAAATCATAAGATCCGCAAAAATAATCTTCTGTACCGGTACCACATATCGTAGGGAACTGAGTATCTCCATCCATAAAAAACTTAATCTCGCCTTCTCCCCACCATCCATTATCCAAAGATCCATAAGCCATAAACGTACCCACGTATTGACCTTTACCTTTGATACCATCTACTAAAGTGTATACATCTTTATAAGCAAGCCGGTTGACCCGTCTGAATTGAGAATGAAAATAGGCAGCATCAGCAGGCACTTCAGTGAGCACATAGTCTACCTGGTAATATAATGTCATATCCGCATCACCAATATTCTCCATAGTGATCTTACATTTTTTACGGAACGGCATTGGCCAGTAACAATTGAATGCACTGCCCGGATTTACGGTCACCGGCAACGAAGACAATGGCGCATATTTATTCCAACCCATTCCAAAAAAATCACCGACAGGAACTTCCACAGATGGCTCCGTTTCATCATCCCAATAAAATCGTAGAATGGAAAACCGCCAGTTACCTGTCGGAGTCATCCAGATATGCTGGATAGAACCTGGACCTGTGATCTCTGCCAGCGTAAAAGTAGTTTTGGATTTAATTTTTACACTTGGACTTAATTTCCAACCAAGACCAAGGTCTCTTGCTGCACTGGATCCTGTTCCTTCAGTAGCCATTCCTGCTTTGCCTTTTTCACCAGTAAAGTTTTCGGGTGAAATACTTCTGGTTTTAGCATCAGACAACCGGTAAAGATTATTCAAGTCAACTCCGATGCCATTAAATTTTTCCTGTGAATAAGAAGTGATATATAAAAAGAGACAGAATAGCGAAGTGATTGTTTTCATTGAAAGAATAGTTTTTAATCAGATTTACAATAAGGGAATTATGAAGTATGTATGACTCCGAATAATAAGGCGGCAATGACAGCACCAAGGATAGGACCTACCACTGGTATCCAGCTATAAGACCAGTCACTATCTTTTTTATCGGGAATAGGAAGAAAAGCATGCATAATCCTCGGACCTAAATCACGTGCCGGATTTAAAGCATAACCTGTTGGCCCACCAAGGCTGAGGCCTAATCCAAGTATGATCAATCCTACCGGTAATGCATCTAAAGCACCCAATTTATATTCCGGCGAAACGATATGTAAAACAGCAAATACTAAAACAAATGTTCCGACAGCTTCAGTAAACAAATTGCTAAATGTATTTCTTATCGCAGGAGCAGTACAGAATGCTGCCTGTTTTGAACCACGATCTTCAGTGACTGCAAAATGATCTCTGTACGTCATATATACTAATGTAGCGCCGATCATAGCGCCTAACATCTGTGCCATAATATATTGTACTGCTGTATTCCATGATATTTTTCCGAGTACTGCCATAGCGATGCTTACAGCCGGATTCAAATGAGCACCACTCACCGGAGCGGCAACCATCACACCAATGAATACGGCTATAGCCCAACCAAAAGTAATCACGATCCACCCCCCCTGATTTCCAAATGTTTTTTTAAGCACCACATTGGCAACCACTCCGTTACCCATTAATATCAGTAAAGCAGTCCCAATTCCTTCTGCAACAAATGAATTCATATCAATAAATTTTATATTGAAATGAAGGTATTAAAAAAACAAGAACTTGATTAAAATAAAAAAGCCCCTCAGTTCAATCTATATCCATACATCTGAAAGGGCACGGGATTCAACCCGCTATCAGGATTTTTCCTCCTGATTTTAAAAAGAAAAATTGAAAACCCCTTTGGGGTACTTGTTATTAATAGTACAAATTTAAAATGTTGATATTAATCGTACGTGAAGTGAATATTAACTCTATATTACCCCGCTAACCACCCCTTCATGAAGTCTCGTATAAACGAAACAGGAGTTTCGCCGATGCATCCGCGAAATAAACATCGCGACCGATATGATTTTAAAGCATTGATCGACACGTTACCCGAATTAGATTCTTTTATTCAACTAAATAAATATGGAATTGAATCCATCGATTTTTTTGATCCTGCGGCTGTGAAAGCTTTAAACAAAGCATTATTACTGCATTATTATGGATTGACTTATTGGGATATTCCCCCGGGCTATCTTTGTCCACCAGTACCCGGCAGAGCTGATTATATTCATTACATGGCGGATCTGTTAGGAGAATATAATAACGGTAAAATTCCCATTGGAAGAAAAATCAGTGCTATGGATATCGGAATAGGTGCCAACGCTATCTATCCAATCATTGGAATTCAGGAATATGGTTGGCATTTTATTGGTACCGAAGTACATAGTCCGTCCCTGGAGGCAGCTCAAAAAATCATCGATAACAATCCGTCATTACAAAAGAATCTTATCCTCAGAAAACAAAACAATCCGGATCAGATCTTCAAAGGTATTTTACTAAAAGATGAATTTATAGATGTAGTTGTATGTAATCCGCCGTTTCATGATTCAAAACAAGTTGCCAATGCTGGCACCACACGAAAACTTAAAAATCTCAAATCTCCGGATCCTGAAAAATCAGTTTTAAATTTCGGTGGTCAGGACAATGAACTTTGGAGAAAAGGTGGTGAATTGAAATTCGCTCTCGATATGATTAAAGAAAGCCACGAGTTATCTACCTCTTTCTTTTTATGTTCCATTTTCATTTCAAAAGAAATTCATCTGAAACCAATTTATAGTGCTCTCCTAAAGACTAAAGCCCTGGATATACAAATTGTAATTATGGGACAAGGTCAAAAAACAAGTCGAATCGTAGTCTGGACTTATCTTAATCCCTCTCAGATTGAAGAATGGAAAAATTCAAAGAGATAGATCTTACTCATTTTGAGCAGCAATCATTTTGAGACGATCCTGGATCATTGATTTTGAAAGCCATTGGCCACGATGCATAATTCCTTCAATAGAATGTGCATTATGAATATCTTCTACTGGATTTTTATCCAGTAATATCATATCTGCATAGTATCCCGCTCGTATATCTCCATTCACGTCCTGCGTATGAAAAAATCGGGCAACTTCTGAAGTACCTGCCTGAAGAATAAACCATGTGGGGATACCTGCATCAGCCCAGGCCTCCATCTCGTGATGTATAGAATAACCGGGTACATTCATGACTTGTGGAGCGTCAGACCCCAGCATCATATTGACCTTACCTTTATACATGCTAAACAGTAATTTCTTTCTTGCATCCATATATTTATCATATCGCTCCTGGCTATAACCTTCAGATTTGAGCAAAGTCGCTTTGCTTTGAAGCCAGGCATATCTGGTCTTTGAAGGCATAAAAGACATTTCCGTGGTTTGCATCATTGCACTGGGATCTTCCGGTGAAAACCATCGTGTAAATAAACTTTGAGTGGGGACCATCCATGCCTTTGATTTTTTAGTTAGCTTGACCAGGGGTTTAATCTGGTCAAGATTAATCTGATCCGTCACGTTAAATCCAAAAAAACCATTTTGGTTCAAATCTTTTAATGTGGGAGCCATTGCTTCAATATATCCATCGAGGTGATCTATAGTTTTTTGGCCAGATTGTAAGGCATGTTGAATGCCTACTTCGACAGGTACATGGCCTGCAAAGTCAATTCCAACCGTATGTGCAGTTTTAGCTATAGCATCATACACTTCTCTTTTAATGCCAGGATGAATTTTTAAAAAGTCATAACCTTGCGATTTATAAAGTTTGACGGAAGACTCAGCCGTCATTATATCCGGCATAGTATTTCCATTGAAAGACGGACTGGAAGTATAGATATTAGGAGGAAATAAGTCTATATTTTTTTGATTCAAAGCCTCCATGATATTTAAATGAAAGGGCTGGCCCAGCATGCCTCGGATTGTCGTTACCCCATTAGCCAGGTACAAAAACATGGTTTGATTTAATACGGATGCATCACCGGTAGAATCCGGTACCGGGATATGTGCATGCATTTCTGCAAGTCCCGGCATCAGGTATTTGCCCTTAGCATTGATGACGATGGCTGTATTGGGCAATATCACTTGTGAAGATTTACCCACATGTTTAATCTTATCTCCTTCAATATAGACTGTTTGATCGTGTAGGATTTTTTTATTCCCTGGAAGGATGATATTTACCCCGGTGATTGCAGTCCCGCGTTCCTGCGCTTGCATCCTCCATTCAAGACAGAATAATAGAATGATTAGCAGCAATCGTCTTGTCATAATATTAGTTTTTTCTTTTTTCGTAGATTTTTTCAATCTCTTTGGCCAAAGCCCAATCTTTCTCAGTTACTTTATTGCCGGCGGAATGCGTCGAGAGTTTAATATCAACCCTGTTCCACACATTGGTCCAGTCCGGATGATGGTTGGCCTTCTCACAAGCAAAAGCAACTTCCACCATGAATGACATAGCTTTAGGGAAATCTGCAAATTGAAAACTGGCCTTGAGATGATCTTTTTCTTCTATCCACATATATAAAGATTTATTGTCTAAGATACAAAGACCTTAGTTAGCATCTGAAATTTTGGAATTTCCAGCCTAATCGTTTTATATTTAGAACGGTGGCAAAAAGGAAGTCTATCTTAAAACGGAGATGCTGGATATCTATCTTCAACATCTGGCATCGTTGCCCAATATTGAACGAAAGGGAGCGGCGATGCCTTATTCTTCAATACATGGTCATATGTTTTCTTTCATGGATAAGGAAGGTAACCTGGCCCTCCGTCTTCCGGAATCAGAGAGAAATGAATTTTTAAAGAGATACAAAACTTATTTATGCACCTCACATGGCACTATATTAAAAGAATATGTTGTCGTACCGAAAAAAATATTTGAGGACTTATCTGGAATGAAAAAATACTTTAAACAAAGTTTTGACTATGCATTCTCACTACCCCCCAAATCTTAATCGCACTTTTGATTTAGCCATGCCCGACGTACTTTTAATTGTTCGGCACTTGGAGTTATAAACTCTAAAAAATGACTTTCAGTTCTATTGGACTTCATTGCAGGCGCCGAGAGCGCAAGAGATTCCACCACTCCCTCCACATTTTTTCTCTTCAATTTAATAGTAAGCGGATCTCCGTCTTTTACCGAAGCATTTAATTGTTTAAGAACTTCATTCATTGTATTCAGATTTATAGGCAAGTCATTGATCGATGTGATTTCATCTCCAGCCTGATAACCGATCTTTTTACCAAAATCATTCATACCGCTGACATTGGATACTACGAACTTTTCAGGATTGGATTGATCCAGGACAATGCGCCCAAGAGTTAAAGTAGTTATTGTTTTAGAAGGAGTGTATTGCACACCGGCCATTCCGAAAAATTGCTCATAAGGTATAGGAGTCGCGCCTTCCACATATGTACTGAAAAACTCCCTGATTTCGGGATAGGTGAGCCGGGTAATTTCATCAAATAATTCATCTTCTTTAAAATAATTTTCCGGACCATACTTTAATGAAAGGTCATGTTTAAGATCCTTGATTCCATAGTTACCTTCCGAAAGCTTATAAAGATAGAGGTCAAGGCAAGCAGAGATCAAGGCTCCTTTTTGATATACATTTCCATATTGTGATTGATATTGACCGGCACTACCCAGGCTCAATTGTGTAAACGAAAGAGCGTCATTGTAAGCTGATCTGGAGAAAAGAATTTTTTGAGAAAGACGTTTTAGAAATTCTTCGGGAGAAATCAAACCCTGAGTGACCTGGGTATGATGGGCATCGTATTCCGTACTACCCTCGTACAACCAGAGATGTTTAGATAAGATCGTTTCATTAAAATTAAATTCTCTTACCTCTTTCGAAGCTATACTCAAGGGAGTGATGATATGAAAAAATTCATGAGATGAAAAATCAACGATTTGAGTGATGGCTTGAGCAGGAGGTCGCTCAGTCATACTGTAAAAGGAAGAATAGGAATGTTCCCAGGCTCCCTGTCCCTGCACAGTAGGTTGCTCACTATTAAAATAATAAAGAAATGCATATCGACTTACAGGCAATTTACCACCGAGATAGTTTTTAGCGGATTCTAATAATGCACTCAGGTGATCAGCGATAAATTTTGAAGTAATTAAATGTCTTGGTGAATACACACTAATCAATACATCGGTGCTGCCTACTTTCACTACAGTAGTATCCGGAATACAATACATAATCGGTGAATCGTAGAGATGATCAGCATTTTTGCAAACGAAGATATCCGTAGTTGAGTTCGATGTGACCGGGACCAAAGCAGTAGACGCATATAAGGAAGCTGGTTTGGTAAACGTTAATTGAAACGCCAACTTCTTCATTCCATCCAAATACCCGAATACACCACAATTATTAATAGAAAAGTTTTTGTTGGCTTCAAAATTAGTTCCGGCCATTTCATAGACCTGGTGTTTAAATGCGGCGTCCCAGGTGTCTTCTACATCATAGGAAATCTTATAGAGCTTTTTGGCTTTTATTATTTTCCATCCGTTTCCATCAGGGGTTGGTTGTACGGACAATTCTTTTCCGTTTTTATTAAATGCTTTAAGATTGTGAATAAATTTTCCAAATTCACTATTGTTATACGTACCAGGTACGATTTTAGGTAAATAGAAAGTTATTTCATTTACATCGATTTTCGGTGTGATAAGGTCTACCCGGAGTATATCATCTTTGATTTGAGTAAGATCAACACTATACTGATAGGTAACCTGGCCCGAAATCTCTATTTGCGATAAAAGTAAAATGAATAGAATGAAAAGGCTTTTCATATTTTTAATTTGCTTGAAATAATGAGTATTATATATGTGATAGAGCGAACCAGCTCTTACAAAAAACAAAAGCAAAGATATCGTTACTTTATTGAATGAGTGACCACCCAAATCGGGGGAGTTGTATCAAAAACTTTATCCCTGACTCAAAAGTTTTTATCTATTTATACAGATCAGCAACCATTTGATATCTTTAGAGCATGATACTTACCGTAGTCTTAATTCTTGCTCTTCTGGTGTTACTTATTACCTGGGCAAAGTTTCACCCGTTCATCGCATTTTTAATAGTGTCCATCGTAGCCGCTCTGGCATTACATCTTTCACCGGATCAGATAGGTAAATCAATACAGAAAGGAGTTGGAGATATCCTGGGTCCTGTATTCACTGTAATTATACTTGGTGCTATGCTTGGTAAAATTATTGCTTCCAGCGGGGCAGCTCAGCGGATCTCAGAATCTTTAGTGGGATTATTTGGTAAAAAAAATCTTGCCTGGGCATTGACACTGACAGGTTTTATAGTAGGTATTCCACTGTTTTATAATGTAGGTTTTATTTTATTGATACCCCTTATATATTCTTTGGGTCAGCGATACCAGGTACCATTAGTATACATGGCAGTAGCCCTATGCTCGGCCCTATCAGTGACCCACGGATTTTTGCCTCCACATCCGGCTCCTACAGCTATAGTTCCTTTAATGCATGCGGATATAGGAAAGACATTGATCTTTGGTTTGATAGCGTCTATACCGGTGATCTTAATATCAGGTCCTTTATTTGCAAAAACAGTTTTGAATATTAAAGGTCAACCACTGGCCAGTCTTAAAGTTAGGATATTTGAACCCAATGAAATGCCTTCCGCCGTCGCATGTTTTACAGCGGCTTTGATGCCGGTAGTTTTATTGGCCGTAGGTACCTGGCTTACTAATATTTTCCCGGAAGGAAGTATAGGATATAAAGTCTCCAGCGTAATCTCTGATGCAAACATAGTGATGATACTTTCCCTCTTATTTGCATATTATATATTAGGTATGAGCCGGGGTGCTAAATTGGATAGTCTCATGAAAGAAGGAATCGAAGCTTCCAAGGACGTCTTCCCCATTATCATGATTATTGCAGGAGCCGGTGCGTTAAAGGAAATATTGACCAGTGCCGGTATTAGTACATATATAGGTGAGATGGTAAAGACTTCTTCCCTTTCCCCGTTAATTACTGGGTGGTTTATTGCAGCCATTATACGATTAAGCCTGGGTAGTGCAACGGTTGCAGGACTTACAGCCGCAGGACTTATAGCTCCCGGTATAGATCCCACTGTAGTCAACCCCAATCTGATGGTCCTCGCTATCGGAGCCGGTAGCTTAATGTTTTCACATGTAAATGATACAGGCTTCTGGATGTTTAAAGAATATTTTAATTTAAGTATAAAAGATACAATCAGGTCTTGGTCACTCATGGAAACAGTAGTGAGTTTTACAGGCTTGATAGTTGTAATGATATTGGACTACTTTGTGTGAAAGAGATGAGTATAGATCCGGCTAAGGTTAGGGCTAGATTTTTAAAGAATCAATCAGCATATAAAAAATTCCTTGCGCATGCGGAAATTAAAAAATTAATACCTCGCCTGGCATCCGTCGCTAAGGCAGCTTATGAAAGAACGGATTGCCTTCAATGTGCTGCCTGTTGTAAAAATTATAGTCCCCGGTTTAAGGCTCCTGATTTGAAACGTATCAGTAAATTCATTGGAGTGAAGGAGTCTGACCTGGTTGCTCAACATCTTCATCGGGATGAAGACGGAGATTTTGTTTTAAATAAGACTCCTTGTGTGTTTTTAGGTAACGATAATTACTGTGGTATCTATGAAGTAAGGCCTTCGGATTGTCATAGATTCCCTTATGTTGATGAAGATGTCTTACTAAAACGAAAAGAGCTTACTTTAAAAAATGCATCCTTTTGTCCCATCGTTCAGGATGCTTTGGAAGCTTTGATGAAAGCATAGAAATAAATCGCCTACTTTTGCGTTAATAACTCACACTATTATGAAAAAAGTAATTCTATTTCTGTTTGTTGCTTTTAGTTTTACGCATTGCAGCAAGGATGTAAAAGATGTAACGGAAACAATTCCGACAGATCTAACTGTAATCTCGCAAGGTAGTTTTACTCCCGGAGTACATACAGTTTCAGGAGTTGTTAAATTATCTAAAGATGGCGCCAATAAAAAATATCTTGTTTTTGAAGACTTTAAAACAGAATCCGGACCTGATTTAAGAATCTGGCTTGCTGAAGATAATGCAGCTAAAAACTATGTAGAGATTACTAAGACCGTTAATAATGGTACCTATAAATTAGAACTGGCCTCGGATGTCGAAACCAGTAAACGGACCTATGTCTTAGTCTGGTGTAAACAATTCACTGTATTATTTGGCAGTGCGATATTAAAGTAAAAAAGACCGCATCCCATTTACGACGTTAGTTTATGCCCAAATTAATCGTTTTCTTAACTGGCGCTTCTGGTGTAGGGAAGACAACTTTAATGGAGCAACTACAATTAAAATATAATGCTTCAAGTTGGGCTTTTCTTCATTTCGATTCCATTGGAGTCCCTTCCCTCGATGAAATGATTAATTCTTTTGGATCGCCATCTAACTGGCAGGAACAAATCACGTATACCTGGATCGATAAATTATTATTAGAAATACCAAATGAAGTTATTTTTTTTGAGGGACAGGTAAATTTAAATTTTATCCAAAAAGGATTTAAAAAGCACAATTTTACGAATTATCGAATCATACTGATCGATTGTAATGAAGCTGAAATGACATTCAGACTTATTCATAAACGAAAACAACCTGAGTTATTGACAGATGACATGAAAAACTGGTTAGACTACCTGCGGAATCAGGCGCTGAATTTGAATGTGCCAGTAATTGATACATCTCATTTGTCCGAACAAGAAGTGCTTCAAACTTTTGAAAAGTTAATAGATCTGGATTTGAATAATTCCAGGGTATAATTTAGTAACCCGGATATGGGGGACTTAAAGATTCTTGTAAGTTCCAGCGTTTAGAAATTCAAAACATAGTGGAAAAGGAATCCGTTTTGCTTATAGATTCTCTTTATTGGAAATTCTACTTCTTATGTTTTCAAGGATTCTTGATGAAGCCTGAGGCCGCTGTACTACATTCTTTTTTATCAGATCCCGAAAGTTTTGTTCCGTCCTCAAAACCCGTTGAAATTCCGGATTTTCCTGGGCTTGGTGTAACACTTGGCGATTTTCTTCGTCATTTAATTGTTGGTCAAGAAACATATTTACCATGCGATGGTATTCATGTATTGGATCTGGATTTCTCATACGAATAATCGTTTAGAATTGAACCTAAAAAAATTTAACTATTCCGTTCTGCGAACCCGGGGTTTCCGTTTATCCGTAAATCCCATGGTAACAGCATATGCTTTTAATTTATCTTTTAACTCATTCCTCGCTCTAAAGAGTCTGGATCGTACAGTGCCAATAGGGACATCCAGGATTTTAGCTATTTCTTCATATGTAAAACCCTCTACATCACATAACAAAAGCACTGTCCTAAAATCAACAGGTAATGAATTGATCGCATTGGTCACTTCATCACCCATCATGTGGTTAAACAACTCCTCTCGCAAATCGGTAAATTCCCCGATAGCGCTATCTTCATTGTCCTGATAACCTATGATGTCCTCATAATCAACATGAGCCGGAGCTTTTGATTTGCGCCGATACTCATTGATATATGCGTTTTTCAATATTTTAAACAACCAGGCCTTCGCATTAGTTCCCTCCAGGTATTTATCTATGAAACGATATGCTTTCATATACGTCTCCTGAACCAGGTCATCCGCATCGTCTTCATTGAGGGTGAGATGAAATGCAAATGTGCTCAGCGCATTAATATGCGGTAAGAGTTCTTTTTCAAATACCTGATCAAAATGTTTTCGCTGCTCTTCGTTCACATCGTAAAAATGAGGAAATTTTGTCAATTCAGCTTTATTCCTGGAAGGATGTCGAAATAAATAATTCCTTCGAACTGCTTCTTAACACTGAAAGTTTACCAATAGAGTATTTTAAAACCATGGATCAGGACTTACTTTGAATTCCACAAATACATTCTTCAGTTGAAACTTGAATCGAACTATTCCTTCTATTAATCAATTCATAATACTCACTTTATCTGAATCTGATCTTTTTAGAACATTTGCTTTTTGATATCCAGATCAATTTTTATAAGGACTTCCTGCTTTGAATAATTTAAGACAGGAGCTAAGTCTTTTATAATTTTAAGACCACACACCCTCAGACAAAAATGAAGTGAGACTTTAATTATCAAAGGCTATTTAAGTGACTTTGATGAATTATTCTTTTCCAGATAAGACTAAGAAGTTGCTTAAAACATATCCTACACTTCAATAAGGTTCCAATACTATTTATGGAAGTATTAGAAGCTATTCATCATCCTGGAAGAGGGAATGAGGATGATCGAATTGAATAGTGCATAGTATTTTTTTAATATAACCATAGGGAGATTGAAGTAATGAATCCAAATCTTTAAAAGGTATAAGATCTAATCCCTGTTGTTTGATGTATGTTTTTATTTATACCTGTTTTAGTTTGAATGACACGATGTTCAACTTTTTAAATTCATTAAGATGTAATCAAGTATTGAATATGAATAACACATACAAAAAATTTTTGAAATTATTTTATCCAATATTTGGTTTATATTAATTATTCATTTAGTTTTAAGTCTTTAATTAAGGCAAATAAATTAAACCAACAATTATTTTCTTCTTGGAAACCGATCAGGCATCTTATCCCTTCCAGTTTTCTTTCACATTTTCAACAGTTGATTTGTATTTAGATACAATCACTATGCCTGTTGGTTTGCACATCAAACCGGAAACATCAAACAATTTATATGAAACAAGGCAAATCAAAATTCGAAATCTTAAGTCGTCATGGCTTAGGCAATGTCTATTATGACCATTCAACTCAACAAAGATCATTTGTAGCGACTCGTGATATTAAAGCAGGAGAAGAACTTTTTTCTTTTGGCCCAAAACAAGTTCAAGCTACTCCAACGTACCTTACTGTACAGGTGGGAGAAGGACAACATATCGTACTTAATCCTGAATTTTTAGCATCGATCAATCATGGTTGTGATCCAAATGTATTCTTTGATGTAGATCATGGAGTACTTCGATGTGTCAAAGACATCACGAAAGGAGATCAATTGACCTATTTTTATCCATCTACTGAATGGCAAATGATTCAGCCCTTTGATTGTACCTGCGGCAGTTCTAAATGCCTGGGTTATATCCAGGGTGCACACGCTATTGATTACGATGTGATCACAGGATATGATATTTCTTCCTACATTCAACATCAATTAAAAGAAGTTCCTTCTCTTATATAAGTGTTCACCAACTACTCATTTATGAAGTTGAATCGCAGATTTAAGCACCTCATCGGCAATCGAAAAATAAAAGTTTGGGTCTTAGCCCCTTATTTAAAGACAGATGATGAGCAATTAAAGTATTATTATGATTTTTCGCAGAGCATAGCTGAATATACTCGTGTATTTGAAAAACTTAAACTTCCCTGGATCTGGCAACCCGTTACTCTGGATGATTACCAATCTGTCATAAAGGATATTCAAAAGGAATCCTTAGAAGGAAAGTTTTTTCCATTAGTACTCAATTTATGTGATGGTGATGAAGTCAATGGAACGCCTGGCGTATCTGTTGTGAGGGTACTTGAACTAAGCAACCTGGTATATTCTGGTGCCGACAGTTATTTCTATGATGTTACCACATCAAAGGTTTCGATGAAAAATGCATTTGATGCTCATAAAGTAACTAATGCACCTTGGAAAGAAATCAAAGAATCCAATCCAAGTCCGGCAGGTATCTTTAAACGATTAGGTACTCCATTGATAGTGAAACCTGCTGTGTCCGGTGGTTCTTTAGGTGTAGGAGTGAAAAATGTAGTTTCGTCTAAAGATGAGATGAAAACAGAAGTTCAAAAACTGTTTAATGGTTATCGTGGTTGGGAGTTTGCTACAGGAGGTGTCATCGCAGAAAAATTTATTTCCGGTCCTGAATTTACAACCTTAATTGTAGGATCTTATGATCAGCCTGATCAAATGATATACTATGCTCCGGTTGAAAGGGTTTTTCATCCATCCTTACCAGATCATGAGAAATTCCTTTCTTATGAACGTTTGTGGGAAATCTATGAACAGGAGACCAGTATGCCACAACAAGGGAATTTTTATGAGTATAAATCACCAGCACCAGAACTCTTAAACGCCATTGAGCAAATTACGCGTGCTTCATATATTTCTGTTAAAGGGAAAGGATATGGTCGCATCGATATCAGGATGGACCAACTAACTGGTATTATGTATGTACTGGAAGTGAATGCGCAATGTGGATTGAGTGAAGATGAAAATTTTACTTCCATCGGTGCAATCCTGAAATATTCAGCTAAATCATATGACCAGCTTATTCTGGAAATTTTAAGTGATGCATTAGTAAGACACGAACTACAGGTAAGTGCAGATAATGAAGTATTGTCTGAACGGGCCTGATAGTTTCCGTTGTCATAAATACCTTTCGACTCCTTTGAATGAAAGTCTGTGTACTTCAGCCCGATTATTCCACTTCTTCTGTAGATTATAAAAATTATGATCCGCCCAGAGACCTTAGTCGCCTTATGCCTGGTCATAAGGTTGATCATGTATTTTTAAATAAATTGTACACCTACAAACAGCTTAGTGAACTAAGATATAAAGGGTATGATATTTTCGTCAATCTGTGTGAAGGTTATCTGGATTGGGATATACCTTCCATTGATGTGATCTATGCATTGGAAATGCTCAAGCTCCCTTTTACAGGCCCGACGAGCAGACTGTATGATCCTACTAAAGAATTAATGAAATATGTGGCATTTACGGAAGAAATACTTACTCCTCCTTATGCATTAGTAGATTCGGAAGATGACTTGGAGATTGCGGTAAAAAGATTAAAATTTCCTTTGTTTGTAAAACCTGCCAAAGCAGGCGATAGCCTGGGTGTAGACGATCATTCCAAAGTTCATAATGCCCTTGAACTTTCAGTAAAAGTCAATAAATTATTGAAGGAATTTCCTTCTTTACTAATTGAAGAATATGTGGATGGCAGGGAATTTACGGTACTCGTAGCTGCTGATCCATTCAACGAAAAACAATGTCGAACATTTAAACCCGTCGAATATATTTTTCCCAAAGGATTTGCATTCAAAACGTATGCACTTAAAACATCGGAACTTCATACTGACGCCAACATACCTTGTAATGATCCCGTTTTAGAATCTAAACTCAGATCTGCTTCACAACGAATCTTCAGGGGATTTGGAGGAGTAGGATATGCACGCATGGATTTTAGAGTGGATGAGAATAATCAAATTTATTTTCTTGAAATTAATTTTACTTGTTCCGTATTTTACTCAGATGGATACGAGGGTAGTGCGGACTATATTCTAAAGTTCGATGGCGTTGGTCAGGAAGGATTTTTAAACCATATAGTCAACGAAGGTATCTACAGGTATAAAGCGCAGCAAAAAAAGTATACCATGAAAGGAGACTCGATCAATGGATTTGGTATTTATGCAAACCAGCCGATCGCAGCCAACGAAATCATCTTCAATAATGAAGCCCGTGGTCATCGCATTGTCAACAAACGAAATGTAGATCAACATTGGACGTCTGAAGAAAAAGATCTTTTTGCCAGGTATGCAGTACCACTCAGCAAACACATCTATATATTATGGGATGATGACCCATCGGTCTGGGCTCCTCAAAATCATAGTTGTAATCCCAATACGGCCTACGACGGCCTTAATGTAAAAGCAACCCGGGATATAGCTAATTACGAAGAGTTAACTCTTGACTATGCAACATTCCTGGATGAAACGATGGAGCCATTCGATTGTCTGTGTGGATCCGTACAATGCAGAGGAAGGGTAACGGGTACAGCCGGCAATACTATGGAGTTAAGAGAAAGCAAGATGGATATTTCTTGAAACTAAATCTTAGCCGAATTTTCAATTTTTATGATTGAAATTTTGAGATCATTTGGCGGGGACTTAATCCATAAGTCATTTAAGCGCAATTGCTTTAATTAATTTATTATTATCATTACGAAACTTGCCTGATTATAAAGCCAAGGAGTTTTTTGATTATTTTTACTTCAAACTATACTTAATAACCTCTTGAGTTTAAAAAGGAATTATTTTGTAATTAGTAATACTCCGATTTGATGCAAAACCCGATTTCGAAACTACCCGCAGTAGGAACAAACATTTTTACCCGCATGAGCGGACTCGCCGTTCAAGTAGGTGCAATCAATATTGCTCAGGGTTTTCCTGATTTTCCAACAGACCCCGCTTTGATCCGGTTAGTGAATAAAGCGATGGAAGATGGTTACAATCAATACGCACCCATGCCTGGATTGATGAAACTGCGGGAACAGATATCTCTTAAAACCCAGGAGTTATATGGAAGATATTACAATCCTGATACAGAAATTAGCATTATGCCCGGTGGAACAGCCGGATTGTATTCAGCGATTAATGCACTCGTACAACCAGGTCAGGAAGTTATAGTCTTGGAACCATGTTATGATAGTTATATACCATCGATTATCATGGCAGGAGCAAAACCGGTTCGGTATCAAATGAAATTTCCATCCTATAGTATCGATTGGAATGAAGTGAAAGGTTTAATTACTACCAATACACGTATGATTGTCATCAATACTCCGCATAATCCTACCGGGAGTATTATGAACAGATCAGATCTTATAGCATTGGAAAATTTGGTCTCAGGCACAGATATCCTGGTCTTGAGTGATGAAGTGTATGAACACATTACCTATGATGGAGCACGACATCAGTCGGTATCCCTTTTTCCTGCATTATCAAATCAAAGCATCATGGTGGCATCATTTGGTAAGACCTATCATGTAACTGGGTGGCGGGTAGGATATGTGCTTGCACCGGAAGAATTAACCAGAGAGATAAGGAAGGTGTATCAATTCATTGCGTTTTCTACATCCACTCCCATGCAACATGCTTTAGCTGCTTTTCATGAAAATAAAGATGCGTACATGCATTTGAGCGATTTTTTTCAAAAGAAGCGCGATTATTTCAGATCGATGATCCGGGATAGCCGTTTCACTTTATTGCCATCGAGAGGTTCATATTTTCAATGCGCCACCTACGAGCGTATCACAGATGAAGCAGATCATGAGTTGGCTATCCGGCTTACCAATGAATACAAAGTAGCTTCAATACCGGTATCTGCATTTTACCAGGATCATACAGATCATCATGTACTGAGATTTTGTTATGCCAAAAAGGATGAAACCCTCGAAAAAGCTGCTGCCATATTATGCAAGATTTGAATATAAGTTTTATACAATCTTCTATTCACTGGGAAGATAAAAAAACGAACCTTGATTATTTTGGTTCATTAATGAATCAGGTAGCAAAGGATACGGACATCATATTATTGCCGGAAATGTTTAATACCGGATTTAGTATGGAAGCAACCCGGTTAGGCGAAACGATGGAAGGTACTACTGTATCCTGGATGAAGTCACAGGCAATTGATAAAAAAATGACCATCATAGGGAGTCTGATCGTAACTGAGGACAACCAAAATTTTAATAGATTAATTGTAGCATCTCCGGATGGAACTATTCTTACCTATGATAAAAGGCACCTTTTCAGAATGGCCGGTGAAAACAAAACGTTCACACCAGGTGAAGATTATATCATTTTTGATTTAAAAGGCTGGAAGATCAGACCATTTGTTTGTTACGATTTAAGATTCCCTGTCTGGGGAAGAAATAAATTTAATGATCAATGGGAATATGATCTTGCAATATATGTCGCTAACTGGCCTGCATCCCGCACATTACCGTGGAAAACGCTGCCCGTAGCAAGAGCAATAGAAAATCAATGCTACGTAGCGACACTCAATAGAGTAGGTATAGATGCAAAAGGATTAGAGTATCATGGAAACAGTCAATTGATCAATTCCTATGGTGAAGTGATTATGGATCTTGATCAACAGGAATATGTGATTACTCAAACGATCAGTAAATCAAAATTGGACAAACACCGGAATGATTTTCCCGTGGGATATGATGCCGATCCATTTACTATTTTGTAACCTAGGATATGGGATTTTTACAGTTGATTTAGCTTTAGAAATCTTCCATTAAATTGTAAACATCGTTAATAATTGGTAGCATTATTTATTCATTGCTGAAATCAAATGAATAAAGCCTTAAGACTGGAAAATTTTTTCAGTTACGTTGAATAGCAACTACCGGATCCAGGTTGGCGGCTTTTCTAGCGGGATATGTTCCAAAAACAATTCCAATCAAGATTGAAATGATTGCAATAATGACGATGGTATTTAATGTGAAAGCTGCCTGGAACGGTGCTTTGGTGAAAGATTTTATTATAGGAATGGCAATCACGGTAATTAAAACACCCAGACCAATACCCAGAATGCTTCCAAGCACAGACAACGTAAGTGATTCAGAAATAAATAATTTCATGATATCCTTACGCTTCGCACCGATGGCTTTTCGAATACCTATTTCCATCGTACGCTCTGTAATCGAAATCAGTAAAACATTCATAATTCCAATTCCACCAACTACCACTGAAATACCTACTATCAAGCCCATCACAATCCGGAATAATAAAAACCCTTTTCTTACCTGCTCTACCCTGAATTCATTTGTGATGCACTCAAAATCAGTTTTGCTTTCTTTAAACCGATCATTAAGCCAGGCCTGAGCCTTAACCTTTAGAGCTGCTACTTCTTCCACCTTGTTTGCTTCAATATTACAAATGGGAGGGCTTAGTTTAAATTGATTTGGATCAGTAATCGTAATTGGAATGATGAAAGTAGGAGATGGAATAGCGGTCTTTTTAAGTACTCCAATGATTTTAAAAGTATGATGATTGTATAAAACAGTTGTACCCAACAGATGTTCAAAGCTCATTTTTGGTGAGATTAATGCGGCTAATTGTTCATTGATGATAGCAACCTCCCGCTTGGATTCCATGTCTTGTTTTTCAAAATCCCTTCCCAAAATGAGTGTTTCATTGGAAGGAATTTGAGGACCTATCCCGATGATCAATGCACCGAATGATGTCCCTTCCATAGATAGTTTTAATTCATCATTTTTTTGAGAGATCAAATAAACTTTCCCCTGTCCTGATATTTTTTGCTGAAGATCATCTATATCTTCATAAGGTATAGTCGCAAAGCTATCTTTCCTTACCTGCAGATTATTTATTGTTTTATGGGTAATGGTCCTGATGGTGATGTTTTTTAAACTGGTAGTACTGCTGATTTGATCCCTGGCATATTTTTCCATACCATCGATCAGGGACAGGATTGAAACTAAAGCGGCTACTCCAATTACGATTCCAAGAATGGACAATAAGGTGTGAAGAAAATTATTTCGTAGATTTTCAATAGCCTGGATAAAGGATGAAAAAAATTGTTGCATCATAATTCAATGATATAAGACTTAAATGTAAGCGACTTACAATTATGAAAGTTTGCATTTCGATCAATAGTAACAAATGCCAGACTTAAAAGCAAGTCGTCTTCACGCTTTCTTCCTCGAAAGCAATAGGAAAAAAACCATGGTTACATACCAGGTCTGGGCGGTTTTAAAGAGTGCATGGTAGAAAGCTTTCCCCGGGTATTTAACTTTCGCATATATAATTTACCGTTGCTGATAATATAAAGTTGATTCATATCAACGCCACCAAACGCAAGATCACTTACAAAAACTCCCGGCGCAGGTAATATCATATTTACCCGGCCCAGTTGATCAGAAATCTGTACTCCCATATTAGTTGCTGTATATAAAATATTGGCTGTGTCGATTACTCCTGAACGAGGCTCAGCAGTTTTAGAACCATAGGGAATGTGATAATGTATATAGGATTGTCCATATTCCAATGTGCCGTCTGCATTGATTTTGTAGGAAGTACCAAATACAGCATTATCCTGCATGACATTGAGGAAGGATTGCTCAGCATTCAATGCTATACCAGTGACTTTGGAGGATACCGGGATATAACTTACTTTTTTTGATTTAAAATTATAGTACCCTAGTTTATTGAGGTTGGTATGATTAAAATAAAATCCTTCCGGCGTAGTCTCAAATCTATCCGATTTTATTCCATCGACTAATGCTTTGGGCCATATTTTGTCTGCGAGCATAATTGAATTAGTACTCTTATTACAGTAAATCAAATGGTCCTCCGCATCAAAGGCAATTTCATTATATGATTTATTATATTGTTTTAACGCATCAATGGTACCATCAGACCCAAGATGCCATATGCCATTGGCATCTCTTGATGTAAAATAAACCTCTCCTGTACTATTCGAGGTCACACGATCTAAGTAGGCGATCCCTGTATTAACTTCTTTCCATCCATCTTGATTTTTAATAATCGGCATTCCTTTGTATGCATCAAGATGTGCAGTGACCGGATTTGGCCAATCCTTCCAGATCCACTTTAATGCATCTGTAATAATAGTGAGAGCATGTGTACTGCTGTGAGCACCTTCTCCCCAGGCATGATTCACTTCATATCCTGCCCAGGTAAGTGCACTCAACATATATTGGTTGGTGAGGTACCAATCACCGGCATAAATATTCAGATCATTGTATCCATCTTCCAGGTAAATACGCAAGGGTTTTGGTTCAGTCTTTCTAACAAGAGTTGCCATTTCATCAGCACCTCTCAAACCTACATAAGTCCCGATAGTACTAAACACTCTATGAAAAAGATCTGGTCTTTCCCATGCCGCATTGAATGCACAGATAGCTCCGCTACTGGCACCGGTGATACATCGGTCATCAGGATTATCACTTAGATTATATGATTTTTTTACTTCAGGAATGATTTCTTCAATAAGGAATCGTGCATATTGGTCTCCCAGGCCATCATATTCAAAACTGCGATTGTATCTGGGATAGTTGGTGGTATCTTTTGAAAGTACACGGCCATGATCAATGTAAATACCGATCATTACAGGGATATCTTTATTCGCTATTAATGTATCCAGGTGTTCTGACAGCTTCCAACCATTTGCCCTGCTGAGTCCATCCTGCACAATCATTGAACATGCGGGCTTGCCGGCATCATATTGTACCGGAATGTAAAGCCAGTAGTTGCGTTCGGTGCCCGGATAAATCTTGCTGTGAAATTTGAAAGGCCCTTTTATTTGACCAGTTGGAACTTGAGCAAAAAAAGAAAGTGGGATTACGAACCCAATGAAAAATATTGATAATCTCATAAATTGGGAGAGGGAATACGTGTAATAGAATTGTAAAAACCGGTAGAAATGTAATAAATCTTTCTGAGCATGATAGATAAAATAACAATTTCATAAGAAAAAAAGTACGCGAAACAGTCGTTCTTTAAAAATCTCCAGCTCTGACGAACAAACTGACTTAAATCTCGTCTAACACTAAAACTAAAAGATCCCTATTGATTGAAAGAATTATTTGGGCCCAAATCTATGAACATGAAATATTAAAACCTTCGAGTATCTTCAATCAACCCTATATAGAACATTAAAACACCTTTTGTCTATGATCAGAATTTCACTATTGTTATTCATATGCTTGCTGTATATTCAATCACTAGGTCAGAGTAAGTTTACGATCAGTGGTTATATAGAAGATGCAGGATCAGGAGAAAAATTGATTTCTGCTACTATTTTCAATGTAAAAAATCAGCAAGGAGTAGTTTCAAATACCTTTGGTTTTTATTCACTTACTCTGTCAGCAGGAGAAATAGAATTGGCTGCCTCTTATGTTGGTTATGCCAATTGGGGATTGAAAGTTCACCTTAAGAAGGACACCATCATCAATATTGCTCTTACCCAATCTAACATTTTACAAGAAGTGGTCATTAATGCCGAACAGTCTGATCGCGCTGATCAAAAAATCCAAATGAGCCAAATCACTATACCCGTAGATCAAATCAAAAAGGCGCCAGCATTATTGGGAGAAGTTGATGTACTCAAAATTTTACAACTATTACCAGGTGTACAAGGAGGTACGGAAGGTCAGAATGGACTTTATGTCCGCGGTGGAAGCCCTGATCAAAATCTGATCCTGCTCGATGGTGTACCGGTATATAATGCATCGCATATCGGAGGATTTTTTTCTGTATTTAATGCCGATGCTATTAAAAATGTAACATTGACGAAAGGTGGTTTTCCGGCACGACATGGTGGCAGATTATCTTCCGTAATAGAAATTGACATGAAAGAAGGTAATATGAAAGAATTTCATGGAGAAGGAGGTATTGGATTGATTTCATCAAGACTTACCCTGGAGGGACCAATCTGGAAGGATAAAATTTCTTTTCTTATTTCTGGTCGGCGCACCTATCTTGATTTAATTGCAAGACCATTTATTACTTCATCCATTAAACGCGAAAATAAAAATAAAGAAACCCAGATCGGAGTGGGTATCGATGCACACTTCTATGACCTCAATGCTAAAATAAATTATAGAATCAATAATCGCCATAGTATTTTTTTGAGTGCATATAATGGACTCGACATCTTTGGTGCGCGATATGATGAATTTTATAAAAACAGAACGGAGTATGATAAAACAAAAGGTGGATTGGATTGGGGCAATATTACTTCCGCATTTAGATGGAATTGGATGATTCATCCAAAGCTATTTCTCAATGCTACGATCACCTATAGTAAATATAATGTAGATATTGGCGCTCAGTCAGAAACAAAACGAATTGATCCCGCGACCAATGAAAATATTATCGATAATAACCTGGCTAAATATCTATCAGGCATAAGGGATTGGTCTGCCAAGGCAGATTTCGATTACATTATTAATCCTGTGTACCGGGTCAGAACAGGATTGGGTATCACATGGCACCAATATTCACCAGGCGCTTTTCAGGTAAAAGCTCAATCCACAAATGTCAATATAGATACTTTGATAGGTTCAAAAGATTTAAAAGGTGTTGAACCCTTTGCCTATATAGAAAATGAATTTCAATCAGGACCTCTCAAAGCTAATATTGGACTTCATTTTTCTGCATTTGGTGTTGAACAAAAATGGTATAGCTCCGTTCAGCCCAGGATAGGCCTTCAATATGGTTTGAATAATACAACGGCACTCAAAGCTTCCTTTGTCACCATGCAGCAATATATCAATCTATTAACCAATGAACGTATCGGCTTGCCTACGGATTTATGGGTCCCTTCTACAAAAAGTATAAAACCTCAATTTTCCTGGCAAGCTGCAGTAGGCATGGCTAAAACATTGACCAATGATTATGAATTTACATTCGAGGCGTATTATAAAAAAATGAAACATGTGATTTCATATAAAGATGGTGCTAGCCTCTTAGAGATAAATAAAGACTGGCAACAAAAAATCACACAGGGTACCGGTACATCGTATGGTACAGAATGGATGATACAGAAGAAACAAGGTAAAACCACAGGATGGGTTGGATATACCCTTTCATGGAATTATCGTCAATTTGACGATCTTAATCTTGGAAAACAGTATCCCTATAAATATGACCGGAGACATGATTTGGAAATATTAGTTTCACACACATTCAGTAAACGAATCAGTATTTCCGGAACGTGGCAATATGGCACCGGTAATGCAGTTTCTTTGCCAATAGCTTCATACAAGATACCCGCTTATGGAAGCCCGATCGATCTGGCTTCGTTTCGAAATCCAATATATTTTCCGGATTATGAAATCATTGAAGGCAAAAATGACTATCGTATGCCTTCCTATCACCGCATGGATATTAATATTGAATTTACAAAGCAGAAACGAACGCATTCCAGGACCTGGTCATTCGGAGCGTACAATCTATATAATCGGGCTAACCCACTTTACCTTGCATCAGGAAGTAAAGTCACCTTGGTCAATGGTGTGTATGAATATAAAAAAGTGATTCGGCAATATAGTTTGTTTCCATTAGTTCCTCATTTTATGTACAGTTTTAAATTTTGACGACGATGAGAATATTAACTTACCTGGGATTAATATGTATTGCATTATTCTCATCCTGCAGTGAAGATTTTTTCTCACCGGTGATTGAAATAGATTTACCTGTTCCTAAAGCGAAACTCGTAGTATATGGTCATTTAGAAGAAGGATCTGATACTATTTATATCCAGGTGACACGCACCCGGCCGCTATTGGATAACACAGCATATCCGGCCTTAAAGACGGATACATTTTTTTATGATCCCAGAGACAGGACAAAATTTTATATCCATCATGTAATAGGTAGTGACACGGTGAGTAATGTGGTCATACATCTATCATTAAATAAAACAAGCATCGCATCCTTTAATGACGTACCTGGTAAGAAAGGAGTGTATTATGCTGTATTACCTCAACCATTACAATTTGAACCTGGAAATGAATATACATTACAGGTTTCTGCACCAGGGTATACGACTGTAGAGGCTACAGAATCTATGCCCAGGCCGGTGGATATAGATAGTATAGCTTACCGCAAAAAAATAAGGCTATCGATTCCGGGTGATCCCTTTAATTCAGATGTATTCAATGAATACTCTTACTATTTTAAAGATCCCGGACCAGATCTGAATTATTATTTTGCTTCCGGTTATTATTGGGATAGCATTCATGCCGTCACTCAACCTATTGATTTATTTTCATATGATTTAAAAAGTGTGGAAGGTTTTTTATCTGATGAATCCTTTAATGGTAAACCTATTGTATGGAATGTACACGAATATGTGTGGAACCACAGTGGTCAATTTCAATATGCTTATTTTTATTTGCATAGTTTGAGCAAGGCTTATTATTTATATCAGCTTTCTATAAGGCGTTATGAGAAAGCCAGGGATGACCCTTTTGCAGAGCCGGTAATATTATATACTAACATAAAAAACGGATATGGATTCTTTAGCCTTGGTGCAAGCAGAAAATATTTATTGAATTTAAAGTAGGCAAAAGGCAAAAAAAAACTGCTGCCCGGTACTCACCAGACAGCAGTCCTGATATATCGAGTTCCAGTGCGATTCTTCTCTATAAAAAAATCAGCAATGGACTTAAATGCTATTAGCTAACGTGTTTAGAGATCAATTTGGCCATGTCAAACATGGACACCTGAGCTTTACCACCAAATATTGGTTTTAATTTAGCATCAGCATTGATCATACGTTTGTTTTTAGCATCCTGAAGTTTATTCGCTTTGATGTAAACCCAAAGTTTTTTTACAACTTCAGTACGAGGTATCGGTTTTGCACCAACCACTGCTCCTAAGTCTGCACTTAGATTAAGTGGCTTCATGAAAGCTGCTGAAGGCTTACGAGCGGACTTTTTTTTTGCAGCCGCTTTTTTAGGCGCAGCTTTTTTAGCTGCAGGTTTGGGAGCTGCTTTTTTAGCTGCAGGTTTTGCTTTAGCTTTTGCTACTACTTTTTTTACAGCTTTTTTAGGAGCTGCTTTTTTAGCAGCCGCTTTTTTAGGAGCTGCTTTTTTAACTGGTTTAGTTGCCATGAGTTTCAATTTTCTTTTTAATAAATAATAAAATTTGTTTTTGTCCGAATAGGAATTTTCTTATTCTAACCGCACAAAGATATATAAAATTATTTAATATGTGACGTTTTTATTGGAAAAAATGAGATTTTTCCTTCGGAGCGCTTAATTTTTCATTGGAGAAATGTATTAAGGATAGACTTCATCAGGAAGGAAAACTTCATTTTTCAGAGGGAAACAACCATTTCCATAAGGTAAATTCATCCCCACTATAGAATAAAAGTATGTTTTAAGTAAGCCCTTTTTATCAATTATAATTTGACGCTAAAAGTTTAAACTGCCGGTGAAAAAACATATTTTGAGAATAGAAATGAAGGTTTTCCCTATGTAGAATAGCTTCATGAGTATAGAGCGTTTGAAGAAAGGAGAGTTTGGTTTTCGTAGATGAGTAATGTATCGCAGAGGATGGATTATACATTGAGTGTCTATGAGCAAAATGGCAAGTAATATAATTCAGCCAGGCGATGTCTATTAGCAAACTGTCCCGAATCGGTAAAATTTGTGAAGCTTTAAATAGGAGCATCTATCTCTCAATTCTTGTTTATTTTGCATTATAAAACTATTGGTCATGTTGAAAATAAAATTTGGAACAGATGGATGGAGAGCTATCATCGCGGATGAGTATACTGTGGATAACGTGCGTCGGGTTGCTATGGGTACTTCGATATGGATGAAACAGAAGGGAATGTCAAAAGTAGTCATTGGTTATGATACCCGTTTTGGTGGAGCTTTATTTTCAAAAGCCGTAGCTGATTTATTGGCTGCCGAAGGACATTATGTATTATTATCGGATGACTATGCATCTACACCCATGGTATCTCTTGGTGTTTCTTACCTTAAAGTTGACCTTGGTATTGTCATTACTGCCAGTCACAATCCACCATCTTACAATGGATATAAGCTCAAAGCTTCATATGGTGGACCTATGATTCCCAGCGAGATCTCAGAGATTGAAGCATTGATCCCAGATCAATTTCCTCCAGTGAAAAAAGATATAGCTACCACTGGCACTATTGAATTGATTGATCTTGAAAAAATATATGAGGAGAAAGTAAGAGCCGCATTTGATATTCCTGCTATTCAGGCCGTAGCTATGCCTTTTGCATACGATGCGATGTATGGTGCCGGTCAACGGATCATGAAAAAACTTTTCCCTGATGCTATTCATTTGCACAGCGATTTTAATCCATCTTTTCATGGCCAGGCACCCGAACCTATTGAACGAAATCTGGCTCAACTTATAGCTACTGTAAAATCAGATCCATCCATCAAAGTAGGTGCTGCAACAGATGGTGACGCTGATCGGATAGGTATGTTGGATGGCCAGGGTGAATTTGTAGACTCACACCATTTGCTCTTATTGTTATTGTATTATCAGCATCATTTCAAAAAGCAAAAGGGTAAAGTTTTAATCACATTTTCGGTTACAGATAAAGTGAAAAAACTGGCGGACATTTTTGGTGTTGAGTGTGAAGTGACCAAGATAGGATTTAAATATATCAGTGAGATTATGTTGCATACCCCTATACTCGTTGCCGGTGAGGAATCCGGTGGTATTGCAGTAGCAGGACATATTCCGGAGCGGGATGGAGTATGGGTAGCCCTTACTATCCTTGAGTTTATGGCCAAAACGGGTAAATCACTTACTGAACTGATCAATGAAGTATATGCACTTATTGGTGCATTTAAGTGTGACCGGGATGACCTTCATCTTGATGAATCTAAAAAACAAAAAATCATTAAGGCATGTGTCGATCGTGTATTTACATCCTTCGGCCCATATAAAATAGAATCCGTTGAAGATATGGACGGATATAAATTTCTCATTGGTTTTGATGAATGGATCATGATCAGGCCATCTGGTACTGAACCGGTATTACGTGTCTATGCACAGGCGGCTGACAGTGGTAAAGTGAGGAAATTATTAGATGCTGCCAGGGAAACATTGATGAAGGTTTAGGAAAGACCCTATCCTTACTTACAATATTGAATATTTTATTTCACAAAAGGTATAGCTACGATTTCGGCAGATAATAATTTTTCTCCGGCTTTAACCTGTATTGTGCTTCCTAAAGTTGAATGTGCTATATCGACGTAGCCCATTCCGATGGGATATCCGAGACAAGGTGATATGGTACCGGATGTGACTTCGCCTATAGTAGTACCGTCCGAGGATAAAATAGGATAATGCTGCCTTGGTACCCTACGGTCATTCACTTTGAATCCTACCAGTTTTTTATGAACACCATTTTTCTTTTGCTGTTGAAATGCGGATGAAGACGTGAATTCTCCTTTATTCAGTTTTGTAATCCATCCAAGACCAGCCTCCATTGGGGAAGTATGATCATCGATATCATGTCCATACAAACAATATCCTTTTTCTAATCGTAACGTATCACGTGCACCAAGTCCTATAGGTTGGATTTCATAAGCTGCTCCGGCTTCGAAGATGGCCTTCCACATCTGTTCTGCATACTTCTCATCAAAGTACAATTCATACCCACCTGCTCCGGTATATCCTGTTGCAGAGATTAAAACATTATCTATACCAGCCAGTTTTCCCTTAGTAAATGTGTAATAATTTAAGCTACCGAGTTCTACATCCGTTAAGGGTTGAAGAGTTTTGGTAGCCCACGGACCCTGAATGGCAAGCAATGCGGTTTGATCTGAAATATTGATGAGTTTGGTATCAAATGAATTGTGAGAATCTATCCAGTTCCAGTCTTTAGTAATGTTGTCGGCATTAACCACCAGCATATAAGCTTTCTCCCCTTCACTGCATTGATCTTCATCCAACCGGTAAACCAATAAATCATCTACAATGCCCCCTTCTTCATTTGGCATACAACTATATTGTGCCTGACCGATCGAAAGTTTGGATACATCATTGGTAGTTATCGATTGAATAAGGTCTAGTGCTTCTTTACCTTTTACGATAAATTCCCCCATGTGAGATACATCAAAAACACCTACTTTATTGCGAACCTGTAAATGTTCTTCCGTAATTCCCCTGGGGTAATAAATAGGCATATTGAATCCGGCAAATTCAGCCATTCGAGCACCAAGTGATTTATGTATTGGCGCTAAAGCGAGTTCTTTCATTCAGTAAAATTGATGCGTTGGATTTTATCTCCGATCTGGATCATATTTACTACATCCAATCCGGAAACGACTTCAGCAAATATCGTATAATTTCCATCCAAATGAGGTGTAGGACTATGCGTAATAAAAAACTGACAACTCTCTGTATGGACTCCGCTCGATGCCATACCTACCATGCCCGCTTTATTGTAATAGATAGGTGGAGTCTCAGTCCTGATTGTATAATCCATTGAACCATATCCATCACCCCGCGGACAACCACCCTGAATCACAAAATTAGGAACCACACGATGAAAATTCTTTCCATTAAAAAACTCTGACTTACCTAATCGGACAAAATTAAGCACCGTAGCCGGAGCTATATTTTTTAATAATCTAAGTTTGATAGTACCCTTGTCTGTAATGATTTCGGCGTAATTACTCACTCCGGACATTTTAAAATCTTCAGCAGTTAGTTTTTTATAATTTGACATTGGCGTAAGAGGCGTAGTGGATCCTCTCAATGTATTTAATGTTTTAGTAAGCATATATTGAGCGTATGCATTTGATCCCAGGTTGGATTTGATTTGTTCTAAAGAGGCAGGGTCAATAGATTTTTTGAGGGCGTCATCTTTTACCGCTGATTCAATGATTTCCAAAGCGGCCTCATCACCTGAACTTAATTTGGAATTAATAAAATCAATTACTTGCTTTTTCATTGATTCACCGGTACCACCGAATGCACTTATAAAATATTTACTTTTAATACCATCAAGGCAGGCTTCCATTACAGCAGAATGAATGGCCGGAATCCCGGATTGTTGACCGGTCTCTAAAAGAAAAGATATGTTTTTAGGATCTGTTCCGAGCGCTTTGATACATGCAATTTTTTCCTGAAGATTATCGGATCGACTGAGTATAGACTTGAGCTCACCATTGATATTTCCTTTGGTAATGCCGTAGGCATAAGAATAGTTTTTATTAGAAATTCCTAATAGTGGTACTTTGACCTGCCACGGAAGATTTTCACGGGCTACATTTCGATATTCATTGGCATCTACTTCACGACCAAAATCATTAAGATAGGCAAGCGCTGCAGTGGCCATCGCTATTGATTTATTCCTCAATGCATTTACTACTATCGGTTTTGCCAGACTGTAATCAAAATTGCTTAGAGCCCGGATAGCATTACTCGACAATCTTTCATCTTCATTTTTTTCAATGGCAGCAATAATTAATGAACGGGCTGCCTCTGATTTGGTTTTACCCAACGTAAGAATCAAAGGTAGTTTTATGTCCATGTCAGTTTCACTATTGTATACATTGACTAGTGGAGTAGCATAGGAAGATAAATCCAGGTTTTTGCCTCTGGCCATATAATGAGCTGCTATCAACCTGACTTCATGAGGAAACGAGAGTTCAGATAAATAACGTGCTGCGGTGGCCGTACCTGCTACATCTGTAATTCCTCTTAGCATATACCGATAAATACCCCTGATTTGACCCAATAATAAAAGGGTATCCGATGCTTTATACGTTTCCACTGTCGCCATAGCGTGAAGGAAATCCAGTGTTCCTAGTTTGCCAATGGATTCCAGGATTGCACCGTTAATGGGAGAATTAATTCCTGAAGTATCGTATTGACGAAAAGCTCCAAGTAATGCTGCCTGGCTTTTACTGGCACCGATCAATCCAAGGCTGTGAGCCGCGGCACTCGCTACATAAATATTCTGATCATTCAATAGGGACGCTAACGTATCCGCTGAAAGGGAATCTCTTACTGATCCTAAAGCTAATGCGGTGGTGTACCTTACCGCAGCGGAAGGAGATAGGAAATAAGAATACAACCCATTGAGGTTTTGATCATTTTGAGCGGTTAATACATTTCGGATCGTTGAGTCCTGAAAATCTACCGAGACTGCCTGTAAGTCGATCTCCCCGGTGGTAGATAGAGTCTCTTTTTTTACAGGAATACAGGATGAAAAAACAACGAGTGCAATACCAATCCATGTAATGCAGCGACTTGAAAAAAAACGATTTGTAGTCTTAATTTCTGAGATCATAGTTATCGAAAATCACGTGGATAAGGTTTGTTTTGGAAAATGAAGAAGTTCACTTCATATCTTTTTACCTTATTAAAAATAGATCAATAATGGTGCAAATTTAGACATAAATGATTGAATCTAATCCAGGAGTCCCATAAACAAAAAAACCTTTGGTCATTGACTCAAAGGCTTCTTTGTTTAATCTCAGCATTCCTGGGCTAAATCGCTGCTATCCTCATTGGATTCCTTGCTTTCAGTAAAATTAACTGAACACTGGAAAGAGAGGGTCTGAAACGTAGATTTTTTAATTTTTCTAATATTTCGCTACTCTGCTCTTCATCACCGGATTCCCCTGAGCCATAGTCTACCTGATCGGCTCCAAAAAAACTGATTGATACTGGTTCTTGCTTTGTAAAGGTTTTTGCCATACTAATAATTTAATCATAATAAATTTTACGTAATTAAAAACAGTTGTACAGAGATGATTATTGTAGAGAATTTAAAGTTTCAAATGTTAAAATGATAAGTTATTGTGCGACAAGTGAATATATAAACATTTTTTCCCTAATTGTTAATAAAATAATTACTTGATTTCCGTTACATTATTACGCTTACTAACCGATAATCCGGATATTAAATTTAAACTAATAAGGATAAAAACAAAGGGATTTAGATTACCTGTAAAAAGGACTTCGAATTATTGAAACCGGTTGTATTTTAAGGACTAATGAATGATAAAATAATTTACTTCTTGTTTCAAAGATCCAATAAAACCAATAGGGAGGAAATAGTAGTCAACCAAAGGATCAGGTTCTTAAATCCTTTTTCATTAAGATTCTTTACAATTTTTACACCCAGCCAAAAACCAAAGACTATTCCAGGAATTAAAGCAAGATTTAAAGAAATCGTCGAAGGGCTTACTGTTTTCCATAGAAAAATATGAAAAGGTAGTTTGAAGAGGTTTAATAAGAAAAACATCCATGCTACTGTACCTATAAAATTATCTTTCATGACTCTGGTACTAATGAAGTAAACATTAGAGAACCCTCCGGCCAGGTTCCCAATCATAGAGGTAAACCCTGTAGCTAATCCCATCGTGGCTGCAAAGAGTTTATTTTGAATGCCATTGGCTACTGCCTGATTCATATGAATTACTGCAGGTTTTTTCTCCCACCAGATCAATGCGCCGAGGGAGATCAGGATAATAGCCGCCATTAATCTTTTGAATACGAAATCATTAATCATATGACCGCACCAGGCTGCCAATAATACTCCTGCCGCGATCCAGGGAATCAATTTAAATAAGTGCGACCATATAGCATGTCTCTTGTAATAATAAACGGCTAATACATCTGCCATAATTAACATCGGGAGTACCATGCCCGTAGAAACTCTACTACCAAATATCCAGGCCCATATGGAAACAGAAACAATGGAGATCGACCCTATACCTGCCTTAGACATCCCTATGATGATAGAGGCAATGACTACCAGGACCCATTGAAATAACGAAAGATGATAATTGGATAAAAAATGAATGCTATCTGACATGAAGTCTTTTTGCGACTGGCATGCAAAAATAACCAACCCATCAGAAATACATTTGAATTACTTTTTAAGATGCTTTCTACTCAATTCAGCCATTGAATTAAATCATTTAGCATAGCATCATTGATAGTATGACCGGCATCATACTCATGATAGTTTGGAGCAATCCCCAAGGAAATCAAATAATCCTTTGCATCCATTGCATATTGGTAATTCAATACCTGATCTTTGGTGCCATGCGAAATAAACACTTTTAGATCCTTTAATTGATCTTGTTTTTTGATGATCGGTTTTATTTCAGATAATAACCTGCCGCTCATAATAGCTATACCATGAATTAAATCAGGACGCGTAAGACCTACATTGTAAGACATAATGGCGCCCTGGGAAAAACCACAGAAATAAACACTGGATTCATCATAAGGATGATTTGCTTTTAGCTTATCCAGAAAATGTAAAATAGTCTTCCTGCTTTGCTCCGCTTGCTCAGCATTGATGATTGGTGCACCTTTATTAAGATCTACTTCATACCATGCAAATCTGTTGGGCCCAAGTACATATGGCGCACGAACTGAAACGACTAAATACTTTCCAGGAAGCCTATCTGCAAATGAAAAAAGGTCCTGTTCATTGCTTCCTACCCCATGAAGTAACACTAGTAAGGGTGGTTTCATTGATTCGATGGAAGACTTTCGAACTACATAATACAATTCAGTCATAGGATTGTTTTTTAGGCAAGTAGAAGATAAAAGGAAAAACAGAACAATGGTATATAAGATCAATCTCATCTTTATCAATTAACCTTTATCTATTTTGACAGAAGTCATGGTTAAAGATCCACCAATTGCTTTATCATTAAACAGGGATACTTGTTCATGGTCATCTTTTAATGCCAACGCATAAAGTAATGGCAAGTAATGTTCCGGTGTAGGGATAGCCAAATCAAAAGTCTTTCCCTGTCCTCTGAAATTGATAAGAGGTTTATGATCTCCGGATAGAATATATTTTTTCATTTTATCCCTTGCTTCCAAAGCCCAATCAAAGCCAAATTCATTTGCATCGAGTTTGTCCCAGGCTACCATACGTAGATTGTGTACCATATTGCCACTACCGACTATCAGTATTCCTTTAGACCTCAATACAGAAAGTTCACGAGCAAGGTCATAATGATATTGAGCTCCCTGGGTATAGTCAAGACTTAATTGGATCACCGGTATGTCCGCCAATGGATACAAATGTTTAATTACAGACCAGGCACCATGATCCAAACCCCATGTATCATCAAGACCAACCTGAGTTTTTTTAATAATTGATTTGGTTTCTTCAGCAAGCTTTGGGCTGCCCGGAGCCGGATATTGAACATTGAATAAAGCCTGAGGGAATCCGCCAAAGTCATGAATAGTCCTCGGATATTCCATAGCTGTGACGAATGTTCCCCGGGTCTCCCAATGAGCCGAGATGCATAAGATAGCTTTTGGTTTTGTAATGTTTTTACCAATCGACCTGAATCCCTGAACAAATTCGTTTTCTTCGATCGCATTCATAGGACTTCCGTGACCCAGAAAAAACACTGGCATTTTTTCTGTATTGTCGAAGGAGGATGTGATGGAATTGAGTTCGCCCAGATTCATTGCAATACCTGAGAAAGGAAGTGCAGCCATAGTTTGAATAAAGTTTTTGCGATTCATTTTTATGAAAGATAAAATTAATTAAGTCAGTTTGTACAATGGAAGTCAATAGACCCCGTAGCTTTTTTATTAACTACAGGGTCAAATTTATTTTTTTACAAATTGTAATTCAGCACTAATCTTTACCTCATCGCTTACTAAAACACCTCCGGTTTCAAGTGCTGCATTCCAGTTTAGACCCCAGTCTTTACGGTTAATCTTGCCGTGAAGCGTGAAGCCTGCTTTTTCATTTCCCCATGGATCTTTATTGATACCACCAAATTCTACATCCAGCGTGACTTCCTTACTAATATCTTTAATTGTAAGCATTCCGGTCAGTACATAATTTTCTTCATTTATTTTGTTGAATGATTTTCCGGTAAAGTTCAATTCCGGATAATTTTCTACATCAAAGAAATCACTGCTTTTTAAATGCCCGTCCCTGCTATCATCATTGGTGAAAATTGATGTTGCATCTATAGTTGCATGTATCTTAGCCGTGGTAAAATCATTCCCTTTGATTTCAGCTTGAAATTTTCTGAATTCTCCTTTTACATTGGCAATCATCAGGTGTTTTACTTTAAAAATAAGTTCGCTATGTGATGGGTCAAGACTCCAGATGGTTTGTTTAGACACGGATGGAGTTAATATTGTTGTAGTCATGATTAATAATTTTTTTATTGTTATTTAATGATACAAAGATGGCCCTCTATCCGGCCGGGTAAGTATCAGTAATCGGAAATAGTGTTGTGATTTTAGGTAAATGGATAAATTCCGGCTATGGAGTAACCAGTTTCCTCATTTCTTCGCGGAACTCAGAGGGTGTTTGACCAGCTTTCTTTTTAAACACGTTGGTGAAATATGCTTTTTCCTGGTAGCCTAGTTCATAACCAATTTCTGCAATGGCTTTATCAGAATTGATTAATAGATTTTTTGCCTCAATGAGTTTTCGAGTTTCAATGATTTCAGAAACACTTTTTTGAAGAATGTTTTGACAGATAAGATTGAGGTTACGTGCAGACATAAATAATTTTTCGGCATAATAGTCTACACCTTCGGGACGACGAAAGTTTTCCTCGAGGATTCTAAGAAAGTTTTTAAAGGTGATATTTTGAGTGCCGGACATAGGGTTTTCGTCAGGATGTTGTTTGCGTCTTTCAGATTCGATCATCGTGAACAATGCGCTTAACAAATGACGAACCACACCAAAATCAGGCAAAGATTGTTGCATCTCCAGATTCATCATTTCACAAAGTGCTACCAGCCTGTTAAAACAGTCTCCCGCTTGCATACTGATATTGGCGTGATCATGATAAAATGAGTACAACTGAAAAGTAGTCTCCGGGATGAATTCACTTTTGAATCGCAAAACCCACATATTACAATCATCATTGATAGTACAGGGCACCAGCCGGTGGACTTTGCCTTTTGTAACAAAACTTACTAAAGGAGCATCGTATGAATTAGATTTAAAATCAATAAAGTGTTCTATCCTTCCCTGAATAGCAATGATTAATTCTTCAAAATCATGGTGATGAGGTTCACTGGGTGATGCGGCGATTTTCTTAGCCTCAATGGCATCAATATTGAATATTTGAAATAAAGCGACCACAAGGATAAAGGTATGAACTATCGGCCGATAGTGATTCAAAGCCAATCCGGAATTAGGATTCTGTTAATTACTTTTTTTCAGGCTATATCTTTATGGGGTTGAACCTCGTTTAATTAAAGAGCAATAAATTATCCAAAATGTTGCGACATTTAAAGTACCAATTACATTAGTTATTGCTGGAGCAGAATGAAGCAGCACGAGTATTAACTATTTTTCATGGCGAGACACAATTCCATATTTATCAGCTACCGTCGATCGGATATTCCAGTTGAGCAAGTCAATCTTATCCATGAAGGTTTAGAGAATGAATTTGGAAAGGAATCAGTTTTTCTGGATACAGCTGATATCCATGGTGGAGATAAATGGAAAAAAGTCCTATCAGATAAAGGGAATAATGCAAAAGTTTGTCTCGTACTTATCGGCCCGAATTGGTTGGTAAAAGATGCAACGGGAGCCAATCGTATCTTGAATCAGGATGACTGGGTAAGGCAGGAAATTGAATTTGCAATTGAAAAAAAACTAGTCATTTTGCCTCTGCTCGTTAATGGAGGCAAATTGCCCAAAGCGGCCGAATTGCCAATATCTTTAAGAACCCTTAATGATTCTCAGGGCATACCAATTGTGACCGCTGAATGGTCAATGTATAAAGACAGGCTGATCCGGGATTTGAAAAGACATGTACCAGCCAAGTCGAGTGTAAAGCCTTACCTGATATTTTCATTTGTTGCTGTTGTATTGATAACAGCATTCCTGATCTTCAACAGGAAATCACCTGAAGTTAAACCTGGAGATATCGGGATTAAAAATGATTCCGATATTATTAGTGCCGCCCCGCCTTGTAATCCATTTAAAACAAAATCAGAACTAAAGACACTTATTTTTCCGGTACATAGTTCTGATCCACAATCGGCAGAAGAAACCAGTTTGCTGATTGATCAGGCATTTGATGAAAAATGTAAAAAGTATAAGATCAAACTTGAAAATCAAATTGCTCAGGTAAGCTCCAATAATAACATGACCAAGACGAATAAGCTGGATATCGCTAAAAATTGCGGAGCAGATTTATATTTCAGTGGCTTGTTAATTAAAGAGGAGAACCAAACTAAATTCATTGCTGATTTTAATTTTACTAATGATTCCGTTTATACGTATGTGGCATCTCCGACTGATTTTAAAATCTCCTTATCTCAATTTAAAGTAACTGATTTAATAGGAAATAAAGACATCGATAGCTGGTATGAAAAAGTGATTCAATGTATTGTAGGCATATTTGCCTATCAAAAAAATGATTTCATTAATACCATTGCCGCTTTAAAAGATGCAGTCGATCATGATCTTGAAAATGACTCACTCAAAAAAATGGCATACACATTAATTGCTGATTCGTATTATCAATTGAAGGATGCGGATTCATGTCTTGCTTTTCAACAGAAACTTACTTTGCTTTTGCCAGTTAGTCAAAATATATTGAAAACTGCGATTTTAGCTGAGCAATACAATCAACCGGCAATAGCTATCAACTCACTCACCCGATTGATCGATAGCAGTGGGTATAATAAAAATATATTGTTAGAAAAAAGAGCTGATCAGTACAGATCGGTCAAAGATTATCCTAAAGCAAAGGAAGATTATCAAAAGGTTAAAACAATAGAACCCAACCAAAAGAAAAGAGTGGATAGAAAATCTAAAGAGGTCGAGACAGAAATAGAACACAATAAAACTGCGATCTCACAAGTCGAAGCCAATCATTTAAACCTCACAGATGATACCCGGCTCGAACTTAGTAATAGATTATTGCAAAACGGGGATGCACTCAAAGCAAAACAAATCCTTGAACCTATCAATGAATCTTCACCGCTATTTAATCAGGCCCAGGCTTTGTTATTGGAAGCTCAGATAAAAATCAGCCCATCCACTTCTGTTGTCATTCCTGAAGCAGCAATCCAAAAGAACCCTAGATTAAAAGTGGAAGCAATCAAATTAAACAAAGCAATTTTAAAAAATAATAAATAGAAGTTTTCAATTCTTAGTATCAGTCGGATACTGCGAATGATAAAATTGAACAAAGACCTTCAAGGTATTTATTCCGGATTAAGTGTTATATTGTTGATTCAACGTTTAAAAAAAGTCTGCATATGAATCTGCTTGTACAATTACTTATTGGTGCCGTAGCCGGTTGGCTGGGCAGTGAATTATTTAAAGGACGAAGCTTTGGACTCCTTGTCAATATCGTTCTAGGAATCGTAGGAAGTGTGGTGGGATCCTGGGTACTTGCGCAATTACATACTAGTTTTGGTGCAGGTTGGTTAGGCCTGATTTTGACAGGAGCTTTAGGGGCAATCGTCATTTTAGCTGTTGCCAATTTATTATTTGGCAGGAGATAGACCGTTGTCTTATCATACCAAACGGGTGACGCCATCATCCACGTGTAACTTCATTTTGATTAAGAATTGGACCTTCATCATTTGCCTTATGATGGATAATACCTGATGTTTGGCACTTTATGACCATTCTAATCAATATTGCTTTTAATCCGATTATATAAGGTCGGGTTCAAATCCTTATTCCTCCATTTTGTAATTTAAGAGCCACATCATTCGTCCCAGAAAATTTTCTCTCACCGGTTTTTCCTTATTAATTACTGCTTAAGGTTGTGATTGAACCAGTTTTGTATTAATAACTTTATTCATCAAACCTTATACTGAAATACTTCGTTGATACTTTAACAGGCCACTAAACTATTATCAATGAAGAAGCTTATCAATTCAATACCAATTTCATTTTGCTTCATTATCCTCGTTTCATGTATTAAAAAAGAAAATTCTTCCGGAGATTGTTTGCCGGATGTCCCGGTTTTCAGGAGAGTTAACAATCAGCAAGCAGAAGTCAGGGAGTCAAACGGAACCTTTTTTATTGTTGAACAAGGCACCATCGATTCGAGGTTATTGCCGTGTAATTTAACCAGGGAGTTTCAAATTAATAATTTGAGTGTGATCATCAGCGGCGATGTAAAACTCACCACTCATAATGCTGCCGAGCCTTGTTGTACTGAAAGTTTTGTGATCACGGATATTTCAAAATAGTCCTTGGAATCAAATGTTTTCAAGGTAGACAACTAAAATTGTCATTGGATACTTTTTCTGGGCTGGTGCTCTGATTAACTATTAAACTACTGTTATTGTTTGTTTTACGCTGACGAATCTCGTTAGTCAATTCATTTTTCCCTTTATATTTACACGTTAAACTAGCGACTTGATACTAATCCTATGATTAAACCATTTTTGAGCTTTGCCCTCCTTTGTTTTTCTTTTTTAATTGCTGCGCAGGATTCCCGGTTAGCTGAACAATATTTTCAGGATGGAGAGTATGAGAAAGCAGGAACACTCTTTTCTAAATTACTGGAGCAAAACAAAGCGCAAACCTATTTTTTTAACCGGACTATCGAGTGTCTTATTTACCAGGATAAGATGACAGATGCAGAAACCCTGGTCAAAAAGCAATTGAAAGCATTTCCTGATGAAGCAGGTAATTATGTAGTTTATGGTAATCTGCTTGAAAAAATGGGTAGCCCCGTTTTGGCTGATGAACAATTTAAAAAATCCATAGACAAACTGCCTATAGATCGAAATAAAATCAACAGCCTTGCAGGTACGTTTATTAATATGTCCAAATATGATCTTGCCATTGCGGCCTATGAAAAGGGGATGAAAGGACTCAATGACAAAGACATGTTTCCATATCTGCTGGCTGATATGTATCGACGCAAAGGTGATGTACCTAAAATGATCCAATACTATTTAATGAGCCTCGAAGCGGATCCACAACGTTCGCTGACTATCCAATCGATATTCCAGAGATCTTTCCAGCCCACCGATTATACGGAATTGCAAAAACAATTATATACAGCAATACAAAGTTCTCCACAGGGAATTCATTTTATGGAGATGATGCAATGGGCTATGTTACAGACCAGGGATTATAACGGTGCCCTGCGACAAGCCAAAGCACTTGATAAATTAATGGACGAAAATGGATCAAGAATTTTTCAACTTGGTCAGATAGCAAAATCTGCCAGCGAATGGGATGCAGCCATTAAAGCATTTGAATATATCACTAAAGAAAAAGGTCCGCAAAACACTTTTTATGTTGATTCTAAAAAAGAAGGACTTGCCTGTAAACGGAATAAAGTCAAACAATCTGCCAGCCCAACTTCCCACGACGAACTCGTCGCTATTGAACAAGATTATGAAAGCTTCATCTATGAATTTGGGAAAAACCGAAATAGCAGCGCGTTAATTCTGGAATATGCAGAACTGGAAGCATTACATCTCAACAATATCCCAAAAGCTATAACCATACTGGAAGAACTAATTCATCTTCCTAATTTACCTAGACCTACATTAGGCCAGGCTAAACTCAATCTGGGCGATTATTACCTGATTCAAGGCGATAATTGGGAATCCACTTTATTGTATTCACAAGTAGATAAAGCATATAAGGAAGACCAACTTGGTGAAGAGGCCCGTTTCAGGAATGCACGACTTTCTTATTTCAGTGGTGATTTTACCTGGGCACAAAAACAATTTGAGATACTTAAGAACGCAACGTCAAGATATATCAGCAATGATGCCATCGATCTTTCTGTATTCATCTCTGATAATATCAAAGACAGCATCAATACTCCATTACAATACTTTGCAGAAGCTGAATTACTTTCTTTTCAGAATAAACACGAGGAAGCTTTAGAAAAACTTGATTCTATTGTATTTCTTTTTCCCAATCACGACATTGTAGATGATGTAATTTATCAACGGGCCCGCATCTATAGTTCCCTTAAGAAATGGGATCAGGCTATTCCGCTCTATGAATCTGTGGTTGAAAAATATCAGGAGGGAATCCGATGTGATAATTCTTTATTTGAATTAGCGGAGATCTATGACTTCAAACTCAATGATAAAGAAAAAGCTAAAAGTTACTATGAAAAAATATTTATAGATTTTTCAAATAGTACGTTTGCTGTCGAGGCCAGAAAAAGATTCAGGGTATTACGAGGAGATAA
>JBDTUE010000003.1:0-52081 GCA_040007895.1 Saprospiraceae bacterium | reverse complement strand
TCGTGGTCATGGTCATGATCGTGATCGTGAGAATGATCGTGGGGATCAGAAAGTCTCTGGCGGGCCTGGGATTTTTCTCTGCGCGCAGCAGTATCCTTTTTGGCTGCTTCCATCAATTCATTGAATTCTGATTCCGTAGTGGGCTTGTAATCCAATTGAACCGTATTTTTTAATTGATCGAACAATTTATCGGTCGAAACTTCATCATGTATTTTTTCAACTTGCTCCCGATTGGCCATCATTTTTTCAATGGTGGGATCCATAAATGAAAGATCACCCATCGCCATTCCTCCAAAATAACTTAAAATCTGTGATCTGAATCTTCCTTTAATCTCTTCCCTGGAAACCTGGATATCGAATTTTTTCATCAGCTTCTCCCTAAGAATAGTCCACATCAGATTTTGAACAAAATCAGGATAGTCTGCTTCTATTTGTTCGTCTGTAAGTTTTTCGTTTTGAACCTTTAACCATCGCTTTAAAAACAGATCGGGCAGGCTTTGTTCATTTTCTTTTAAGATTTTGTCTTGTACGTCTCTGAAGAGTAGGGCATCCGATTGAAATCGCATTTGCTTTTCCAATTCTTCCTTTAGTTTTTCTTTTGCTTCAGATTCATTGATTACAGCTCCAGGACCAAATGTTTTCTCAAAAAAAGCTTCATTGAGTTCAGCAGGTTCATTGACTTTAATTTCTTTAATCGTAAGTCTGAATGCATGTGGCAAAGTCGTTTTTTCATCCAGGGTATTAAAATATCGTTGGCGGATAAAAGCTTCGTCTTTATCAGGATGCATTGACTGAATATCATCTATATCGAGATGATCACCGTTCATCTTTCCAATAAACTGTGATCTGACTTCTTCATTGATCTGCGATATCCATACTGAAAATTCAGATTTAATACCATCCTCTGATATCTGGCCATCCTTTAATTCAGTTGCTTCTATGGTCAACAAATTAAGCTCCGAAACTGGTCCTTCAATACTTTTCAATTCACCATTCCGGTCACGTAAATTCTGTAGTTGTTTATCAACTGTAGCTTCATCAGGACTTACATTGTGATACAGGTAGGTGTCTGAAAGTCCTTTGATTTCAAATTCCGGCGCATAGCCAATATCAAATTTGAATACATAATCATGTGGTGAAAATATATCGTAATAAATCGGAGTCTGACCGGCGTTTGGCAGGGGTTGTCCCAGCACATTAAGATTTTCTAATTGTATATGGTCATACAATTGTTTTTGCAAGGTATTTTCTATCACTTCCTGCAGGATGGCATTGCCATACATTTTCTTAATAAGATCTACAGAAGTTTTACCTTTTCTGAATCCTTTAAGCTGAGCTTTACTTTTATAATTATTGAGCTCCTTATTTAACGTGGGTTGATATTCTGATTCAGATATATGAATTGTCAGAGTACCCTCGAGATGGTTGGTTGAATTAAATGAAACTGCCATTAAGTAGATAAAAAATAGTCAATAAAAAACAAAAAGTGCGGATAGAGGGACTCGAACCCCCATCCCGTTAAGGACCAGATCCTAAGTCTGGCGCGTCTACCAATTTCGCCATACCCGCAGATTTTCGGAGTGCAAATATACACTATTGAGTGCGAACAAATACCATCTAATTTACGTTATCTTTAAACTATCAATTGTCCGCCTAAATAATGCCAGAAAGTATATTACATACAGATGAACCTCAAGTAGAAGAAGATAATGATCTGCGACTAATACAGGCAGCGTACAGGACTTTGCTAAAATCAATAAAAACTACCCTGGAAGAAACTGACCGGGTAAACATACGCAAGGCTTACGAACTGGCTGTGATAGCTCACCGAGAACAGCGAAGAAAATCCGGCGAACCTTATATCCTTCATCCAATTGAGGTAGCACGTATTTGTGTAGAAGAGATTGGACTGGGCCCCACATCCGTGGTATGTGCTTTACTTCATGATGTAGTAGAGGATACTCCTGTGACTCTGGAGCAAATCAAAGCTGAGTTTGGTACCAAGATAGGGATGATCGTAGATGGGTTGACTAAACTTGATGGTCTGTATAATCTCGAAAATGCACAAGCTGAAAATTTTAGAAAAGTATTAAGCACACTGGTTACTGATGTGCGCGCTGTGCTCATTAAACTTGCTGACCGGTTACACAATTTGCGAACCATTAATTCAATGGAAAAACATTCGCAATTAAAAATAGCTGCTGAAACCGAATACATCTATGCGCCATTAGCTCATCGGCTTGGATTATACAATATCAAATCTGAATTCCAGGACATCTGCCTTAGAATACAGGAACCCGAAGCTTATGAAGAAATCGCCCACAAACTCCAGGAGTCTGAAGTAAGTCGCAATGAATACATCGATAAATTTATCGCTCCATTAAAAACTGAACTGGACCTGCTCAATGTCCCTTATAAAATACTCGGGAGGCCTAAATCCATATCGAGCATCTTAAGCAAAATCAAGAAAAAGAAAGTTCCGTTTGATGAGATTTACGATTTGTTTGCTGTACGAATCATTGTGGATGTTCCTGCCAAAATGGAAAAATCAATATGCTGGCAGGTATATTCCATCGTCACAGACGTCCATACTCCAATCCCGGAAAGATTAAAAGACTGGATTACTACTCCAAAAGCCAATGGATATGAATCATTACATACTACGGTAATAGGCCCAGGTGGGAGATATGTAGAAGTACAAATAAGGTCATCCCGGATGGATGAAATAGCAGAGCGTGGATTTGCAGCTCACTGGAAGTATAAAGGCATTTCAAATCAGCAAAAGTTATATGAAAATTGGCTAGACAATATTCGTGATATCCTGGATACACACCATGGCGATGCTATGGAATTTATCAGCGATTTTAAGACCAATCTTTTCAACGAAGAAATCTACGTCTACACGCCGAAAGGCGACGTAAGGATTTTACCACAAGGGGCAACTGCACTGGATTTCGCTTTCAGTATCCATACGGACCTCGGTTGCCGTTGCACCGGTATCAAAGTCAATAACAGGCAGGTGCCCATGGGTCATCATCTGGAGCATGGTGACCAGGTACAGATTACTACGAATAACAAACAACGACCGTCTGAAGGCTGGTTAAAATTAGTAGTAACAGGCAAAGCTAAATCCAAGATCAGGCAATCTCTCAAAGAAGAGAAAAAAGAAAAAGGTGAATTAGGAAAAGAAGCTCTTGAAAGAAAATTCAATAATCTTAAACTAGATCTTGAATCCAATCTTGACAGGTTAGTTAAGCAATATGAATACAAAACGAGGTTAGATTTTTATTGTGGGATATCACAAGGAGCTATTGAACTATCTGAACTCAACCAGATTCCGGTAGAGAATGGTAAAATGGTGTTTGCACCTACGAGCCCTTCACCAAATACAAATGAAGTAGTTAGCAGTGCGAGTCCAATTCCAAAACCAACTACCCAGGGGAATAAACTATACATCAATGGTGAACCAGCAGATCAATATGAATATTCATTTGCAAGCTGTTGTGGTCCTGTACCCGGAGATGAGATATTCGGGTATTTAACGGCATCCTCCGGTTTAAAAATTCATCGTACCAATTGTCCTAATTCGACTCATATCTTAGCTAATTATGGGTATCGTGTAGTCAAAGCCGAATGGGGTGACCTTAACCAATCTGATTTTGTGGTTAATATGCTGATCACAGGGGTAGACGATGGACCCGGTGTCATCGAACGTATATCAAAAGTGATTTCAAATGATCTTAATCTCAATATCCGGTCGTTTAGCATTGAAGGAAAAGAAGGATATTTTGAAGGAAGAATGAGTCTCCTCGTTAAAAATAAGAACCAGATAGATAAAGCAATCTATACTTTATCAAAACTCAATACAATTGCTACGGTAGAACGAATAGAGTAATCCCAGATATCATGAATTTCGAACAAATAAAAAATATCTTTTCAGCCCATTTGGATAAAAGCGGATTTCGCAAAACTCCTGAACGGTATGCTATACTTGAAGAAATCTATGATCGTACGGATCATTTTGATGCTGAAGCATTGTACATCGAAATGAAAAATAAAAACTACAGAGTAAGCCGTGCGACAGTCTACAATACGTTGGAATTATTGGTGAATTGCAATATGGTGAAGAAACATCAATTTGGCAAAAACCTCGCCCAGTATGAAAAGTCATTTGGATTTAAACAACATGACCATCTGATTTGTATGGACTGCGGACATGTCAATGAGTTTTGTGACCTCCGGGTGCAGACCATTATCAATACTATGTCTGAACTCCTCCAATTTAAAATAGAAAATCATTCGTTGAATTTGTATGGTAATTGTATCCGACAAAATTGCGAATACAGAAAAGTGAATGTTCCCAAAGAAACTGTAAAGGATTTGATATCCACCGATTTATAAATCTATACCATACGGGCTGCTGAATATTCAAAAATCACATTCAAGATCTGTCCTTTTGACGGATAGATTCGTAAGAGATTCCCCCGGTTTTTATTATTTCAATGAATTAAGGGCAAAAATTCCCATGCGCGAAATTCATTCAGAATGTTATACGGGTAAGTATGACCTTTGTTTAATCTATTTATAAAAAGTTATTTCTTAATCCATAATCCTATATTTGCCGCTTATTTTTATTTAAATCCATGGGTGTAGACGTATTATTAGGATTACAATGGGGAGATGAAGGCAAAGGCAAAATCATTGACAGGCTTTGCCATGACTACCAGATAGTATGCAGGTTTCAAGGGGGGCCTAATGCCGGTCACACACTTTATATCGGGGACCAGAAAATAGTCCTCCACACAATACCTTCTGCCATTCTCCATGAGGATATCATCAATCTTATAGGGAATGGGGTGGTTATAGATCCTGTCGTTTTTAAAAAGGAAATAGCGAAATTGGCTTTATTCGGATATGATGTTTCAAAAAAACTGATCATCGCCCGTAAAGCTCATCTTATACTGCCCACTCATCAAATGCTCGATATGGCCTCAGAGGCTTCGAAAGGCCAGGACAAAATCGGATCTACCCTCAAAGGTATAGGCCCCACATACATGGATAAAACAGGTAGAAATGGATTAAGAATAGGCGATCTGGATTCCAGAGATTTTGATAAAAAATACCGTATTCTCAAAGAAAAACATCTCAGTTTGGCCAAAATTTATCCTGAGATTGATTTTAAACTGGAAGAACTCGAAGCCAATTGGTTTGAAAGCCTTGAAACTCTCCGATCTTTTCCTAAAGTAGATAGCGAGTATTTTATAGATGAAGCATTAAATGATGGCAAAAACGTCCTCGCAGAAGGCGCTCAGGGATCAATGCTGGATGTTGATTTCGGAACCTATCCATATGTCACCTCTTCCAATACGATCTCTGCAGGAGTCTGTACTGGTGTAGGAGTTGCGCCTAACAGGATAAAAAAGATCATGGGAGTCACTAAGGCTTATTGCACCCGGGTAGGTAGCGGTCCTTTTCCAACAGAATTGCATGATGAAACCGGCGAAGCTCTCCGTCAATCAGGTCAGGAATTCGGCTCCACTACCGGAAGACCGAGACGTACCGGTTGGATAGATCTGGTGCAGCTTCGATATTCCATTATGATCAATGGAGTGGATGAACTGATTATGACCAAAATCGATGTAATGAATGATTTTGATTCATTAAAAGCATGTACTAAGTATGAAGGCACCGGAGGTCAATCCATCGATCACATCCCTTTTGACCTTGATGATGAAGAATTAAAACCGGTTTATAAAAGTTATGATGGATGGAAATCAGACTTAGCAGCTTTTGATGCTTATGATGACTTACCTAAAATGACCAGATCATATATTGAAGCAATGGAAAGCCAACTTAGACGAAAGTTTTCTTTGATTTCAATAGGTCCGGGCAGAGATGAAGTGATAGAGAAAAGATGATTTGAAAAAAATCAAATGGTACTTTTACAAATCCACTCAATTTATTCAAAGAAAGTATTGATCTGAAGAATCGTAGAAACTTAAAATCTATTCATATCTCAGGGATTCTATAGGGTCTAATCTGGCTGCTTTTAACGCAGGGTATAATCCAGAAAATATTCCCACCACAATACATACAAATACCCCGAGGCCTATCCAATTCCAGGGCACTAAAAACTTTCCTCCAATGAGTACGGTAACAATATTGCCAACCAGAATACCAAGTATAATTCCTACTACACCTCCCATCATACTAATGAGTACTGCTTCGGTTAAAAACTGAATCATTACATTTCGGCTGGTAGCGCCAATTGCTTTGCTGATACCAATCTCCCGGGTACGTTCTGTAACAGACACCAACATGATATTCATAAGACCTATGGCCGCGCCTAACAGTGTAATCATTCCTATTCCGATCGTAGCTAATCTTATTTTTACGGTATTCTCTTTAATGATGGAGACCAGTCCTTCACTTTTTTCAATTTCAAAATCATTTTCTTCATTAACTCTCAGACCACGAGCCATCCTCATCTGACCCGTCGCATCATTGACAGCGTCATCGAGCGCATTCACCTGATTTACTTTTACAGCTACATCATAGTTTTCTGTCGGGGACGCATAATATTGTTTTGCCTGAATCAGTGGAAGCAATACTACCCTGTCACTAGAACTATTCATGGATGAACCTTTGGATTTTAAAATCCCTATTACTTGCACTCTTATATTTCCCACCAGTATTACTTTTCCAATAGCAACATTAGGCCGCTCTTTGAATAAGAGCTTGACAATATCTTTACCGATAATAGCCTTTGGTGCTCCGTTTTGGACTTCAAGATTCGTAAACCACCTTCCAAACTCTATATCATAGGCTTTGACACTAAGATAGTTCTCATCTACTCCGAGCACTGATACCGTGGGATTCGTCTTTTCATTTTCATATTTGAGAGCAGCTCTGCTGGTACCATAAAATGAAATTGAAACAGCACCATCTACGTTTAGTTTTTCTTTAAATTCAACTGCCTGAGCGTAACTTATTTCTTCGCCTCTCTTATTGGTTTTACCATTCTGCCGAGTTTGAAAATCAGTCCATTTTGGGCTTATGCTGAATGAATTGGCACCAAGAGAAGAAAAATTGTCACTTAGTGAAAAGATCAATGCATCAATAGCCGTAAGAATACCAACAAGGCAAATGATACCCACAGCAATAATCATCAGCGTCAGAGTAGCTCTGGTGAGATTCGCTCTAATAGAGGACAGAGCCATTTTCAAATTCTCAATAAGTAACATGGGCTGGATTTCGTTGAAATAAAGTTATAAACTTAAATCTTAAACTGGGATAAAAATAAAAGGTTCGATGAAGTGAGTAAATTCATAGACGAGTGGTTGTTTCGTCCGAGATACGAACAAGATGAAATCGTTATCTATACTTTCAAGCCATAACGATAATTAGTAGGAGTCACTTAAGCTTAAACCCAATCTCCAGCCAATTAAAAGTATCGACCTAACACTTCTTTCATTTCTGAATATACTCCCGGATTGCCGGCCAATAATTCAGATTTAAACAAATAGTCTTCGGATCCATTAAAGTCACTAATCAAACCTCCCGCTTCTGTAATGATCAATGCACCCGCCGCTATATCCCATGGATTCAATTTTAACTCGAAGAAACCATCCAACCGACCGCAAGCGATATAAGCAAGATCTATTGCTGCTGCTCCCATACGCCGCAGACCACGTGTATGATAAAAAAAATACTCCAGCGCTTTAATATAGGAATCCATGCCTTCAAAATTGCGATGAGGAAAACCAGTAGCTATCAAGGATGAAGCCAACGTAGGTGTATTGCTTACATTGATTGCCTGATTGCCCAGGAATGATCCTTGACCTTTGATAGCATGAAATATTTCCTTTCGATTAGGCTCATAGATGATGCCCATAGTAATCTCCCCGTGATGACGAAGACCCACACTCACACAAAAGAATGGAACACGATGCAAAAAATTAGTAGTTCCATCCAGAGGATCTATCACCCATTCCCATTCACCGCCCTCATCATAAGCAACAGTGCCTTCTTCTGTAAGAAAATGAGATCCCGGCAAAATAGTTTTCAACCCACTGACCAATTTTTCCTCTGCAGTTTTATCAACATACGATACCAGGTTATTGAGTCCTTTGAATTCGATATCACTATTGGAAAACAAAGACTGTTGTCCAAGGATCCAATCCCCGACTTCAACGATTAGGTCTCTAACTTGTGGAAATATTTGTTTTTCTATCACGATATGCAATCCGGGATTAACCCATTTCAGAAACAACTTCTTTCACTTCCGGGATCATCCGTTTGAGCATACCTTCAATCCCTGCTTTTAGAGTTACCGTCGATGACGGACAGCCACTGCAGGAGCCCTGCATGATCACATAAACTGTGCCCTGATCGTATGCTTTAAATTCAATATTACCACCATCCATTTCTACAGCAGGTTTGACATAGGTTTCTATCAGATCTTTGATACGTTTGACGAGCTCCGAATCTGATTCACTGTATTGGATTGGAGAGCTATCTTTTTCTACCTGATCCAGGTATTCCTGATACCCTTCGTTGATGATGGGTTTTCCATCTGCAATATATGCCTTGATATACTCTTTGGTCTCGAGCATTATATCATTCCATTCCATATGAGGTTCTTTGGTGATCGTAACAAAATTGTTACATAAATACACACCTTTGACGAAAGGAAACTCAAACAAGGCGGATGCGAATGGAGACCAATTATAAGCCTGATCTGCATTTTTGAAGTCTGCAATGCCTTTATAGATAATCCGATTGAGTACGAATTTAAGTGTCTCCGGATTAGGAGTCTGCTCCGTATAGAGCATTACAGGACTTTTGACTACTGTTTCCATTAATTTTTATTAAGACTGATTATAGATAAGGGAACAAAAATAAGGGAAACTTGTTTAACGGGCTTTTGAATTTTGGTCATCTAAAAAACCCTCAAAGTTCATAAATAAGGAAAACGGGACACTCCGAACTGACCAAACTGAAAAATAAAAGGAGAAAATGGAATTCCCTCTCTGATCGAAAGATCTTACTCCTCCTTTCCACTTTTACTTTTAATTACGGTGGAAATCCTTTTAAACTCTTTTTTCGGTATTAAATCATGTTTCGCATGGGCGCATAATACTTATAAGTCAATTTCTTCTGAATAAGTACAATTGTCAACATAATTCGTAAAACTACCCTTGCTTTTTAGTGGGAATAATAAAAAGCGGAACAGCTGAATGGTGTAAAACATACTCCGTAATGCTTCCTATTAAAATATTCTCCAGCCACCTTCGGCTGTGAGATCCCATAACAATAATATCAGCATTCAATTCTTTAGAAGCTTCTAAAATTGATTCCTCAACACTCCCCTCTTTCACCAGTATTTTAATAGTATCATCACCCAGATGTTGTTTGGATTTTTCGAGAAAATTAAGTGACGTCTTTTTTAGTTCATTTATAATATCAGGTGCTAACATATTCAAATTGGTATAACCGCCAAATCCCATGATGGGGTCATATACTGTCGAGCCATAATAAGATGGGCTGTCGATAACATGTAATAGTGTTATTTCTGCATGCTGATTTTCACCCAATGAAAAACCTATTTCTGCTACTTTTTGTGCGGTAGGGTCATAGTCCAGTGCAATTAATATTTTTTTCATAATTTCTTTTATTATTTAATCCTTGTCTTCTTCCAGATCATTGTGATTATCACCCCCTATGCTGTAGTAATTATTTTCTTCATCTTCACTTCCCGTAGCCTCTTGGTCGTCATCCAGTTCTGACCCAGGTACATCCAAATCCTCTCCAGATTTATCTTTATCAAACCCAATAGTTATCGGGTCTTTTTCGTTAGCCTGTTCCTCGTTATCCATTTGATTTGGCTCTTTCCATTTAGATACATCCTCAGGATTTATGTTTTCTTCTTCCACGTCCTGGTTATAAATATCTTCATCTGCCGGATATAACGGATACCCTTCAGAGGTTGTCTTAATTTTGTTCCCTTCCTGTTGAAGAGGACTTAAAATATTCTTTTTTTTCTCTTTCATCTTGAATGTTTTTTTTCGAGTTTATGATTTATTCAACCAATGATAAATTTGCAAATTAGCTATGCTTTTCAAATGGCAGCTGTTGATTTTCAACCATTTTATTGCCTGGTTTCAATATCAATTTTATCAACCGGATTGATCATCCTTCAATAGGTTTAAAAGTTCAGACTTGAATCCGTAGGTCAAAATACAACACTCTGCATATTGCTTTAGTTCTGTTGTTCTTGCTACATGGTAAGACAACTGCACATGTTCTTCTTTATGATGCATGGCTATTCTTGCTTTCTGTCATTCTTTTCATTCTATGTAAATTTGGAGTCAATTCCTTTTGTTTCTAATTATTGCTTTTGTTTTAAATTTCATTATTTCAATTAGTCTAAAAATTGCTCCCGGAAGTATTTATCTTAGAAAGCATACCTACTTTTACTTTCGCTGGCACTTTTTCTATTGTAATAAATTTATTTGCCATCATCAATACAATAGAAATTAGCAACGCAATAGTGTCCATTCTGACGCCTGTTGCATACCGTTTATTTCCTTTCTCTGTCATGATTACATTTATATTTTATGACCGGACATTGGCTTCAATTTCATACAACAGTATCTCCTTAAAAGTTTTAGTTATTAAGTCTTTATATTTTGATACGGTGAATGCCTGGTCGAGTGGTTTTGTTCTGAAAATACTAAGTAATAAAAGGATAGACCAAATAAACAATGCGATGGGAATCGTTGAAATTGATTGAATGATTTGGATATCTCCATCTATGCTACTTAGAAAGAACGGTATGAACAAAGCTGTGGCACCAATGACTGTTCCTGCATAAGAATGCTGCTGCCGGAAAGAATCTACCTGCTTTTCGATAATTTCCTTCGAATTAACTGCACGGAATTCCAGTTGTTTAAGGTCTTCCATATCGTTGTTTACTCGGTGGTCTTTCCATCAAATACTTCGTCTTTTCTTTCCGCATCTTCTTTTGTTTTTCTCAAAGTGCCATCCTGGTGATTAGGTGGACCATAAATAGTGTACATTTTAAATGCAGTGGCGCCGGTGTTAATCACATTATGTTTTGCGCCTGCAGGTACTACTATCGCATCGCCTTCACCTACGTAATATTCGTTGTCATCTATGATACATTTACCTACTCCGCTTTCAAAACGAAAAAACTGGTCATTCTTCAAATGCGTTTCCGCACCAATATCTTCCCCCACTTTAAGGCTCATCAATACCAACTGAAGATTATGGGCCGTATAAAGTACTTTACGAAAATTATCATTATCTAAAGTGAGTTTTTCAATGTTACCTTTAAAACCTTTCATTTTTATATTAATTTGAATGATGAACTTCTTTTTTTCCAATAAGGATTTTTAAAAGCAGTTTTGCAACAGCTTCGGAGGATGCCGGATTTTGTCCGGTAATTAATAATCCATCGTGTTGTGTATATGAAGCCCAGTCTGGTCCTTTGCTATAGTGTGCTCCCAATTTTTTCAATTCATCTTCGAGTAAAAATGGAACCACTTTAGTTAATCCTACAACTTCTTCCTCCGTATCGGAAAACCCAGTAACTTTTTTCCCCTTAACAAGTGGGTGACCATTTTCTGCTTTTACGTTAATTAAAGCGGCAGGTGCATGACATACAAAAGCAACTGGTTTTTGGGTGTTATAAAAGTCCTCAATCAATTTTATAGAGTTTTCATCATTGGCCAAATCCCATAGTGGCCCATGTCCGCCAGGATAAAAAACCGCATCATAATCAGCAGAATTAATGTCCTTTAATTTTAAGGAGTAAGCCACTTTATCAATCGCTTCATAATCCTTATAAAAGCGTTCCGTAGCGGGAGTTTGGGCATCAGCAGCTTCACTATTTGGATCTACCGGCGGCTGACCGCCCGCGGGCGAAGCGATCGTAATGATAGCACCGGCATCTGCAAGTACATAGTATGGTGCAGCAAATTCCTCAATCCAAAACCCGGTTTTTTTGCCAGTATCTCCTAACTCACTGTGAGAGGTTAATACAATTAGTATTTTCATATTCATTTTTCCTGTTTTCTTTAAATAGAATTTCTATTATTTTAAGTTATTTCTAAAAAATTCTTTGAATGCTGTGCCAAATTCCTTGCCTTTGATTTTGCCGCTTTTTGCGTGTCGTTTTTTTATTCATTAGAATCAGCAAACTTTACTTCAATCGGTTCAGCAATTGCTTATCATCATTCCGTTTTTAGCTCCATTTTCGGGTTCTGCTTTTTGGGAATAAATTTCATAACTCCGCATAACCTAACAACCCTGTCTTTGGCTTTAAAGTTACTTCTGCTTTATACAGCCATGGTTGTCATGTAAAAGCACTAAGCACATTTAGAGTGGAAATCTTAGCTTGATTGAAAACTGATTATATGTTTTATTTTGTAACGGTTTTATTACGGCTAAAGGTCATTGCATCTGTGTAGGAAAGTGTTACACAACTCTAGAAATTACTTGCATCATTCACATGTTCTATAGATCAGAGCAGCTACAGAGTATATAAAAAATGTGGTATTGCTTGCTTTATGTTACCATCCAAGAAACCTGTTGCAGTGATTATGAAAATGTTTCAATTCATTGCTCGCCGATGAGTAAGTAAATTTTCAGGGGCATTTGTTGAAGTATAATTGATTTATTTCATTTTTAAATATTATAAATAGAAGCCATTTCAATTGTTCTTTTAACAAGCGGATGACCTGTTACCTTGCTTTTAAAATATCCAAATAATAAGGTATGGGTGTTGATATACAATTAAGCAATCAGTAGCAGTACAAATATGCAAAAACAAAGACCGGTGGGCAGATTTTATGATGCAGGCTGAATTAAAGCTGGAAAAACCTGCTAAAAATCAGGCAAAAAAAGTGCCCTTTGCATAGACAATTTATTCTTCAAGATAATTTGCAGTTTCCAATTTTAGCTCCGGAGAAAATTCATATACCCTTGGAATTCCGGTAGCAATATTGATATCAGCAATTTCAGTTGCATTAAATCCATCCAGGTACATCATTAAAGCCCTTAAACTATTACCATGAGCTACAACTAAAATGTTTTTATCTGTCTTTAATTGAGGCTCAATAGCTGTCTTATAATAAGGAACCACCCTGTTGTAAGTATCTTTAAGGCTTTCCCCGTTTGGCGGTGCGATGTCATAACTTCTTCGCCATAAAAGGACCTTATCAACACCATATTTATGCTCCGTTTCCATTTTATTCAAGCCCTGCAGATCGCCATAATTTCTTTCGTTTAAAGCAGCAGATTGAAAAATAGGAATTTTTTTGCCCATTTCATTTAAAATGATAGTCAGCGTATGAACAGCCCTTTTCAATACTGATGTGTAAGCGATATCAATGATGTAATCCTCCAACAGTATGCTTGACAGCCATGCCTCCTGTTCACCTAATAAGGAAAGGTCCACATCTACATTACCTGTAAACTTGTTTTCAAGATTCCATGTAGATTGACCGTGTCGTAATAAAATCAACGCTGGCATAAACTTATTGTTGATGTTGAACTCTTGTTTTCATTTTATACTCCTCCCTATACAAAGCCTTCATTACTTTTGTTTTTTACGAGATTGAATTTGCGGTGATAACGGGAAACGTTGGTTTCACATTCAACTCTCTCATAGCTAAAAACACCTCATAACTTATTAATGCTCCAAAAAAGCACCAAACAGAAATTACATAGTTCTCAAAAAACACTACAGTAACTATAAATGACATTAAATTGAGAAAACCAAGACTGGTCATTCTTTTGCCACCGGCAAGAAATGGTGGAGCGATGGTGGCTAAAAAATAAAATATACTTACTACGATGCTGAATGGCTCATAAGGAAAATGAAGATCGTAGTGAATATGCAACGGAGTGATGGATGCACTAATCGGATAAAACAATACCCGGTATGCAAGAAAAAAGGATACGATTATGCCTAAGCCCAATAATACCTTCAATGCCATTTTTCTTTTTTCATCCGTTTCAATTAATAGAAACGAATAAGGAACCCAAAAGGGCCATACAGCCTGAGCCAATATTAAAAATATGGTGATGGGGATTTTTTGCCAATGGTTATACTCCAGGTGGGTTAACGATAGCCAAACAAAACCTTCGGTAAACTGCTGAAAAGCAAAAATGACAGGGATAGCAGCAAAGGGAATCTGAGATTTAGTTTCTACATTTCTTAAGGCAGCTACTCCTGCCACAGTCAGTATTGCACTTGCACCAAAACTTGCCGTTGTTGAAAAACACATACTTGCTTTTTTTGAGTTCGTTTTTTGAAATTACTTAAGTTAAGAAGTATCCTCTAAGAAGTAATGATAACTTTCATTGTTTTTTCTTTCACAGGATTACCAAACACTTCATAGGCTTTTATTATTTCACCTAATCTAAAATGATGTGTAATTAATTTTTCAGGTTTCAATATTCCTGATGCTACTGTTTTTAAAAGCATGGGGGTCGTATTGGTATTTACCAGGCCCATAGTAATTGTAATGTTCCGAATCCACAATTTTTGAATTTGTAAATTCACCATATTTCCGTGTACTCCGATATTTGCAATATGGCCACCCGGGCGAATAATGTTCTGACAAATATCGAAGGTAACTGCCATGCCAACAGCTTCAATGGCAACATCAACGCCATCTTTTGTTTCCTCCATGATCCTTTCTACAGCATCTTCTTTACTTGTATTTATCGTATCGGTTGCACCGAATTTTTTAGCTAACTCCAAACGGTTTTCATCTAAATCAATCATATATATTTTGGCTGGTGAATAAAATAGTGCAGTCAATAAAACGGACATGCCTACGGGGCCTGCCCCAACAATAGCAATAGTATCCCCAAGTTTTACAGTTCCGTTGATCACACCTATTTCGTGACCGGTTGGAAGTATATCACTTAACATCACCATTGCATCCTCCTCTGACCCGGAAGGTATATGATAAAGGCTGTTATCGGCATGGGGTATATTTACATATTCTGCCTGCGTTCCGTTAATTGTATGGCCTAATATCCAGCCCCCATCTTTACAATGTGAATACAGTTGTTTTTTACAATATTCACAGGTCCCATCTGATGTAATACAGGATATAATTACACGGTCACCTTTCTTAAAATTTACAATTGCAGAGCCTGTTTCCTCAATAATGCCAACTCCTTCATGCCCCAATGTGGTGCCTGCCAAACAGGTAGGAGTTTTACCATGTATGATACCTAAATCGGTGCCGCAGATAGTTGTTTTGGTAACTCTTACAATAGCATCTGTAGGTTTTAAAATTTTGGGTGAAGGAACATCTTTCAATTCAATTTTGCCTAAGCCTGAATAAACAAGTGCTTTCATGGTAGATTTCATTGCACTTTAAATTTGCTTTGTCATTTGAAGCTTACTTAAATCAAATCCTTTTCCTAATAACCGATTTGTAATTTTCTGATAGACGATTTCATTCATCTTTGGTGTTCGTGAAAGTATCCACAAATATTTTTGGTTTGGATGGCTTACTACTGCATAACTGTAATCTTCCGCCAAGTCAATGATCCAGTATTTCCCTCTGAATGGCCAAAAAAATTGAACCTTTAATTTTGCATTTCCGGAGTTCTTTTCAACAAATGCCTTTCCTTTGATATAGGATTGTTTGCCGTTTACTGAATCCTTATTGCACCTGTTTTCAACAATGATGTATCCTTTATCTGTAGCCGTATATTCCGCCGTAGTACAGGTACAACCTTTTTGAAAACGCTGTGGATAAGATGCAATCTCATACCATTTGCCCGTGTACTTATTCAAGTCCACGTTAGCAATTGTTTGCAGTTCCTGAGCTTTTGAATTGACCACTATTGTAGATATGATGTAATAAATAATTGCTTGCTTGTACAATACCTGATTTATTTGCTAAAAACTTGAAAAATTTACTGCTAAATAGCGAAGAAATTCCTGACTATATTAAAAGTTTAACTTTGATTTATTCTTTCAATACCATAGTAATAACAAAAGGCGCTTCTTTACTTATCAGGAAAACTTTGACAGATCCTGTCTAATATCCTTGTCCTTTCCTGATGTTCATCTCGTTTATTTGTCCGGAAGCTAAACGTATTTGCAAAATATGCAATGTTGAATCTCTATTCCTTCGTCGATCTGGAATATCGTAAGGCGTAGCGAAAATCCAGAATATAAAAGTCATTCCTAAACATCACCACACCAGATCCATTGCCCGAAAGTGATAACCACCGTAAAACATAATTTTTGATTTTATAAATTTTTGAAGCCTCTGTCACGTATTATTACTTGGTAACGGCAGATTTTTTTTTGATAATGATCTTTTTTCTGCTTTTTTTTACAATCTCTTTGATGGACTTTTTAAAAGCCTTCTCAATTTTAAAAGTGAGAAGCGCATTGTTTGTCGTCAATACCTTTTTTACTGCTACAATTAATTTTCCCCTTAACTCCTTTTTTTCTCTCTTGTTCATGTTATGTAAATTTCGATAAAATAGGTTGCCCTCATTTAAGTCGCGGTTCAGGATAATATAGTATAAATGGGAGGAAACACTCCCATTTATACTGAGGATATTTAGGCATCAATTAATGCATAGTCGTAATCCACAATCAGTTCATTATCTACAGACCAAATCCCAGGAGCATTAAAGGCAATGCGGCCGGCTTCTTCTTTCTGATACCAGGAATCCACGGTACCAGTCAATGTTGCTTTATGGCCTGAGACTTTAACCTCAATATCGCTATCGCATATTGACCAGCTTCGTTTAAGGGCAGATACAATGTCAGCCTTCTCCACCTTTTCGTCCGTGGTCGTTTTAATGGTGATATTATTTGAAACTCCTATCACACCCAGGAGATTCTTTATAGCATTTTTAGCCGCATCTCTCTGGTAATTGTACTCCAGTTCACCTTCCAGCGTAATCCAGCCATTCTCTACTTTTATTTTTACCTTGTCATTTGGAACCTGCCAGTTCCATTTATACGCATTTAAAACTTCGATGGCAATTTCATTGTCATTCTTTTTTCCAAAACTGTTGCTAAACTTTACTTCAATTTTTTCAACCACTGCTTTTACGCCTGCTACATTCTTGGCTGCATTTTCTGCTTCGGTTTTTTTTGTATAGTTGTCCACAACACCGGTAAGTGTAACTATTCCATCTTTAACAATAACACCAATTTCGGCTGCATTCAATAATGGTTCCCATTTAATGGCATCCTGAACATCTTTTTGCAACTCTGCATTATCTTTCATCTCGTTATAATTTGAAACCACAAATTCATTTTTGCGATTGTGCGAAGTTTGCTGCTTTTAGATACGATACTGTTACACTATAAAGTATATGAGTTGTATAATTCACACATTCTCGACAATGGATCAAGATTCACTTTTATTATAAATGCTTTCACTTCTTCCATCGGTGAAGGCATTACAACTAACTGTTTTTGACTACTTCCTATTAGTTTTTCTGATAATTCACTCAAGTTTGAGGTTGCAATCATTCAGATCTTTTTTGTAGCTTCCTTTCGTTCTGGTGCACTGTCATAAAAAAGAATTGGTTTTTTTATGGCAGGTCCATAGTTATACCAAAACTGAATTAATCTGTACTATAAAGTGTGAATGTTATAACTTATTTCCATAATTGTGCAATACTATATGAATGTAGAATAGCCACCTTTGCTGATGGCGAAAAAAAATGATTCTTCATTAGAATATTTATAATCAAATAAATATTCTAAATTATGGAATAGATCATTCGGTCCAGGTTAGAATCGTTTTATCACTAGTATTTCATTAATCTACTCTACAAAAATGACCAATAGATACGGAGAATCTTCTAAAACTGCGGATGTTGAAAAAATATTAAAGAATTGAGGGCATTGTTTTAAGCTTCCTTGTGCGAAATGGCCCTGGAGAAACTTTTTCACAATTAACTATTAATTAATCTGCGAATTAAATTGATTGTACCGTAGTGCAGAAAGACAAAACATATGAAGAGAAGAAATTTTTTAACTGGTATCGGTAGTACTGTTGTAATTGCAGGTGTTGCCTACTACCTGTATAGTGATAAAAATAATTTTGGACGGAAAGATATTAAGACATATCCCACAGGCAAGATTCCATTAACTGCTGATGAAAGAGAAGTTTTATATTTAGCATCCCTTGCGCCAAGCGGTCACAATACACAACCCTGGTTTATAAAATACATTGAACCATACCATTGGATTATTTGCAATGATAAAACAAAATGGCTTCCTGGTGTTGACCCAACGCAAAGAGAAACTATTTTATCAATAGGTACCTTTATTCAAACCCTGGAATATGCTGCCAATACGTTAGGTTACAATTGCGCATTTATTGTATTGGCCTCAACGAATCAGGATGAAAATATGGTAGATGTGAACCTGATTAAATCTGCTGCGGCAACCCCTTTCCAGATTGCTAAAATAAAAAAACGCAGAACAGTTCGTTCCCATTATCTAAATGACCCGTTGAAAAAAGAAGATGCAGGTTTTCTATTTAATGATGAAAAAGATTTTTTCAATTTTATACCGAATGGCTCAAAAGAATATCAATATTTGAATGAACAAACTATTGAAGCAAATAAAATCCAATCTTACCGCGATGATGCAGAAAAGGAATTATCAGAATGGATAAGATTCAGCAGTAAAGACGCAGAAAAAAATATGGATGGATTAACAACTGCTAGCATGGAAATTAAAGGGGTATCAGGATTTGTCGTTCGAAATTTTTATAGCAAAAACAGTGCGATGAAGAATAGTTTTAGGGATAAAAATATTGACCATGTAATAAAGCAAGTTTCGCAATCGGCAGGCTGGTTATTGATTACGAGTAAAGACAATGCAGTGGCAACATTATTGGAGACTGGAAAAAGAATGCAACGGTTATTTTTAAAAATAAGAGAGAGGGGTATTGCCATTCATCCTATGACACAGATATTGGAAGAATCACCCACCAAACAAACTAATAATCAATCAATAGGTATTACAGAAAATATACAATTTATTTTAAGAATGGGTTATTTAAAAAATTATCCAGAACCAGTTTCATTAAGACGGCCTGTTGATTGGTTTGTGAGAATATAAAAAATGTATTGAGTCAGGTTTTTAGTGCAGTCGGGTGTTCCTTCGATACATTCTTCATATGGAAATGAATGGATTGCCTTATTAAAAATTAGCAGAGTTATAGAATTTGTAAGTATTAAAGCGATTCCTGTAGTGACCTAGGAAATTTTAAAAATGGAATCCTACATACAAAAAATTGAGTACAAGAAAGCGATTTAAAAAACAAGCCAAAAGTCCAATTAGTTGACATACAAAGTGAAGCACAAAGAAAATTCTTTCATGCAAATAAAACTTGAAAAGCAAGGAGTAGATGTTGAAGAACGTGACAAAGAAAGCAAGGGAATAAATTTATCAACAAAATAAAAGAAAAAATGATTTAACATAATATGGCTGCACAATTACCTGAACAAGTTTCGTGGCTTTTCTTACTTGCATTACCTATAGCCTGTATTGCCTGGACGGTAACGCATGAAGAAGTATTTAAAGAACCAAGAGATTTTTGCATGATAAAATCTAAATCAAGTAAAACAATATGGCAACGCAAATTCTATTATCTTTTTACCTGTGAATATTGTTTCAGCCACTATGTTGCCATCGCCTTTTTGCTTCTTACACGATACCATCTGTTGTTTGCTGATTGGCGTGGGTACCTTATTGGAGGTTTTGCTTTGGTATGGATTGCAAATATTTACATGAGCATATTTGGCTTTGTAAGGGTTGGTATGAAAAAGGAAAAGTTGGATGCCGAAATTGAAGAATTAAAGCTGGAAGTTGAAAAGAAAAACAAATCGGATTAATTTAATTAAAAACCGTGTTGTAAGCTGACCTCAAATTTTAAATAAGTAACCTATTTGAATAAAAACCGTGAAAAATATTCTAATAACAGGAGCTACAGTCAATGCAGGAATGGCACTAATCAAAGCGTTAGTCAAACTCAACAACGATTTTAAAATTTATGCCGGAATCAGGAATGTAGAAAAAAATAAACATTTACTTTCAGGATTTCAACTTAAAACAACTCACTTTGACTTTAACGATACTGCTACTTTCAAGCCTTCTTTAGAACGTTGTGATATTCTTTTCTTGGTTCGTCCACCCCAGATTTCCAAGGTAACAAAAATTTTTAAACCCCTCATTGAAACGGCCATTCAATGTGCTGTGAAACATTTAGTTTTTATATCAGTTCAAGGAGTTGAAAAGAGTAAAATAATTCCTCAATATAAAATTGAAAAGTTGATCGTGGAAAGTAACATCCATTACACTTTTCTCGCTTTCGCTCTTATTATTTGGATTCAAATTCCTATAATGTTTCTAAATTCAGCAAGCAGCCTACCTACTTTCTATTTATTTTTTTCTATCATCATCCTATTTATGACCTTTTTGCCCACCGTAAGAAATAATTAAAAAAATGATACAACAACTTCCTTTAACCGTAAAACGCTCCATAGAATTATTAGGGCTCGTTTTACTTGGTTTGGTTATCAATCAAATGCAAAATATCATAATGCCTATTCTTATGGCCTTAGTTGCATCCATTGTGTTGTTACCTGTTTACAGATTTTTTTTTCGCAACAAGGTACCCAACAGTATTTCAATATTCCTAACCATTATACTTATGACCATCGTACTTGCACTGATTGTATTTTTTATCACTTCGCAGTTAAAACCATTAGTCAATAATTTTACGACGATCAAACAAAATATCACCAATCACATCAATGCAATTAGTAGTTGGTTCAGTACTAAAACATCCATTTCTATAGCTCAGCAAGGTGAAATAATCAACCAACAAGCTAATAAGTTGCTTGATTCCGCAGGAAATTTTCTAAACAATGTTGCAGGTTCCATAGGCACCGTAATAATATTTTTTGGGTTATTTCCAATCTATACCTTTCTTATACTGTATTACAAAAATATATTAAGAAGATTTTTGCTCATGTGGTTTCGGGAAGATGAAAGCGAACAAGTAGGGCAAACATTAAAAAGTATTGAATCTATTCTTCAAAACTACATCGTGGGGCTACTGATTCAGTTTGGTTATATGACCATTTTGCTTGGGGGAACTTTAATGCTTTTTGGCATTAACTATGCATTCCTTATTGCCATTATTTTTGCCGTCCTCAATCTGATACCCTATGTGGGAGCTCTTATTGGCAATGTGCTGGGCGTATTACTAACCCTTAGTTCCACAGCTGATCTGGGTGCGGTATTTACAGTCTTGATAATAATTTCGATCGTGCAGCTTTTAGACAATAATATTTTAATGCCTTTTATTGTTGGGTCCAAAATTAGAATTAATGCTTTGGTAAGCCTTTTTGGAGTTTTTATTGGAGGGGCGTTGGCCGGTATTACGGGTATGTTTTTATCGTTGCCATTGATGGCCGTTTTCAAAATAATATTTGACCATACTGAACAGTTTAAAAAATGGGGAGTACTACTTGGTGAGGACAAGCCCATTACCAGTAAGTGGATAAAATTAAAAAAAACGTGACCAAAGCTTTAAACGGGTCGAAAAATCAGATAAGTAATTAGAAAATTAAAACGATGGGGACACAGAAAGATGATATATATCCAATAGAAAACACTTATACCATAAAGCCTGATGACCTTGCAAAATTGTTGGATACCAATCTAAAAACCGGGTTAAAGGAAAGCAGGATCGCTGAAAGAATTGCAACGTATGGCTTAAACAGTTATGCAGCGCAAAAGCAAAAAAGTATTTGGCTTATTTTATTTGAACAATTTAAAAGCCCGATCATTTTATTGCTGGTCGTAGCGGCAGGTTTTTCCTTTTTCTTTGAGGATTGGATAGAAGGATTTGCCATCATTAGTGTAATTTTTATTACTGCCGTTCTTGGGTTTTTTATGGAATTACAAGCCCGTAATTCTATGAAAGCATTAAAGGAAATGGACATTAGCGTTTCGAAAGTATGGAGAGACAGTGCCCTCAAAGAAATTCCGTCTGAAAGAATCGTGCCTGGTGATGTGTTGGTATTAGAAGCTGGTGATATGGTATTGGCTGATGCTAGACTAATCGAAGTAAATCAATTGCAAATTGATGAGTCGGCACTTACAGGAGAATCTTTACCTATTGAAAAAAATATTAAAATTATGGAAGGGGATGTTCCCCTTCCTGATAAAATAAATTTAATATTTAAAGGAACATCTGTTGTAAAAGGCAATGCCAGAGGGCTCGTAACCGGTACAGGCCTTAATACTGAATTAGGGAAAATTACAGCGATGGTAGAAACAGCAAAGCAGGATGCTACCCCATTAGAAAAGAAGCTACAGGGCCTTACAAAAATATTAATGCTGGTTACGGCATCATTTGCAAGTATATTTATAATAACAGGATTGCTGCAGGGCAAACAGTTTTACCTTATTGTAGAGACAGCGTTGGCATTGGCCGTGGCTGCTATACCGGAAGGTCTGCCTGTGATAAGTATTATTGCTCTTACGTATGGAATGTTGCGCCTGGCCAGGAAGAATGTGCTTATTAAAAGATTGGCGTCCGTAGAAACCCTGGGTGGTATCAATATAATTTTTACAGACAAAACAGGCACATTAACAGAAAATAAAATTGATGTAGATAGCTTGTTATTTTTTGATGAAGACATTATGGTTAATAAAAATAGCCATGCCTTGGAGGAAGCAATAAAAAAAAATAAGACAGGCTTTGAAAAACTATTGCTTATCTCCACATTATGCAATAATGCCGTAAGCAAAGAGAAAGAAAATAAGAAAAAACAGTTGGGCGACCCTATTGAAATTGCTCTTTTGCAATTTATAAATTCCAACAAAATAATAACGGCAGATATAAACGCATCCTATCCTCGTATCGCCGAAGCACCATTTAATTCTGAAACAAAATTAATGGCCACCTTGCATAAAACTGACACTGGAAACTTTGTAGCGGCAAAAGGGGCTGTAGAAGAAATAATACACAAATGCATTTTGTATTGTATTGGTGATCGTGTAATCCCTTTAACTGAGGATGATAAAAAATTATTTCTTCAAAAAGCAGATGCTATCCAGGCACAGGGCTGCAAAGTTTTAGCATTTGCATTTAAGGAAGCTGCCGATATCCCCATGAATAATTTTTTATCGGACTTAACCCTGGCAGGTTTAATCGCATTTTTAGACCCTCCCCGAATGGAAGTGGTGGATGCCTTACAGTCCTGCAGGGACGCAGGCATCAAAGTGATTATGATCACAGGCGACCATCCGGCCACAGCACTCCATATTGCTGAAAAAATAAAGCTATCAGAAAAAGATAACGTTGTTATTAATGGTAAAGAATTAGTCTCCAAATTACCTGAAGAAAAATTATTTACTGCTACCATTTTTGCAAGGGTAACACCAAAGCAAAAGTTAGATATGGTAAGCCTTTATCAGAAGCATGGCAATATCGTTGCCATGACGGGGGATGGAATAAACGATGCTCCTGCCCTTAAAAAAGCGGATATTGGTATTGCCATGGGTATACGTGGCTCACAGGTGGCGAAAGAAACGGCAGCAATGATTTTAAAAGATGATTCTTTTACTTCTATTGTGGCCGCCATTATGCAAGGCAGGGTAATCTTCAAAAACATTAAAAACTTTTTAATGTACTTGCTTTCCTGCAACCTTAGCGAAATATTTATTGTATTTTTTTTAGGGTTATTAAACTTCCCGTTTTCGATACTTCCCTTACAAATACTCTTCCTCAATTTGGTTACCGATATTTTTCCGGCATTGGCATTAGGGCTTGGAAAAGGTAATGATCTGATTATGAAAATCGCTCCACGAAATCCGCAGCAGCCTATTATTATTAAAAGAGATTGGTTTACCATAAATGTATATGCCCTGTTATTAGCATTGCCCATTATGGTAGTCACCTGGTACTGTAGTTATTACTTGAAGTATGATGCTCCCCGTTGTAATAATATCACCTTCTTCAGCCTTGCTATATCCCAATTGTGGCATGTCCTAAATTTATCCTCCCGTAAAATATCATTCAGCAATAATGAAATCACCCGAAATAAATTTACCTGGGCAGCCTTGCTGTTATGTATTGCAATCATGGCCTTATTCTACTTTGTGAGTCCACTTAATAAATATATTGGGCTTCAAACATTAAGTATAAGCACCTGGTCGATTATAGCTTTAACGAGTATTGCACCTGTTTTTCTTATTCAATTATTTAAGCGGGTTTTCAAAATTATTGATTAGGATGAAAAAGAGAATTTTTTCAGGCATTGCAAAGGTATCATGGAAACAAAGAGATGAGAAACCTAGAATTATAAAACTTTATAAATATGAAGAAAAATCATTGTCATCTTTTCAACTAAAGAAGAAGTATTCTGAATGATAAAAAGAAGGCGATCTTAGTGAATGCAAATTTTAATCCAACTAAAATGTACCATAAACCTAAAAGATTTTAAGACCGAAGCCAAATAAAAATTATCACCATATTGAAACAATTACTAACCTATTTCGCGCTTGCCTACTTCATTTCATGGATAATTTGGTTACCCTTATACGGACACTATTTGGGATTAACGAACATGCCCACATTCCCCTTCAACCATGCCCTTGGCGGGCTTGGCCCTTTAGCTGCATCTTTTCTCACAACCTGGATTTATCTTAAAAACGAAGGGATAAAACAGCTATTCAAAAAATGCTTTCAGATAAAACCCCTGATATATTTTATCATCGCACTACTTAGTCCTTTTATCCTTGCCATTACAGGGTCTGTAATTAATCTCATCGTACATAAAACACCGATAAACCTTAGTGGACTATTAACCGTAAAGGAATTTCAAAATTTTAACTTCGTAACTATCCTTATTTATAACCTGATTTTTTTTGGCTTTGGTGAAGAAGTTGGCTGGCGTGGGTTTGCATTACCACGGCTTCAAAACAAAATGAATGCTTTGACAGCATCCCTTGTTTTGACTGTACTTTGGGCCTTGTGGCATTTACCTTTATTTTTCTATAGACCTGGATATGTTACTATGGAGCTTGCTGGAATTGTTGGTTGGGTTACTAGTTTATTGACGGGCTGTATTTTATTAACCTGGCTTTATAATTCTTCAGGAGCCAGTATTTTAATTTGTGCCATTTTTCATTCAACCATAGACATTGCATTTACATCGGATATTGCAGATAAAAACATTGTAAACTATATGGGTATTTTGATAACAATTTGGGGAATCTTAATCATCTTAATTTTTAAACCAAAAAATTTGGCTGAATATGAACGTCAGAAAAGTTAATTAAACAAACACCCTAAAAATAACATGACTTTCACTCCTAATACCTTCTGGCAATTTGATATCTCCTATTGGTTTAAAAAATTAAATAGTTCAGCCGGTGGATTGTCTCAAAAATCAGCAGATGAAGTTTTAAATCAAGCTGGTGTCACAAGGAAAGAGAAATCGCATTTTCAAAAAGATGTATTGTTATTTTTAGGGCAATTCAAAAGCCCACTCATGTTATTATTGATTGGTGCGGTCATTTTATCAGCTTTTTTAGGTGATACATCCGACGTAGCTATTATTTTTTTTATCGTGTTATCTACAGGACTGTTGAGCTTTTTTCAGGAAAGAACTGCAGGCCGGGTTGTAGAAAAATTGCAGTCCATGATTGCATTAAAAAGCTCGGTGATAAGAGATGGTGTAGTACATGAAATTGTAAACAGCTGTATTGTAAGTGGTGATGTGGTTGAATTTAATGCCGGCGATATGGTTCCCGCCGATTGCCTGTTAATAGAATCAAATGAATTATTTGTCAATGAAGCAAGTCTTACTGGTGAGTCTTACCCGGTAGCTAAAGAAGCAGGTATTTTGGATGAAAAAACGGAATTAAACAAACGGAATAATTGCATTTGGGAAGGAACAAACATTGTAAGTGGAACGGCAAAAGCGCTGGCAATTAACACAGGCAATAAAACTATTTTCGGAAGTATGGTTCAAAGTGCTTCTACAACTATTGAAACAAGTTTTGAAAAGGGCATCAAAGATTTCGGCTTCTTTTTGATGAAGATTACCTTGTTATTAGCAATTTTCATTTTAACCGTTAATTTACTCAATCACAAAAGCGTTATAGAATCTGCTTTATTTGCTTTGGCATTGGCGGTCGGGATGGCTCCTGAATTATTGCCAGCCATTACTACTATTGCTATGAGTGCCGGAGCGAAAAGAATGCTGGCAAAAAAAGTAATTGTAAAAAAATTATCCTCCATTCAGAATCTGGGAGAAGTAAATCTTTTGTGCACCGATAAAACAGGGACTATTACGGAAGGCACAATCAATGTGCTCGGCATTGTAGATAACATGGGCAAAGAAAATGAGTATGTAAAAACCCTTGCCTTTTGGAATGCTTATTTTCAATTGGGGTATGCCAATCCAATGGATGAGGCATTGAAAAAATTAAGTATCCCGGATACTAAAATCCCTAAAAAAACAGGCGAAATCCCTTATGATTTTATTCGTAAAAGGTTAAGCATCGCAGTAGATACAGGAATTGAAAAATTAATTATTTGTAAAGGTGCGTTCTCTCAGGTTACTGATATTTGTACCCAGATACGTCTGGCAGATGGCAGTATTAATAACTTTCCCGGGTACCAGGAAACCATAGAAGAACAATACGAACAATACGGTATCAGTGGCATCCGGGTTATAGCTATATGTTACAAAATCATAACACAGGACAGCATAAAAAAGGAAGATGAAACTGCCATGATTTTTGCTGGTTTTGTTTTGTTACAAGACCCTGTAAAAGCGGGAATTGTTGATACCATCAATGAATTAAAAAAACTGCAGGTTGAGTTAAAAATAATCACCGGAGACAATAAAAATGTGGCAAAGTCAATAGGTATAAGCATTGGCATTGACAGTCCGGTAGTGATCACCGGCAATGAATTATTTAATATAAGTCAGATGGCGCTGGAGCAAAAAGTAAAATCAGTTCACATATTTGCAGAAATTGAACCTCAAGAAAAAGGAAGGATTATAGCGGCTTTACGAAAAACATTTACGGTGGCATACATGGGCGATGGGATCAATGATGTGTCGGCCATCAACCTCGCTGACATCGGAATCTCGGTAGAAAATGCAGTGGACGTTGCAAAAGAAGCAGCTGATTTTGTATTAATGGAAAAAGATTTATCAGTTTTGGTTGATGGTATTAAGGAAGGCCGTAAAACATTTTCAAATACGTTGAAATATATTTTTATTAGTACCGGTTCTACTTTTGGTAATATGTGCAGTGTAGCGGTTGCATCACTGATCCTACCCTTCCTGCCGATGCTTCCCAAACAAATTTTATTAACCAATTTTATCACCGATTTTCCATACTTAACGGTTGCTTCCGACAATGTGGATGAAGAACAACTGGACAAGCCCGGAAAATGGGATATACAATTAATACGCCGTTATATGGTGGTTTTTGGAATCCACAGTTCTGTGTTTGACATTATTACTTTCCTAATGTTGTTGTATGTTTTAAAAGTAAAAGAAGCTGCCTTTCAAACAGGCTGGTTTGTAGAATCCGTTTTGTCTGAACTCTTTATTCTTTTCATCATACGCACTCATAAAAATTTCTTTAAAAGCCTGCCGGGCAAATATCTTTTTATATTAAGTATTATTGGTTTCATTTTTACAATTTCATTGCCCTACCTTCCTTTTTTGGCAAGAGAAACAGGTTTGGTTCCTTTGCCATTGTTTCAAATAGGAGCGATGCTAACCATCGTTGCATTTTATATTATCACTGCCGATTTATTAAAGGTTTGGTTTTTTAAAAAATATAAAGTCACCTAAAACAATCCTGACTTCACATACTTTCAACATAAAAGGATTAATTAACCAACAAAGAATAATATTTGCCAGGAAAATTACCTGCAATAAAAGTTAGCATAGAAAAAAATGTTGGGAGCCAGTTCAGGCGAAATGAAACGGGATTCTCCTCCTGAGCAAGTTGACAGAATAATTTTTTCAAATCCGTCGGGTAGGGAACCCGCGACCCTTAGCTTGGGAAGCTAATGCTCTACCTACCGATAAGTACATGGATGAACTACTTCCGCTTTTATCCGAGCTTCGGTGTTAAACAAATTTCATCGGCCCTCAAAATTCATCTGCAAATTTTATTGTGCCAGTATAAAATCTGATAAGATCTCAACTTCCTATTAAAAAGCTTTCATTCTTATTTTCTATTCCCAAAGGAAGACTGTACCACCAATGAAAAAGTTGTAATTTGTCGTACAATTCGTTTAAACAATGTCACATCGCAGAAAATTTTTAAAAACGGCAGGACTTACTGTCATTGGTTCTACCTTATTATCCGGCAGTAAAGCCAATCCTTTTACATTCTTAAAATCGGGTGCAGCTCCTTCTGATACGATTCGATTTGGTACAATAGGAATCAATGGTATGGGCTGGGCTGATACTAAAGCCGCTATCATTCAACCTAATGCGCAACTCGTTGCTCTATGTGATATTGATCAATCCGTGTTGGACAGAAGGCTTGCAGAGCTCAAGGGACTTGGTGTCGATCCCTCTAAAGTAAAAGTATTTAAAGATTACAGGAAGATGCTTGAAATGAAAGATCTTGATGCCATCATCATCGGCACTCCGGATCATTGGCATCCATTGATTACGGTCAATGCCTGCCAGGCCGGTAAAGATGTATATACGGAAAAACCTATTGCAAATTCCATCGGTGAATGTCTCGCCATGGAACAAGCACAAAAAAAATATAATCGGGCTATCCAGGTTGGCCAATGGCAAAGAAGTCAAAAACATTTCAGAGATGCTATAGAATACGTTCATTCCGGTAAACTTGGAAATATACGAACAGCTAAAACATGGGCTTACCAGGGATGGATGGCTCCTGCGCCTAAAACACCTGATAGTAATCCTCCTCCAGGAGTAGATTATGATATGTGGCAGGGACCGGCAAAAAGACGACCCTTCAATACCAGTCATTTTCATTTTAATTTCAGATGGTTCTGGGCATATGCCGGTGGACTTATGTGTGACTGGGGAGTGCATCTTATAGACTATGCTCTGTTTGGAATGAAGGCAACGATGCCAAAAACGGTCGCTTCGCTGGGTGGTAAATATGCGTATCCTGATCTGAGTAATGAAACTCCGGATACACAGAATACCATTTATGAGTTTGATGATTTTATTCTGGATTGGGAGCATGCAATGAGCATCGACAATGGACCTTATGGACGAGATCATGGAATAGCGTTTATAGGTAATAATGGAACACTAATTCTGGATCGCGGTGGATGGGAAGTCATTGAAGAAAAAAGGTCAAAGAATAAATCTATCGTCTCGTTTCAACCAAAAGAAGACAATGGAGTAGAAAAACACATGGCTAATTTTTTCAGTGTTGTTCGTTCGCGAAAAATGTCTGATCTCAATGCACCGATTGAAGTAGGATCGTTGGTAGCTAAAGTATGCCAGATGGGAAATATCGCCTTCAGAAGCGGGAAAAAATTAAATTGGGATAAAACAAAACAACAGTTTACCGATACCGCAGTGAACTCAGAATACCTGATGAATAAATATAATAACGGCTGGAAACTGGTGGTGTAATAAACTGCTTCTCGATGCGAAATTTAATGAGGCTGGATCTTGCCGGCCAATAACTATGAAATCTATTTACAAGATCATAATTTTTATTTTATCTGCTACTACAGCTTTTGCGCAACACCCGGTTACGTATTATTTCGGTTTTGGAAAATCCATTTCCAATAAAGGCAGTATGCATTTTGCTTTACTACACAATGAACTTTCTTTAAAAATCAACCGATCTTTTAGTACTTCATTAGATCTCCAGTTCGCACGCAGTTACAGTGGCCTCCTGGACCGGTCAGAGTATATACAGGGAAATTGGAATATCATGGTATCTCCTTTTAAAAATGAGAAAAAAATATTTTTCAGGGTGGGAAGTGGAATATTTTATAATCATACCCGGAATTATTTTGATCCTGCTATCTATCCGGAATACAATAAAAAAGTCGACATTTTCAGATTAAGTCTTTTCCTTGAAGACGAATTCAAAATATCAACTAAAACTGTAATCGCATTAAGGTTGTTTACCTATCCTAAATTCAGTACCAATGAAACCATCTCAGGGGCATTAATAAAGGTGGGATTCAGGCTTTCATAAGACCGGTAGTATTGATTTTATACCAAGTAGAATAAACTGAGTTTATAAAATAATAATTTTACCTGAGTCTATTATTGTTTTTATGTCTCCAGAAACCAGTTTATAAAAAAGTATTCCAGCTGGAAATTGAGAAATGTTAAGTTGACCATTGAATGCTGATAAAGTCCTGATTAAGTGTCCGGCAAGATCAAATAACTGGAGTTTATTATCTAATGAGGTTCCTTGAAGTAAGACGAAATTTAAAGGATTGCCCCTGTTGATTGGATTTGGATAAAAAATAATTGGCTTCGAACCGGACGTCAGGATTGAAATGGTTTCCGTATAGATAGATTCGCTATTTTTAAATTTTATCTTAACTCTGAAATACGAAGTACCCTGGTCAAGCTCATTAACCCTTTGATTATAGTTCAATTGATTTGATGTTTTTAATGCACCTGATACTTTCAATAATTGACCGTTCGATGTAAGTTGTTCGAAGAATAAACTATCGATGTTTTGTGCTGTACTCAATTCTAAAACCAAATCAAGTTTATTCTTATCTAATAAAGTGTAATAAAATGTTTTATAAAAGCATTGTACTCCCTGCGTCGTAACATTGAGAATACTACTTCTGGTTGCTGAAAGATTATTACTCAGAATTGGTTGGATAGCAAATAGATTCGAAGTAAAATCTTTTCGCCGAAAAGTTTTAAATGTATCCGTGGTCATAAGTATTGGTTCCAGATATGGACTTTCTCCTAAAGAAAAAATAGTATATGACTTGGCATAGACATGTTTGTTCCAGGATAATTTAAAGGAGTCAGTACAATTAAATTCTACCTTAGGTCGGACTACTTTGCTGATAATAATTTCATTTGAAAAAAAAGTTCCGAATGGCGTGATCATTTTGAATGTCGCCACAGCATTGGTATCCTTGATATTCCAGAGATAGGATTGGTTGACTAACCGCACTTCATTTTCGAGTAATTCCCATTGGTTCCCACCATAACTTATAAATAGATCACCTGGTATATCAGGATCACGGACAAAACATCTCCACCGGATATCCAGCACTTCATTCTCCTCGCGGTTTATATCCAGGGATGAAACTGGATTGGTAAATCTAAATACATTAAAAGTGTCTACATGATAAGCTATATGAAATGGTAGAGAGGTATTAACCTGTGCCATAGAGCGGATGGTGATCTCATACAAACCACCAGCAGGTAATGCAACAGATACTTGTTCGGCTGTATTAAGACTATCTCTTTTTCTTGAAGGCAATGAGGATAAAGCGTCGATAGAGGGAATTTCATTCAATACCCAGGGCTGATAGCTGGTATTTCTGACTATATCTTTAATTTCCAGATCAAGATCATTGACCAGGGCTTTATTATTGTTTAATGGAGCAGGGCTATCCGTCCATGCCAGTGTTACTTTGAATTCAGAAGCATTTTCAGGAATTAATATCTTTTTTGTCCAGGTCTGATTTGAGCTGATCTGGCCACTGTCGTATAATTTATGTTGAATTGTTTTAATTGCTTCGTAACTATTGAGTAATCCGTATCCCGTTTTGTAATCAATACCTTTCCTGAAGATATCGTCTGCTGTATTAAAAAGTATAGCCTTTATTAAAGAAGATGCCGGTAGTTGTTGTTGATTGCTATCCCGATAAACCTGCTGCATCACAGCAATAGTCCCACTTACCAGAGCAGCTGCATCGGATGTACCCCCGGGTCCATAGGCGGCTATTTGTGGTGCTATTCTGCCATCGTATAAAGGGCCTCCTGAACTGGCTTCAGCTACTTCGTTATTGGCTGATACTGCAGCTACACTTATTATATTTTTTGCCATTTTAAAATTGCCGGTGATATTAGCATAATTGGAAAGGTTGGCATATTTTCCCTCCATCGATGAAACAAGTCCACTATTGCCTGCAGAAAAAACGTGAATCAGTTGTTTATTTTGCCAGGTTTGAAGATCATAACTCATGGCTTCAGCTCCATAATATTGCTGAGGCAAAGTGCCATAAGAATGATTTTGAACGGTAACATGATTGCGGGCAAGATCTATGGAATCATCTGCAAACAAATTTGCAAAAGAACTTGAATAAAACCTGCATCCGTCAGCAACTCCGAGACCATCATAAAAAGTATTCCCGGCCCCTCCTATTAAAGTTGCAATTGCAGTAGCATGATTACTGATTTTATTGGAAGAATGAGAAGAAGGCAACACCCGTTTATACAGATCCAAATCAGTGCTATCCATTTTATCTTCTTTAATACCTACTGTAATATTTTCACCGGTAGCTTCCGGAATTTCGTATTGCATCAGGTTTAAACCATGAAAACTATTATTATATCCGATAATTCCTATCTCAGTGTTTGGTGAAAGTACTTTATCAATAAAAATGATTTCAGGAAGAGGGAGTAATTTATCTTTTAAATATTCCGGGTTGGTTTTTATGATTACTGATTTCGTGGGTTTGTCTATTTGCAAAATATCCGCTTTAACCACTGTTTTATTTAAGGTCGCCAATAAGGAATCAAGGTTATTCCCTGCAATGATATAAGAATAAGTTCCCTTTTTATTGTTGAAAACATTAGTGCTTGAAGCCAGTTTCCAATCATAATTTGCTGTTTTTATTTCGATTTTTTGTTTTATGTTTTCAAAATCAGTTATACTTTGAACTTTAATAATAGCTACTCGTTCATCCAGCATTCTGATTATGTCCAGCTTATTCGTGTTTTCAGAATTAAGAAATGCTAAAACATATGGATTATGGGCATCATAACCCGAATGACTGGAATTACCGTGTTTCAAAAACAATTCCATTTCATTTTTCGTCATACCAATCTGTCCCAATGACAAAAAAGGCATACATAGCAGCAGGCACCAAAACCATTTAGCTATTTTAAAATCAACTATGAAATGAATGTCGTTAGTCATTTAAAATTGAAGCTCATTGCGAAAAGAAACATAAAGTAACGGATATCAAAAAAAAATCCCTTTCTTAAAGCAAAGAAAGGGATTCTTAAATTGAGAATATATCTGATTAATAGATGTAGTTCAATGCAGTGACATCATCGGCGCTAAATGCCGGAGAACCGTTTACACAAGCCATCATCCATGAATTGTAACTACCACTTACGTTCGTAGGAGTTCCGGGAACCCATACGGCTCCTATAGAGCCTGCTGACTCGCCCGGACCGTGTCCACAACTAGACCTCTTTTTATAATCGGTATGCCTGAAACCAATACAATGACCAATTTCATGCGCCATCACTTCATCCGCTTTATCAGCTGTGTTTATATAGGAAGTGGCACAGGAACTGGTACTCAGCGTAAATCCAGAAGAAGGATTACCATTGCTGGTTGGAAAACCAGAAGCTTGACCTAAAATACATCCTCCACCTGATGTGCCCAGGTTAGCACCGTTAATAACAATCTCTCCACCCGAAGTCACGCGTTGAAACTTTATTTTCAAATTGTAACTATTATACCTGCTTATAACCTGATCTAATCCTGTTGAAAAGTAAGCTGGGAATCCAGAGCCAAGTCTCACGGTAATCGTTCTAGAGCTTCCTGAAACACTAACCAGATTGTACGTCGTATAGTGTTCTTCATTTGCAACATTAATATAATTGGTAGGATTGACTCCTGACATTTCTACTAACTGATCTTTTGAAAGCAGAATATCATTTTCGATCAAAAATTTACCATTAAAAGTTTTCTCAGCCCAGTTACCATTGAATCCAGCTGAAGTAATCAATGCTTTTTCTTCCTGAGTAAGAGAGGTAAGTATGGGTTCCTGAACATTTCCTTTAGTACAACGGGTCAAAGAGCCCGCCAGTAAAACTGCCAAAACGATTGGATAGAGAAGTTTTTTCATTTTAACTAAATTAATATTTTATGAATGCGATTTCAAAGCGAATATAATATTTTTCAAATAATTTCTTTACCTAAAAAATAAGTGGTTTCTTAACGAGAATCAATTTTATAAAAAATCGACATTTTCAACTATTGAACATTAAGTTATAGATCAAAAACAAGGACAAAAAACTATTTCGCAGGAAACATATCGAATGAATCAAGGACCATAAATCTGAAATTAAGCATTTATCTGTATCACCTAACCTAATTTTGAATAGAAGGATATCATGAATTGAAGGATTGAGTATTGACTGCCGATTCCCTACCTTCGTCCAATGAAATTCGCGACCAAAGTCATTCATTCAGGTATTGAACCAGATCCCACGACAGGAGCCATCATGACTCCGATTTATCAAACTTCAACTTATGTTCAGGCTGGTCCAGGCGATCATAAGGGTTTTGAATATGCCCGTACTCAAAATCCTACCCGGACAGTACTGGAAGAAAACCTGGCCGCGCTTGAAAACGGAAATTATGGGATTTGTTTTGCCAGCGGCCTTGCGGCACAGGATGCCATCATGAAATTATTATCACCCGGTGACCAGATTTTATCCACAAATGATTTATATGGGGGTTCTTTTCGCCAGATGAGAAGAGTATATGAGAAATATGGAATCGGTTCGACTTTTGTCAATTTATCGAACGAAGAAATAGCAAAAGCACATATTAAACCGGGTATTAAATTACTTTGGATAGAAACGCCTACCAACCCTATGCTGAGTATTATCGATCTCGAATTAGTTTGTGGGCTTGCAAAACAATATGGTATCCTGGTCTGTGTAGACAATACATTTGCTTCACCGTACTTACAAAATCCTCTTGATTACGGCGCAGACATTGTATTACATTCTGCCACAAAATATATTAATGGTCATTCGGATGTGGTCCATGGTGCATTGATCGTAAAATCTAAAGAACTCGCTGATCAATTACATTTTATTCAAAACGCTACGGGAGCGGTGCCCGGGCCCATGGATTGTTTTCTTGTATTGAGAGGTATAAAGACAATGCATGTGCGTGTGCAGAGAGCATGTCAGAATGCCGCTCGTATTGCACATCATCTCGATCTTCATCCGCTTGTATCCCATGTGTTTTATCCGGGTTTTTCAAAACATCCAAATCATAATATAGCCAAAAAACAAATGAGAGACTTTGGCGCTATGGTGTCCTTCGACCTTAAAAACAATAATCAGGCTACTGCTTTCAAAGTATTAAGTAATACCAAATTATTTGCTCTTGCAGAATCATTAGGCGGTGTAGAATCTTTGATCGGACATCCCGCAACCATGACCCATGCTTCCATACCAAGAGAAGAGCGATTAAAAACAGGTCTGACGGATTCATTGATCAGGCTTAGCGTGGGTATAGAAGATGTAGAAGATCTCATTGATGACCTGGATAAGGCACTGGTCCATGGATAAGGGAAAAAGCAGTATAAAAAATTGGTCTGAGCAGGATAAGCCCCGGGAAAAACTTATGGCCGGAGGACCTGCTTCATTGAGCGATTCCGAATTGATTGCAATCCTTTTAGTAACCGGTGTAAAAAATCAAAGCGCCATCGATGTGGCTCGCAGTCTGCTACAGAAAACAAATCATAGTATAAATGATCTGGCCAATCTCAGTATTAAAGAGCTTAAACAAATCAAGGGGATAGGTGAAGCTAAAGCTATAACCATTATTGCTGCATTGGAACTTGGACGACGAAGGTCAGTCGAACCTAAACAGTCAAAACAAAAAATAGATAGTGCAAAAAAGGCTGCCAGTTTATTTGATGAATTAAAGCTTAGTAAGCAGGAAGAGTTTTGGATAGCCTGCCTGAACAGGCAATTAAAATTAGTTCATATCAGTAGAGTACATCTCGGAGGTATTTCTCAAGTGGTTGCTGATCCAAGAATATTATTCAGGATTGCACTGGAACACCATGCTACTTCAGTGATCGTAGCACATAATCACCCTTCGGGAGTAACGAGACCAAGTAAAGAAGATGAAATCATGACCAATCGCCTCAAAGCCGCCGCTGCGCTGTTGGATATTACCCTGGCGGATCATATCATTGTTGCAGAAGAGGGTTATTTTAGTTTTGCCGATGAAGGAATGTTGTGAAAAATTTCCTTCTTATTATTCTCACAAGGATAACAATCAGGAATTTAAGCATATAGGATCAGAATGATGTGCCAATGCATTCAATGAAAGAATAAATTCGATCTTAGATCATCAAGATCCTTATTTTTGCACTTCCCTATGGCTGAACAGAAGCAAAAATTTAATTATTCTCTTTTTCGAAGAATCCTTCAATTATCTCTTCCTTATAAAAAACTTTTTTATTGGACCATTTTTCTGGCCATCGTACAGGCTCCATTGGGAATACTCCGCCCCTACCTGATCAATGTAATGGTTGATAATCATATCATGAAAAATGCGATGCCCGGCCTGGCCGCATTAGTATTTTGGTATATGATTGTATTGATAGTAATGGTCTGGATGCGATATGTATTTATACTGGCTACCAACAGACTGGGGCAATCGATTGTAAGGGATCTCCGTACAAGAGTGTTCAATCATATTATTTCGCTCAAACTAGCTTACTTTGATAAAACTCCAATAGGAACATCCACTACCCGTACGATCAATGATATCGAATCCATCAACGAGGTATTTTCTGAAGGTGTGATTACCATTCTCGCCGATATACTTGGTCTCATAGCGGTATTGATCATCATGTTTGCAGTGAGTTGGAAATTAAGTTTGATTTGTCTCACTACCCTGCCTTTCCTGATTTATGCAAGTTATTTGTTTAAGGAGAAAGTGAGAGTTTCATTTCAGCAAGTACGCGGACATATTGCTAAAATGAATTCATTTTTACAAGAACGAATTTCCGGGATGAGGATCATCCAGATTTTTAATGCAGAAAGCCAGGAAAAAGAAAAATTTAAAACAATCAACAAAGAATATACCCAGGCCAATATCAATGGTATTTTTTATTACGCAGTATTCTTTCCGGTTGTAGAATTGATCTCAGCCACATCATTAGCGCTGATGGTTTGGTGGGGTGCTAAAGGAGTGTTAGAGGGTGAAGTTACATTAGGTGCCTTAGTGGCCTTCCCGATTTATCTTACCATGTTGTTCAGACCAATTCGATTCATGGCAGATAAATTCAATACACTCCAGATGGGTATGGTAGCAGCTGAGCGGGTATTTGCAGTATTGGATAACGATAATAAAATCAAAGATACCGGAAGTATTAAGGCTGATCGGTTCATTGGGGATATTGAATTTGACCAGGTAAGCTTTAGTTATATTGATGGACAAGAAGTCCTTAAAGGAATAAGCTTTACTGTTCCGGCGCATAGTACCCTTGCTATTGTAGGAAGTACCGGTTCGGGTAAAACCACGATCATCAGTGTACTCGACAGACTATATGATATTCAGGGAGGATCTATCCGGATAGATGGAAAAGATATCAGAGATTACGAGTTACAATCCTTGCGGAGTCATATTGGAGTTGTATTGCAGGATGTATTTCTATTTGGAGGGACCGTACTTGAAAATATAACCTTCCGTGAATCAGGTATACCACTTGATGTGGTTAAAAAGGCTGCCGCACAAATCGGCGCCGATGAATATATAGACAAACTCCCGGGTGGGTATGATTTTATAGTATCTGAGCGTGGATCTAATCTATCTATGGGTCAACGACAACTTATCTCCTTTGTAAGAGCATTGGTTTTTAATCCTGATATTCTCATTTTGGATGAAGCGACTTCCTCTATCGATCCGGAAACTGAATCCGTCATACAATATGCCATAGAAAAACTCATCGAGAAAAGAACCTCGATCATTATAGCTCATCGATTGAGTACGATCCGGCATGCTGATCAGGTCATGGTAATGGATCATGGAGAAATCAAAGAGATTGGCACTCATGAAGAATTGTTAGATCAACCGAATGGCTTATATAGAAAGTTGTATGATTATCAATTTTCTAAAATGGCGTTAATCGGATAATACGCCGAACGGAGATCTTTATTTTTTACAACACAATAGTATACTTCGATAGTTTAATAGTCCTTTCACCGGAAACTTCCTGGGCAATTCATTCTACACCTATAGTTCATCGGTAATATATCTAAAAAATAAACACTATTGATCCTGTGCTCTTATCCATTAGTCGATAATTTACTAACCGGGAAACTTTGAATGGAGGTATCTTTGTTTTAACTATATCTAAATTAAAAAAACATGGAAACTCGTCGCTATTCTTCTGGTCACACCATCCTGGGTTTAATCGTCATGGCATTATTTATATATGCTGCATTTATTTTGTTTAAAGGTATATTCAGAATTCTGGCCTGGGCTTCTCCGTTTATGTTTATTGCTGCATTGATAGTCAATTACAAAGTAGTACTCAGCTATGGAAAGCTTTTAATTAATTTATTGCAAAAGAATATGGTGACCGGGATCATTGCTATCCTGTTGACTTTTCTTGCATTTCCAATTGTGGCAGCTCTGTTATTAGCTTTCGCCCTTATGAATAGAAAAGCTGAAAGTTTTATAGCCCAGGAAAAGCAAAATAGGGAAGGCATCCCTACGGATTTCAGAGAGATTTCATCTGATCCCAAACCTTACGAAGATTTATTGAAGCGAAATAGTTAGACTGATTTGATTAACTGACGAGATCTCAAGCAGGATCATTATATTTATTATCTTGCTTAAATGGTCTGGGTAACAATTCTTATAGCTGTATTCTATGCTTGTCTGTTGGGCATTGCAGCAGGTCTTTGGATACTGCATCATAAAAAAAGCAATAAGAATCCTTCAGAACTTCCTGATAATTCTTTTTCGATTTTAGTGCCTTTTCGCAATGAAGCGAAACACCTTGGTGATCTTGTCCAAAGTTTAAATAATCAAACGCAACCCAAAGACCGATGGGAGTGTATATTTATAGATGATCATTCGACAGATCAAAGTGTCGATATAATTCAAAGAACATTCAATTTCAAATCAAGGCTGATTACATCCCTGGGAACAGGTAAAAAAGCCGCCCTGGTAGCCGGAATTAATGAGGCTAAAGAAGATTATATAATTCAAACAGATGCTGATTGTATTGCTCCAGACAACTGGCTCTCCTCCATCAACCAAGTCAAAGGCGATCAATCCAATGTAATCATCACAGGACCTGTAACTATCCAACAACCAAATTCAATCCTTGACCATTTCCAGGCTATGGATATGATGGCTATGATGGGCATGACTTTTGCCGGCATCAAAACAGGATGGTGGCATATGGGCAACGGAGCCAATCTTGCATATCCCAAATCAGCAAGGATTAATTCTCAGGCTGCATCAGATAGTGATCAATTTGCTTCCGGGGATGATATGTTTTTGATTGAATCGGCCATTCAAAACAAACAAACAAAACTTATTTTTAATTTAAATCCTGAAGGAATCATATCTACCAAGGCATGTCCTGATTTTAATTCCTTTATTCAACAACGAATACGATGGGCAACTAAAAATTCCAGTATGAAAAGTCCTGGATTAAAAATTGCTTTAGGCATCTCGCTTGGATTCAATGTACTCCTTGTAATACTTTTAATAGCTGCTCTAATTAATGATCAATGGATACGAATAACAGTATTACTTTGGATACAAAAATGGATCATGGATTATGTTTATCTAAAGTCCATTGCACCTTTTTTTAATTCAAAAATCAGATTACCCGTTTATTTGGTTTGTGCAACCTTATATCCATTTTACGTTGTCCTTATAACCTTATTAAGTATTTTTAAACGCAATTATGAGTGGAAAGGAAGGATCGTCCGTTGAAACACAGTTTGATTATATCATTATAGGTTCCGGTTTTGGTGGAAGTGTATCTGCTATGCGATTAGCTCAAAAAGGATACCGGGTACTGGTATTGGAAAAAGGGAAAAAGTATGAATCCGGTGATTTCCCAAAGTCTAACTGGCATTTCAAAAAATATTTATGGATGCCTGCACTTCGTTGGTTTGGAATTATGAAACTGACTTTCTTTAAAAGATTGTTTGTATTATCCGGAGTAGGAGTTGGTGGAGGAAGCCTGGTCTACGCGAATACCCTGATGGAACCTACTGAACCTTTTTATAATCATATCCCTGTAAAAACCAAAGACTGGAAAATAGTGCTTCAACCCTACCTCGATCTTGCCAGGAGAATGCTTGGAGTTACTAAAGCTAAAAATCACTATGCAGATGATCAATTACTATTAGCTGTAGCCAATGAAATGGGTAAAGGCAACTCCTATAAAGCTGTCGATGTAGGTGTGTATTATGACGATGACAGAACACCTAAAGATCCATATTTCAATGGTGAGGGTCCGATGCGCACTCCATGTATTGAGTGCGCCGGTTGTATGATTGGATGCAGGCATAATGCCAAAAATACTTTAGACAAAAATTACCTGTGGTTTGCACAAAAAAATGGTGCAGTAATTTTACCGGAAACGGAAGCATTCAGAATACAATATCATTCCTCTTCAAATACATACCAGGTAGAATGTAAATCATCAACCGGAGGGTCATTAAGACAAAGTTTTATATCGACAGGTCTTATCATCAGTGGCGGAGTCTTAGGAACGCTGAACCTATTGATGAGGCAAAAATTTAAATATAAAACGTTACCGTTACTTTCAAATCAACTTGGTCAACATATCCTTAGCAATTCAGAATCCATAAGTGGTATCATAGGTGCTAATCAAAAACTCAATCATGGAGTCGCTATCTCATCTTTAATTCAAGCGGATGAAAATACCCAAGTTGAATTATGCAAATTCCCAGATGGATCAGGGTCTCTTTTCAGGCTTGCCTTTTTAGCCGCCGGTGGTGGCTCTCCAATAGTAAGAATAGGCAAAGTATTATTAAACGCTTTAACTCATCCTGGACGATTGTTTAAATGGTTATGGAGCGGGCATGATGCAAAACATGGTGTCGTAGTACTCGTCATGCAAAATCTAAAAAATGCATTGAGTATGAAATGGAATGGTAAAAAAATGTCTTTGTCCACTGGTCCCACCGAAGAGCCCATTCCAGTATTCATACCAGCCGGCTTTGAGGTCATGAACCGGCTTGCTAAAAACACCAACAGTGTAGCAGTACACTCTATGACTGAGACTTTTCTAAATATGGCTACTACGGCTCATATCCTTGGAGGATGTCCCATGGGTGAGGATGTGGAATCAGGTGTAGTCAATGAATACTTTGAAGTTCACCAATATCCAAATATGTATATTCTGGATGGAAGTATTATCCCTGCCAATATCGGTGTAAACCCAAGTCTTACAATCACGGCTTTAGCTGAATATGCAATGGATCACATTGGAAGAAAACCGGTTTAGTTTATTTTGCCACGGGAGTTGTTATCCAATCACTACAATAATTTATTAGTAAATGAATAATAAATGAAACTCCTGAAAACAAGATACTACATAGCCTCACGAAGAGTTGATTATTCTGATGCATTCGAATCAAAATCTGAAATTGTAAAAGATGAAATTTAATCATTCTTAAAGGTTGATAATTTTGGTTAATTTTAGAATTGCATTTTCCGTATAAAACATATCCTTTTTAAATGGCAAGTACCTAATGCTACCAAAACATTATTTAGTGAAATTCCTTTTAGCTATAACATTCTTAGTATCAAGTATTGTTGCCTATGGACAACAAAGGATTACGGGTGTGGTACTCAATAATGATAACCTTCCTCTTTCCGGAGCTTCGGTAAGTAATACGACGACTTCGGCTACAGTCATTACGAATGATGATGGTAGTTTTATGATAGATGCCATTCAGAATCAGGCATTGGAGATATTTTATATTGGATACAGTACCCAACGAATATTCATCCAGTCGGCTACGAATCTAAGAATAGTATTACAACCACTAGTAATCAACCTAAACGAAATAGTAGTAACAGGATATACCACACAAAAAGTAAAAGAAATAACCGGCTCTGTTGCTGTGGTAAGACCGAAAGATCTTACTGCTATACCTGTCGGTCAAGTGGAACAAATGTTGCAAGGTAGAGTAGCAGGTCTCACAGTTATTACTTCCGGTGAGCCGGGCTCTGCAAGTAATGTGCGGCTGCATGGTATTGGGAATTTTGGCAATGTCACTCCATTATATGTCATTGATGGTGTAGAGGGAAATATCAATTCAATTAACCCTTATGACATAGAATCTTTACAGGTATTGAAAGATGCGGGAGCCTATTCTATATATGGTGTCAGGGGAGCGAATGGAGTTATTGTCATTACCACCAAAAAAGGAAAAGGTAGCAAAACAAAGATCGATTATGACTTTTATATTAGTTCTACAAGGCCTTTAAAGCATGGCCTGGATCTGCTTAACCCGCAGGAAAACGCAGATTTGCTCTGGATTGCTTTAAAAAATTCAAAGCAGGTTTCTGCTAATGGAAACCCATCGACTCCACGTTTTGGTAATGGCCCAATGCCGGTTTTGCCAGATTATCTTTTTGCCGGCCATCATATCGATACGCTTTATGAAGGAAGTCCATATGTAAATCCATCATTATATAACATTGATAAAAGTGCCGGTGCCATTTACCAGATCCAAAAATTCAACAAAACTGGTACGGACTGGTTTCATGAAACCTTTAAGCCCGCTTTGAGTCAAAATCATACAATCACTGTTTCAGGTGGAAATGACTACAATCATTTTTTGTTTTCCATGGGCTATCTCGACCAACAGGGAACATTAATAAATACTTCATTGAAAAGATACACGGCTAGGGTAAACACAGAATTTACTGCACTGGATGTAATCCGCATTGGTGAAAACCTTCAAATTAGTTCCAGTCAGAACCCCAATACAGGAAATTCGATTTATCCATCGCTCATGACCGATCCTTATTTAGCAGTATATGATATCAAAGGCAACCCGGGCAGCTACGGTGATGGATATGCTGGACTGGCAAGCAATCCTCTTTCATCAAGGTTATTGTCAAAAGATAATATCGGCAACAACTGGCAGCTTTTTGGAAACACATATTTGGAAGCAGACATACTTAAAAAATTTACTTTAAGAAGTAGTTTCGGAGGAAACCTGAATTATTATTATGCTTATAATTTTTTATATGGCTCTTATGAACCTCCGCCAACCGGTTTACTTAATTCATTCACTGAAAGATCCGGTTATGCAAGATCGTGGACCTGGACCAATACAATAAATTATTCCGGGACGATTAAAGATCATCATATAAAAGCTTTCGCAGGGGTGGAAGAAAAAAGTAATTATAACAGAGAACAAGGTGGCGCAAGAAGGGGTTATTTTATTAATGATCCCAATTATCGATTTCTTTCTAATGGTATTCCTACCAGTCAATCCAATTATAGTTTTGCAGGTACTTCTTATCTTTATTCTTTTATAAGTCAGGCCAACTATAACTTTAAAGAAAAATATTTTTTATCCGGTACGTTGAGAAGAGACGGTTCATCTGTTTTTGGTCCTGAAAACAGGTTCGGTTGGTTTCCGGCAGTTGGTCTTGCATGGAGAGTTACCGAAGAAAAATTTGCACAAGACTTTAAATGGCTCACAGATTTAAAGCTAAGGGCAAGTTGGGGCAAAACAGGGTTTTCAGCCAATACGGATCCTTTCAATCAATATACTTTATATGGAGGTTTTGCCGGCAGTTCTTATTATGATATATATGGAACCAGCAACAGTGTTCAACAAGGTTTCAATACGGTGAGAATTGGAAATGCCAGGACAGGTTGGCAGGAAGATGTAGTATCTAATATCGGATTTGAATCTGTTTTATTGAATGGAAAATTGAGTATCACCGCAGACTGGTACGCTAAAAAATCTAATGGATTATTATTCCCTATTTCTTTACCGGCTTTATTGGGGGATGCCAATCCACCCAATGTCAATACCGGCAACGTAAAAAATACCGGTATTGATCTATTGATTGGATCCAAAGGTAAATTAATAAAAGATTGGAATTGGGATGCTTCGTTGACCTTATCTCATTACAACAATAAAATCACTAAGTTGAATGATATCCCATATTTTGATGCTTTCTTTACGCGATATGGCCCTTTTATAAGAAATGAAGTAGGTTATCCGATTAGTTCTTTTTACGGATATAAGGTAATAGGATATTTTGATGACGCTGAAGATGTAGCCAAATCACCAGTACAAGAGGCTGCTGCACCTGGCAGGTTTAAATATTTTGATGCCAATGGAGATGGACAGATTACAGATAAAGACAGAGTCCATTATGGGAATCCAAATCCTCAACTTACCATGGGTTTAAATGTTGGTTTGAATTATAAAAATTTTGATTTTTCTACTTTTTTTTATGGTTCTTTTGGTAACGATGTGCTCAATGATCTCAGATATAGTATTAATGTATTTGCTTCTCAGCTCGGTCTTACACCCAAAAGTAAAACTGCTCTTTATGATTCATGGACGCCACAAAATCACAATGCGAAAGCGCCGATTATCGAAAACGATCAGAATTTTAGCAATTCAGCAGTAGTAAATTCATATGCTCTTGAAAAAGGCAGCTATATAAGGAATAAAAGCCTGATGGTTGGTTATTCTTTTCCAAAGACACTTTCAAATAAAATAAAAATGGACAGGCTTAGGATCTATATCCAGTCTTCCAATTTATTTACTATAACCAAATACAAAGGACTCGATCCTGAATTGTCCGGTACCAGCTCTGCTTATGGAATTGATTCGAATGGGAACTACCCCAATAATGAAAAAAAATGGATTATAGGCTTTAGCCTTGGACTGTAATTATTCAGAAATAAGAAAATATCCTTATATGAAATTCAGGAAAAAAAATTTGACAATAGGATTAATGATATTCCTGGTCTGTTCATGTGATATAAACAATCTGAATCAGCCGGCTTTGGGTAAATTGGATGAGTCCAAACTAGCTAATAAAACTGGAGTAGAAGCCCTGCTTATTGGAGCATACTCCCTTCTGGATGGGGTTAGTATTGATGATGTACATTTTATTGGTGGTAATGGGAATAGCCCTTCAAACTGGATTTATGGCAGTATATGTGGAAGCGAAGCTTACGAAGGCTCTCAGCAAACTGATATACCGGAAATCCGCAATATAGAAAAGTTTAAATCAATAGCTTCAAACCTTTTTTTCGATGAAAAATGGACTGCTATCTATGCCGGAGTGGCAAGAACAAATACAGTACTGCGGGTCATGACAAAAGCTACAGACATCAGCATTGAAGATCAGAAACGTATAGCGGCAGAAGCCAGGTTCCTTCGGGCCTTCTACCATTTAGAAGCCGTCAAACTCTGGAATAATGTGCCATTTGTAGATGAAACTATTACTTACGATGCCGGAAATTATCATCCTGCCAATGACAAATCTATATGGCCAAATATTGAAAACGATTTTAAATTTTCGTTTGCAAATCTTCCTGCAAAGGCAACAGCAACCGGAAGGGCTAATAAATATGCTGCCGAAGCATTTCTTTTAAAAGTCTATGTATTTCAGCACAAGTTTCAGGAAGCGCAGCTTTTAATTCCGGATCTAATCAATAATGGCTCTACTGCTAATGGACTGAAATATGCATTATTAAAAAACTATGCTGATAATTTCAATATAGAGACAAAGAACAGGGAAGAATCCGTCTTTGCTGCTCAAATGTCGGTGAATGATGGAGCAGATTATACGGATCCGGGTGGAAATGTAGGTGGTGGTTTCAATGGAAATTTTGCAGATGAATTGAACTTTCCATCGGGTAATAATAGTGTTACACTCTGTTGTGGTTTTTTTCAGCCATCTCAATGGCTTGTGAATCATTTTAAAACTGATCCTGTCACAGGCTTACCTGATCTGGACAATTTTAATACCGTCGATGTAAAAAATGATGGTGGAATATTATCAAGGACTGCTTTTACACCCTACGATGGCACTTTGGATCCCCGGTTAGACTGGACCGTTGGACGACGAGGAATCCCTTATTTGGATTGGGCAGATCATCCTGGGGCAGATTGGATTCGGGACCAGAATTATAGCGGACCTTACAGCCCTAAAAAGAATGTATTTTATAAATCACAGGTAGGCATTTATACAAACACCAGCGGCTGGCCTCCTATGGCTTCAGCCAATAATGTCAATCTTATACGCTTTTCAGATATATTGCTTTGGGCTGCTGAAGTAGAAATTGAATCAGGTGATTTGAATAAAGCAAGAGAATATGTGAATCAGGTGCGACGAAGAGCAGCGGATCCTTCGACCTGGTTGAAAAAATCAGATGGCACCGTTGCTGCTAATTATAAAATAGGTGAGTATACCAATCCGTGGAATGACAAGACATATGCACGCAAAGTTTTACGATACGAGCGGATGCTGGAGCTTGGAATGGAAGGACACCGGTTTTTTGATTTGGTACGATGGGGAATTGCGGATACAGAAATAAATGCCTACCTGCAAAAAGAAAAAATGACAAGGACTTATTTGAATGACGCGATCTTCAAAAAAGGAATAAATGAAATTTTTCCTATCCCACAAAGACAAATTGATTTGAGTGCAGGTGCAGATGGTACTCGTAAAATGATACAAAATCCAGGTTATTAAATTGATGATTATGGAAATACAAAAGTTGATGCTTGTTATTTTAGTATGTAGACTTATGAAAGAATAAAACTCATGCATGGAACAATTCATGTAATAACCAATTATTGTCCTACCGGAGAAGAGATGCATACAAGTAATGATCAAAGCCCGGTAAATGAAGAGGCATCAGGGAAGATCTAAGGTGATAAATTCTCTGCCTTAGATTCGAAAGAAAAAGGAACTATATTCAATATTTATTTACCCTATCCATAAACATAAAGATTACCTATATGAAAAAAATAAGTAAAGCATATACGTGTATTTCCTGTTTGTTTTTACTGCTATTAGGTAATGGTTACAATTCATTTGCTCAAATCCCCAAAATCCCATTCGAAAAATATGGAGTGGCAGAAGGACTACCTGAAGAAGTAGTGGCTGATGTAATCCAGGATGACAAGGGCTTTATCTGGTGCACTACACAAAATGGTTTGGTGAAATACGATGGCTATAAGTTTAAAGTGTATAAGGCAGTAACGGATAAAAAGGATACGACCAGTTTACAGTTTAATATGGTTGCCGGAACGATCCTAAAAGGAAGAGACGGTAAGATCTGGATAGGTTCAGGTGGTGCTTATGGAGGTATTGCTTCTTTCGATCCTCGTACAGAAAAATTCAGAACTTTTTACCCGGGTATCGATGAGACTAAAAAGATATTTAGTCGCAGTAGCAGTAGCTATTTATTATTGGAAGATTTTGAAGGAAATATCTGGTTTAGGAATATTACAGATCTGGTCCACAAAATTATTTGCCGTCTTAATCCTAAGACAGGGTTCATTAAAATTTATCCGGTTCATGAAATTGAAAATAAAAGTTTTCCGAAACTTAATGGAACGGTTGAATCTTCAAATGAAATCTGGTTGTTAGATGAACAAGGCAACCTGAATAAGTGGAACCGGGAGAAAGATACTTTTGAAATAGCGATCCCTGCAGGCACGACCTTTTCATCTCCCGGCAAGACGGATACAATCCGTTTTCTCATGAAAGGCAGGGATAATCATTTATTATTGACTGGTGCACATGGGCTTTATGTTTTTGATTCAAAAAATATCAGGTTGATAAAGCAGTATACCACAAATAACGGAACTGAGAATGGATTATCAGATAAACAAATTATATATGCTACGGAAGATTTGAATGGTCAGTTTTGGGTATTCCATGAGGGTGGCATTATTTCATTGGTCAATCAGAGTCAGAACAGCATCACGCTGTTCACCTATGGCAGCGGACCTCTATATTATGATAAAGGGCCTAAAGAATCAAGCTTCTTTTTTGTATCCGCTCAAAACAAAAATGGTATCTGGTTTCAATCTCTATCTGCGAGACAAGGTCCTATAAAACTAAAACCGGATTTTTTTATGCATTATGATTTTGCAACAAAAAAATTCAGCTTCTATGATTATAAGTTTAATGTTGAAAATAATCCTTTAGTGAACTGGGCAAATCTATATGGTTTTTTTGAAGACCGTTCCGGCCTCTTATGGTTAAACACAAGACCAGGTCTTTATAAACAATCTCCTAAAAAACGCCAGATGGAATTATTCCGCCACCTTTCGGATGATCCCAATAGTTTGCCAGATGATATCATCAACAATTTGTTTGAGGATAAAAAACACCGGCTTTGGATAGGCACCCAAAACGGGTTGGCATATTATCAGCCTGACCAGGATAATTTCCGGGTTTTCAAAAACGATCCGGCAAATACTAGTTCCCTCAGCGCTAATTTCATTACAAATATTTCTGAAGATGCGGATGGTAAAATATGGGTGGCCACTGGTAATGGCTTGAATCAATGGCAGGAATCAACCAGCTCTTTCAAACGGTTCTTCCCTAACAGTTTTTGCTTTAGCGGAATCGATCATCAAGACAGGTTATTGCTCATTATTGTTAACCCGCCAAAAAAAGGAGTCTTTTTACTGGATCATAAAACAGGCAGCATATTAAAAAGTTATGTCCCAGATCCCAAAAATCCTGCTTCCTTTAACGGTCAGATAAGTTATTTTTTCCAGGATTCAAAAGAAAATATCTGGCTTGGTACAAGTGGTATGGGGCTATATCGCTTAAATGAAAAGGCAGATGGGTTTATTCACTACCAGAATATTCCCGGTGATAGCACTTCTATTAGCCATAATGATATTGTGTTCATGGTTGAAGATGAAAAAAAGCGTTTATGGATTGGTACCATTAATGGCCTGAACTTATATAATGAAGAACAAGACCAGTTCTCCCGATATCGTGATATAAATACAGGCTCAATGGCTGGTTATGCAAAAGATAAAAATGGAAAACTCTGGTTTACGACCTACGCTGGTGGCGGTATTTTAACGATTGATGTTGAATCCGGAAACATAACAACCTATGGTGAAGAAAAAGGCTTTTTGCATACCGATATACGACAGGACATCCTAACTAAAGAAATGGCGACTGATGATTATGGAAAATTCTGGTTGCCGAACGAAAGAGGATTATCCGTTTTTGATCCTGAGAACAAATCGTTTACCAACTATTTTGTAAGAGACGGCTTTCAACAATATAACAGATGGTATAATGGAATCAGAACCAGCAACGGGGATATCTGGATTGGAGGCGATAAAGGCCTGAATCATATTGTACCTGCTGACTTACTTAAGAAAGATTCATCTCTGGCGACAGTGGTCATCACAAAGATGAATATTCAGGACTCTTCCTTTTCCTTACCTGATAGTAATATATTCAATAATACCGTTGCATATACTGATACGGTCCGGCTTACGTATTGGCAAAAGGATCTGGGTTTTGAATTTATCGCACTGCATTACCTGCGCTCAGAAGATAATCAGTATTCCTGGAAGATGGAAAATTATGATGCGAATTGGTCGACGCCTTCACTTCAAAGAACAGCTAAGTACACCAATCTTCCTCCCGGTACTTATATTTTCCGTGTAAGAGCTGCCAATGCTGATGGCATTTGGAATGAAAAAGGTGCATCCATCACAATCTTTATTTCACCCCCTTTCTGGCAAACCTGGTGGTTCAGATTATTGATGGGTATTTTCCTGCTTGCAGTACTATATGGTATTTATCGTTGGCGCACTGCAACACTCCGCAAACAAAAAAGAATCTTAGAGCAGACCGTAGTAGAAAGGACGGCGGAAGTAGTTGCTGAAAAAGTAGAAGTGGAAAAGCAAAAAGCAAAATCAGATGAACTTCTCCTGAATATCCTTCCTCATGAAGTAGCAGAAGAATTAAAAGAGAAAGGTTATACCACCGCTAAATCATTTGATGAAGTTACTATTCTATTCAGCGATATCACAGGATTTACCCATGTAACCGAAAAATTGACAGCACAAGAACTGGTCAAAGAAATAGACACTTATTTCAGCGCTTTTGATCGCATCATGCAGCGGCTTGGATTGGAAAAAATAAAAACGATAGGTGATGCCTATATCGCTGCCGGTGGTTTACCTCAGGAAAATAAAGCTAATGTTTATCATGTAATAGAAGCTGCGTTAGCGATGCAACAAGCCGTGGAAACATTTAAACAAGAAAGAATAGAAAAAAATATCCCTTATTTTGAATTGCGTATCGGCATTCATACGGGTCCTGTAGTAGCAGGCGTAGTGGGTATTAAAAAATTCCAATATGATATCTGGGGTGATACGGTAAACATGGCAGCAAGAATGGAACAATCCGGAGAACCGGGCAAAATCAATATTTCACAATATACATTTGAGAATATAAAAGATCAATATACTTGTGTCTATCGTGGAAAAGTGGAAGCTAAGAATAAAGGAAGTGTTGATATGTATTTTGTAGAAGGTAAAAAGTAATCATTCAGTCAAGTTTCTTATTAAAACCAAAAAGAGATTGTTATTGAAGATAGCTTTTACAAAATCTGTTCCCCAAAGTGTTCAAAGGAATAGGGCGCACGACCGGAGGAATAAGTCACTGGTAAAAATTTGATTTATTTCTCTAATTTCACCAAAATTCAAACCTTAATAATTTATGTATACTATTTTAAAACACCTTCATTCAGGTACCCGCTGGTTGGTTTTATTTGGTTTAGTGTGGGCTATCGTTGATTCGTATTCAAAATGGAAAAAAAGCATTGCATTTAATAAAGACACGAGACGACCTTCACTTCTTGCTTTTATTTTTACCCATCTGCAGCTAACCCTCGGCATCATTATTTACTTTATCACTCCCAGGATCGTATTCGGACCAAGCCTGATGAAAGATGGAATCATGCGATTTTTTGCTTTGGAACATCCACTGATGATGCTGATCGCAATCGTTTTAATTACGATGGGATATATCAAAGGAAAAAAAGGATTACCAGGTACCGGTTTTAAAACTATTTTCTGGTATTATCTTATAGCATTAGTCCTGATGTTGGCTACTATTCCCTGGCCGTGGATGAAATATGCGACAGCGTGGTTTTAGAGTAATAGTATCCACGAATTGCGCGAATTAGGCGAATTGAAATTATTTTATATCTACGAATTGCACGAATTTGCGCGAAGGCAATGATTTCCACGAATTGCGCGAATTATACGAAGGGAATTACTTTATATCCACGAATTGTCCGAATTGAAATTACTTTAGGACTTTAGAATTTATAACTGATGCTTGCTTTAAAAAAGAATTTCGTACCAGGAGTAAAATGCAGTTCTTCCACTGGGGATGTTTCATTTTTTAATCTGCTCAGCGTATTAAATTGTGCCTGATTCCAATCTGTATTAAATAAATTTTCTATGGTAAATCCATAGTCTACTTTTGAAGCTTTGTGTAATACAGAAAGATCCCAGACCATGTATTCCCTGGTCCTGATGGAATTATCCTCTATAGCTGGTTTTGAGGCCATGTAACGATAACGTAAACCTGCATTAAAACCTTTTACTTGTTTGTATTGCAACCCCCCGGTACTGGTAACCGTTGGAGCTAAGGGTAAATAATTGTCTCCTTTAGGCTCACCAACCAGTCTTCCATGATTATAATTAATATCCAGGTCAGCAAAGAAATTTTGCAAAAATTGATATCGGAGTCCAAAATCTACACCCAACCGCTTTGTAGGGTTATTGGTTTCCACTACTCCTTCATCCCCAACATAAACTAGTTCGCTTTGTGCATGTAAAGCCCATAAAGCCACATTCATAAGTAGTGAAGATCCCAGTTTCATTTCAGTACCGGTTTCATAACCTAAAACTTTTGGCAGACTATTTTCAGACATTCCAAGAA
>JBDTUE010000002.1:0-74947 GCA_040007895.1 Saprospiraceae bacterium | reverse complement strand
ACTTCCGAATGAGGTACCACTCTTTCTTCTACATGAAACAAAGGATTTCCGGTATAGCGATCAAGCAGTATCAGTTCTCCCATTTTAGTTGGTTGTATCAATACATCGGTTTGTTTTCCATTCCAGGGTATAGTGGCAAGGGTTGGAGCGCATGGAAGATCATAATCCCAAACGTCATGTTTTATTGTTTGATAATGCCATAATCGTTTGCCGGTATTCGCATCCAGGGCAAGAATACAGTTTGCAAATAAATTATTTCCTTTGCGATTAGCTCCAAAGAAATCATAAGTCGGAGATCCAGTAGCAACAAAGACGACACCTTTTTTTTGATCGAGACTCATTCCGCCCCAATTATTGGTGCCCCCATAGTTAGCTCCTTTTATCCATGACCATGTATCATATCCAAATTCCCCCTCTTGAGGAATGGTGTGAAATATCCATTTAAAGGATCCTGTTTTTGCATCATAAGCACGGATATGACCAGGAGAAGCATCATAACCTTCACCGGTAGCAGAACCAATGATAAGTATATCTTCGTATATTATGCCTGGTGTCGTGAGTGAAATGGATATCGTAGAGGTATCCCTGCCTAAATGATCTCTTAAATCAATTTTACCATGATTTCCAAAATGATTTATCAAAGTCCCTGTCTGTACATTTACCGCATACATATGAATGCCTGCTGAAAAAAATATATATTCATCATTGTGATTTTTCCAATAGGTTACTCCGCGGTTAATACCGGAAGAAATATCATTGTTGTCAGGCTTAAAGCGCCAGATTTCTTTGCCGGAAGCGGCTTGCACTGCAATGAGCTGCATCGAAGCGGATGTTAAATACATGACATCACTAATGACTATTGGATTACATTCGATAGTTGTCCGTTTACCACTATCTCCGGTATGAAAAATCCAAGCCGGACGGAGTAGCTGTACATTAGAAGTATCTATAAGTTTTAAATCAGAAAACTGACGTGCTTCGGGTCCTCCGCGGTAGGTATCCCAGGACTCGTGCGTTGATTTATCATTCCTGCACCTGTTATATACAAAGCATAGAAGGAACAAAAGAATAATGAATAGTTTTATATCTGACTTCATATATGTAACAATCTTCAACTAAAACTAATATTTTTCATTTATAAGGCATGATGTTAAATTTTAGAATTTCATACTTGATAGGAAATTTTCGAAGCTATACGTTTAAATATTTTTTTAAAAAGAAAAGAAAGTTTGAAATTATATGCTTAACCGCTGACCATTAACAATAAACTTGTTTTTTGTACCGGCCTATACATTATTATGTCCTTAAATTTGCAGAATCAATCAACATAACATGGGAATTACTATTCATTATAGCGGCCGGTTTAAGCAAGATGCTTCACTTCAGGATATGGTCGATGAAGTCACTGAAATAGCAGATGTAAATCATTGGAAATACCAGATTTATAAAACAGATCTTCCTCACAGTCCAGGAAATGGAATAGTTAGTGACAGTGATCTCTACGGTATGCTTTTAAATGTACCTGAATGTGAATCCATCATGCTTACTTTTCTGGATGACCGGAGACTGGTGAATCCAATGTGGTTGAGCTTTATAGAAAACGGTGATAAAGATGAAGAAGGTTACCGGTATGCTGCGTTTACCAAAACCCAGTTTGGTGGAGTAGAAGCACATATCAGGATCATTCATTTATTGAAATATTTGTCCACAAAATATTTTGATGAATTTGAATTGAATGATGAAGCACAATATTGGGAAACCGGTGATGCAGAAAAAGCACGTAAACTCTTTAATTTTTTAGGTAGCATGATCAACAAACTCGGTGAAGCATTAAATAGCCTGGATACTTCCGCGGATGAATCCATTGATGAACTTGCAAACCGCATCAATCAAAAACTTAAAGATTTTTTCGATAAAGAAAAATCAAGAGAATGAGTCATCCATGTTAAAAATAAATTAATTATGTCCTGAATGATTATAACAATAGGCTCAAAATGACAATCTTTCTTTAAACTTGATGACACCTGATAAGCCGTATTATTTTACCTTTGCGGCTCAAATTCAAAGCAACCTTAGTTTATGAAAAAACATAATTTCAACCCCGGCCCGGCCGTCCTCCCTTTGCCAGTTTTGCAGGAGGCTTCCCAGGCTATTCTTGATTATAATAGAACCGGACTATCTATTTTGGAAATATCGCATCGCGGCAGTGATTTCGTAGCTATTATTGATGAAGCAATTTCATTGACCAGGGAGTTACTCGGTCTTTCCGATGATTATCATGTATTATTTACCACGGGTGGTGCAAGTACTCAGTTTTTTATGTTGGCTCAAAACCTGCTCAATGAAGGTGATTCAGCAGCTTATGCAGATACCGGCACGTGGGCTAATAAAGCTATCAAAGAGGCTAAAGCTTACGGTAGTATCAAAGTGATGAATTCATCCAAGGATAAAAACTATTCTTTCATTCCTAAAGATTTTAGTGGCATACCTGCAGAGGCAAAGTTTTTGCATGTGACCAGCAACAATACGATTTATGGAACACAGATTCATCAATGGCCTGAAGTGAATATTCCTATCGTATGTGATATGTCGTCCGATATTTTCAGCAGACCTATTCCGGTTGAAAAATTTGGATTGATCTATGCTGGTGCTCAAAAAAACCTTGGCCCAGCTGGTGTGACTATGGTGTTACTCAGAAAAGATATGGTTCGCACAGATCTCACCCATCATATGCCTCCTATGCTGGATTATAAAACATATATCGCAGAAAACTCTTTATACAACACACCACCGGTATTCCCGATTTATGTTTGTATGCTGACCTTGCGATGGTTGAAACAACTTGGTGGTTTAAAAGCGATGGAAGTGATCAATCAGGCAAAAGGCAAACTACTCTATGATGAAATAGATGCTAATCCATTTTTTAAAGGCACGGTAGCGGTAGAAGATCGTTCTTTGATGAATGTTTGTTTTGTATGTGATAATGAAACGCTCGAAAATGAATTTGCTATTGATGCGAAGAATGCAGGATGTATCAATCTCAAAGGTCATAGATCTGTGGGGGGATTCAGAGCATCAATATATAATGCACTACCGATTGAAAGTGTTCAGGTCCTGGTCGACACCATGAAAGAATTTGCGCGTAAAAAAGGATAGTTTCACATAGCACCCATTCTGATAGATTTCAGTAGGATCGGGTGATTTATTGTATACATGTTCTCAAAAAAAGAAGAAACCTATATCGAATACACCGGTCGGCGGATACCCTTCGTCATTATTTATGAATTAAGACGAAGCGTCCGCGTTGCTTTTGGCAGTAAAGCTATCACCTTACGTATCCCCTGGGTCATGACAGCTGATAGTAAAAGGAAACATATTGAAAAAAGTAAACAATGGGCAGTAGACCAGCTAAGAGTGAAACCTGGCCTTATCACCAATTTTGTAGCGAAACATTATCATGACAATCAGGTTTTAAAAATCGGTGATAAAAAATACATTCTCTATATTCAATTTCATGACCGTAAAACCAATAAAGCAGTTGTTAAAGGTCAGTTGCTGGAAATACATCTTTCAACCGATATAGCGGATGATCAAAAGCCGGAAATTATAAGATATCTTATAAGCAGGACTATAGCCAATGACTGTTACCCGGAGATTGCAAAACGAGTCCATGAATTAAATGAACTTCATTTTAAGAAAAAAATAAATGACATCCGGCTTAAACTAAGCCAGACTAACTGGGGTTCCTGCAGCACTCAGGGCAATATCAATTTGTCTGCAAGATTATTATTTGCCCCTCAGCCAGTTATTGATTATGTCATCATTCATGAATTATCACATCTGATCGAGCATAATCATAGCGACCGGTTTTGGACTATTGTGGCCAAAGTAATGCCTGAGTATGAAAAATATGAGAAATGGTTAAAGGTGAATAGTCATTTATGTGAGTTTTAATAGTATTTCTAAATACTTGTTCAAGGTCTGAAAAATCATAGCTTTTACTGAAACTTAAAATTTAATCCGCTGACTTCCAGTAACAGATGAAATGTTTTTCATTTTACCATCACGAAATTCTTTGTACAAGCGGGTTATATCTTCATTTTTATCTCCTATAAATGGGCCATGGGAAATGATACTGTCTCCCTGAGGTTGCCCAGCATATAAAATGACTCTCGTTCCAGATGATCCTGCGATTAATTTTAATTCACTTTGCCCGCCGCCTGAATGTTTGTCTAACCAACCAACTTGTCCCTTTACTAAATTATTTTCCTCATCACCGATTTTTAAACTCCCTTCCAATACAATTAAAAATGCATTAAAGGAAGCAGGGATATTATTTACAGTGGATGTGTTTTCACGCATTTGAATATCTGCTACTATAAGCGGGACATAATTGTGAACAGGAGATGTAGCACCAGCAAATGAACCGCTGTATACTTTTATGAATAATCCATCTTCTGTTACTGCAGGCACTTTATCGTATGAAATATCCTGGACTCTTGGCGTGACCCACCGTTTTTCTTTAGGAAGGTTCAACCATAATTGGAAAAGGTGCATTTTGGATTTCTCCTTGATGGTTTCCGTGTGAATAATTCCACTTCCCGCAGTCATGATTTGAAAATCTCCACTTTTCATTTGATGCGCAGCATCCCCTATTTCACCTTCCAGTAATAAGGATACGGTTTCAAACCCAGCATGAGGATGGGGGCCACCGATTTGTTCATCATCTTTTTTATCCAGCATATCATCCATCAGTAAAATGAAAGGATCACTTTCCTCAAAGTTGTTTTGGATCAGAGCACGGGCGATATGATCCTTTCCTAGAAACCCCTGATGAGCGGTAGGGGTATCTGTTTTTACTAATTTTCTACTTATTGACATGGAATTATGATTTATGCTTTGTTTTATTGGCTAAGGTAGCCTTGAATTTAATTGTCTTTTTGTTTTACAAATTGTACGTTCACTAATAATTTAACTTCATCACTAAGGGCTATGCCACCGGCATCGGTCAATAATCCAAAACTTACATTAAAATCTTTACGGTTAATAATTCCTTTTAAAGAAAAACCTACGCGAGTATTGCCCCACGGATCTACAGTAGTACCTCCTAATTCTGCATCAAGCTCTATGCTCTTCGTTATACCACGAAGCGTCATGTCTCCGTATACTTTATAATTTTCATCATCTACCCGTACTGTTTTTTCAGATTCGAAAGTAAGGTGAGGGTGATTTTCGATGTCAAAAAAATCGATATTTTTCAGATGTTGATCCCGTTGTTCATTATTGGTGCTGATGGAATTTACGTCTGCTGAAAAAAAGGCTTTTGCAGTTGTAAAATCATCATCTTCTGTTTCAAGGGTTCCTTCAAAGGTATTAAACTGTCCGGTCACCGTTGAAATCATTAAGTGTTTTACTTTGAAATGAACTTCAGAGTGAGTGGTATCGAGTACCCATTTGGTCGTGGTCAATGTATCTGTTGTCATGATTGTTTTTGATTTAAGTATTTAAAATATTTTTTGTTTTGCATTACAAACTTACGTACATTTGCTATCTAAATGAAAGCACTATCCTTTTGGAAAGCACTATCCTTTAGGAAAGTAACGTACAATCGATATGGCAACAGCAAATAAAAAAATAGAAATTACCCATGAAGCATGCCAGGGTATGATACGGCCGGTGAGGGATGCATTAGAAGTATTAAATGGTAGATGGAAACTGCCTATACTCATCGCATTGTCGTTTGGTACCCGGAGGTTCAAACAAATCTCCAAAGAAGTAAATGGCATTACAGATAAGGTATTGTCTAAAGAATTAAAAGATTTAGAAATGAATCTTCTGATCAAACGGGAGGTTTTTGATACTTTTCCTCCTACCGTGGAATATTCTATTACACCTCACGGAAAATCACTGGAAGATGTCATTGACGCATTGCGGGATTGGGGAGTATCACACAGAAAGAAGATTATAGGTAAATGATTTTACTTTTATAGATTCGATACATGATTCATTTCAGTTCCTAATTCATGCTAAGGGAGTGAATTAAAAAGTGTAGATGGTTATGTGACTTTGGTCATCTCCTTCTTATCCTTACCTTAGCACCATGATTGAATCAGCCCAGGCTATAGCTCCGCAATGGATTTTAATATTGATCATTGGGTATTTCGTCTTGCTGATAGGTGTCGCAATCTGGACCACGCGGGGAGAGAATACGAATGAAACTTTTTTTCTTGCCGGCAGGAATGCACCCTGGTATTTAATTGCGATAGGTATGATCGGCTCTTCGATTAGCGGAGTGACTTTTATTTCTGTACCGGGATTTGTGGCGGCCAATAAATTTTCATATTTCCAGGTAGTTATTGGATACATCTTTGGATACATGGTCATTGCCCTGGTGCTGATGCCCATGTATTACCGGCTCAATCTCACTTCGATTTATGGTTATCTCGATAAACGATTTGGCTGGAAATCTTATAAAACCGGATCTGCGTTCTTTTTATTGTCAAGATCTATTGGCTCTGCCTGCAGGTTATATTTGGTTGCTTTAGTTCTATATCAATTTGTGTTTGGTCCTTTAGGTTTGCCTTTTTGGCTGACTACGCTGATTACCATCTTCCTGATCTGGGTATATACGTTTAAAGGTGGCATCAAGACGATTGTGTATACCGATGCCTTTCAGACATTTTTCCTGCTATCTTCTTTGGTGATTTCAATTTATCTGATCAGTAAAGAGATGGCATGGTCTCCAAGCGAACTCATTAAACAAGTAAAATCATCAGAGTATTCCAAAACATTCTTTTTTGATGGTGGCTGGTCAGACAATAAACATTTTATAAAACAATTCTTAGGGGGTATGTTTATCACGATCGTCATGACCGGCCTTGACCAGGATCTCATGCAAAAAAATCTTGCTTGTAAAAATATCAAAGAAGCCCAAAAGAATATGTTTTGGTTTACGATTACCTTAGTATTGGCCAATGCTTTATTCCTTATCCTCGGAGCATTATTATATTTATATGCTACGCATAATGGTATTGCGGTTCCGGCTCGCGAGGTCGCCGGTGTGATGAAAGCCCAACCCGATCTGTTGTTTCCTACCCTGGCAATCCAGCATTTTGGTGGAGTAATAGGTATATTTTTTATCCTGGGATTGATTGCAGCAAATTATGCCAGTGCAGATTCAGCATTGGCTTCGTTGACCACTGCGTTTTGTATTGATTTCTTAGGTTTCGAACGAGCGAAAGTGCCTGCAGACAAAATGGTGAAGACAAGGACCTGGGTTCATTTTGGATTTAGTATGTTATTATTCCTCTTGGTTTGGATCCTTTGGTTTATGAATGACAGGAGTGTTATTGATACAGTATTGACATTAGCTGGATATACATATGGTCCCTTGCTGGGATTATACGCATTTGGATTTTTTATAAAGCGTCAGGTGAAGGATAAATGGGTTCCATTGGTTTGTATTCTTTCTCCCATCATTACTTATCTATTGAATAGATATTCTGTTGAATTATTCTGGGGCTACAAATTCAGTTTTGAATTATTGATCATGAACGGTCTTTGGACCTTTATCGGATTATATTTAATTTCATTTAAAGCAAATATTGATTCCCATCTTTTGGGGTATACTAAAAAATAAATTTACATGTTTGAACGGATTACTGAACAATCGTCGCAATATCACGACCTTGAAAAAATGGATACTCTTACGTTACTAAAAAGTATCAACCAGGAAGATAAGAAAGTGGCATTGGCTGTTGAAAAATGTATATCAGGCATTGAAAAACTAGTAGATGCTGTTGTTGAAAATATGAAAGCCGGTGGCAGACTTTTTTATTTTGGTGCAGGTACCAGTGGCAGACTAGCGGTGCTCGATGCTTCAGAATGTCCTCCTACTTATGGAGTTTCTCCGGATTTAGTCGTAGGCTTCATTGCCGGAGGTGATACAGCGTTGCGCAGATCTGTCGAACATGCTGAAGACGATCCGGCTCAGGGCTGGAAAGATTTGGTGAAGTTCAGTATTAATAAATTGGATTCAGTGATTGGCATTGCTGCATCAGGTACTACTCCATATGTTGTAAACGGCTTGAAAACTTGTAAAGAAGAAGGTATTTTGACAGGATGTATTACCTGTAACCCGGAAGCCCCGGTTACCAAAGTATGTGATCATCCTATTGTCGCAATAGTGGGACCTGAATTTGTCACAGGAAGTACGAGGATGAAATCAGGAACTGCGCAGAAGCTTATACTCAATATGATTAGCACCTCTGTGATGATAAAACTGGGGCGTGTCAAGGATAATAAAATGGTAGATATGCAGATGACGAATATCAAACTAAAAGACCGTGCCGCTAAAATGATCGTTGAGAAAATGCATATACCCTATGATGAAGCTGTCGATTTGCTTAAAAAATATGGAAGTATACGGGCTGTAATGGAACGAAAGACAGAATAATCTTTAATTCTGATAAGGCAATATGTTGAAGGTGTACAGACACTCATTTAATTTATAGGTTCCTCCTTTGTTCTTCTCGTTCCCTCAATGCTTTATCAAAAACATCTTTATCGAAATAATACTCTTTATCCCCTTCTGTCAAATGTTTTGATGTATCCATTTCGATATCATCGTATTCTTTAATATCAAAGCCCCGCATAATAAAAGCAATCAGTATACCTACCAGGCCACCAAATAAATGACTCTCCCAGGAAATGCCTGGTTGATTCGGTACTATACCATATAACATACCGCTATATAAAAAGGTGACAAGCAATAATAGAATGATGGATTTGAGATCTCTTCTAAATATTCCATTCCAGAAAATAAATGCAGCTAATCCATAGATGACTCCGCTGGCACCAATATGAACTGTTGAACCCCTGGCTAACATCCATACGGCAAAACCCGTCAATACATGAATCAGAGTATAACTTACCCAGGCTATCTTTCTGTAAAAATAAAATAACATCATACATAGGACTGCCATCGGTGCGCTATTCGATAAAATGTGTGACCAGCCACCGTGCATAAATGGAGCGGTGAGGATACCTTTTAAACTTCCCGTATATCTGGGAATGATTCCCCATTCTGAAGTATTAAAAAATGGCAGCGACTGTAACAAAAAGCCACCCCACATAGCCGCTAATAAATAAAATGTATTGCGTATACTATAACCTAGTCTACTCATTTTCATAGTTCAAAATAAGTGGAAATTCAGAAGCCGACGTGTTCTTATCGACTAATAATATAATAATGTTGACTAAATCAGGACAGGATATTTACCATTTCAAGCATGATGGGGCTAATACCAATATTATGTTTACAGGCTTTTTCGAATGGAGTATATTCAATCCGGTTATGGATCTGACCTACCATGACTCCCTTTTTGCCACTTCGTAATGCCTTGACTGCTTCCATACCTAATCGTGAAGCTAAAACCCGGTCAAATGCAGATGGCCTGCCTCCCCGCTGAAGATGCCCCAATACAGTTACGCGCATATCGTAATGAGCAAATCTTTTCTTTACCATTTCTGCTACTTCAAAAGCACCACCTGTTTTCCCTTCTGCTACCACGACGATACTGGATGATTTTTTGCGCTTATAGTTTTTATCAAGTGTTTTTATCAATTCTTCGACATCGGTTTTTTCTTCCGGAATCAAAACAGCTTCGGCTCCAGATGCAATCCCACTGCGCAAGGCAATGAATCCTGCATCCCTGCCCATCACTTCTATAAAAAATAACCTGTTGTGGGAATTAGCAGTGTCCTTGATATTGTCTATACAGGATACAGCCGTATTGACCGCTGTATCATACCCTAATGTAAAATCAGATCCATATAAATCATTGTCAATCGTGCCGGGTACACCTACAATGGAAACAGGATATTCTTCAGCGAAAATAGAAGCACCACTGAAGGTACCATCCCCACCAATAGCAACTAAACCCTCTATCCCTAATTTTTTTAATTGTTTGAATGCTTTTGCCCTGCCGGGTTTAGTGCGGAATGTTTCACTTCGTGCACTTTGCAGTATAGTACCACCATGTTGCATGATATTGCTGACATCTTTGGATTCCATTTTTACAATCTCTCCCCGGATCATTCCTGAATATCCCCGATATATTCCAAACACTTCTATTTTGTAATATAATGCTGTACGCACCACAGCCCGTATACATGCGTTCATTCCCGGTGCATCCCCTCCTGATGTAAATACTCCAATTCGCTTCATATAGTTGTTTTATAAATATCGTCGCCTTATGAGTTTGATAAATTCAATAGCTTTTTCTTTATGATCTTCATGATCCCATTTGAATTGTAATGCCGGACCGAGTCCCAATAATTCAGAAGCTTCTTCAAATGATTTCAAATTATTTAATTCACTGATAGCTTGTTCAAATAATGGTTTTTGACCTCCGAATAGACCGGCTACCATCTCCAATCGGTCATTAATACCTATCGCGCGATTTATATCCTTTAATGGTAGTTCATGTAGTTTGTCGGATAACTCTGTTCCTTTTTTTACTTCAAATAATTCCTGAATAGAGGCTCTTACAATGTGACTTTTTGGTGCAATAGGTGGTGTGACAGGAATGGAAGGCTGAACAAAAGTTACCACTGGTTCGTATGGTTTCTGTGCTTCTGAATGTTTTACTTCAACTTCAGCAGGGTGTACCATCGGAGCTATTTGTATTTCTGAAGGCATTATTGTTTTAGGTTCGTGAGTCTGTAAAGGTTCATCTACTGGATCAAACCTGAATTCAAGTGTTTTTTGAACCACTTCTTTTTCTATTGGGTGGTCATGCGAAGGAGCATTAGAAATTGGTTTAATCGTGGGCATAACCTGTACATCTGCATCGAGATAGATATTATATAGGTCGCGTAAATAATTTAATATCAAATCTCTTTCCAGGGAACTCAGTTGGGGGTTAAACTCCAATGCCTGATGCATGGCTTGTAGCCTGCCCAGTATTGATTTTGCTTTTATAAGATCCATAGTATAAGAACGGCAAATTTAGTAAAAAATGGCCCAATCTCTACAGAACCCTTTGTCATTAAGCTATATCGGGTTTTGATATAAAAGGCCTGAAATTGTAATTTCTACGTATTCATGTATAATAAGTAATCAATTCAATTCCATATCCAAATGTACCGGCATCGATTTATTCCAGGTGAGTTAACTTTGTCCATCATGTTTTTAGAACCTCATTTTAAAGGACAAAGAAGTGGATGGATTGAAGTCATCTGCGGATCTATGTTTTCTGGAAAAACAGAAGAATTAATCCGCAGGATGCGAAGGGCAAAAATAGCGAATCAAAAAGTAGTCATCGTCAAACCTATGACCGATACCCGGTATGATGAAAACCAAGTGGTTTCTCACGATCGAAACTCTCTGGATTCATTTCCCATAAAATCCTCTCGTGAACTGCTAAGGCTTTCCGGAGGTATGGAAGTGATCGGCATAGATGAAGCGCAGTTTTTTGACATGGATCTTCCGGAAGTATGTCAACAAATAGCTTTGCGTGGCATCAGAGTTATCATTGCCGGATTGGATATGGATTACCTCGGCAGACCTTTTGGGCCTATTCCTCAACTACTGGCAATCTCCGAATATATTACCAAAGTACACGCCATTTGCCCTCATTGCGGTAACCTGGCTACACACTCATATCGACTAACAGACGAAAGAGATACGGTAGTACTGGGAGAGAAGGACAAATACGAGCCCAGGTGTCGTACTTGTTACCACATGGGAAATATCCTTACTTTCCAAAAGGAACCGTAAAATGGAAGATGTAATTTTGAAATAAGTTTATTTCTGAAATTGTGTTGAAGGAAAGGGTTATTTATTTTCTAATTTTGCGAACTTAATTCGTTCCATAGATCATGTCCAATATTCAGATCAGATCAGCTCTAATTTCCGTTTTTCACAAAGATGGTCTCGAAGAGATCCTTCATATGCTTACTTCCCTGGGTATCACCATTTATTCTACAGGGGGCACTCATCAATATATTAAAAGTTTAGGTCTTGAAGTAGTGAGCGTTGAAGAAATGACTGGATTTGCTTCTATCCTGGACGGAAGGGTAAAGACACTTCATCCCAAAGTATTTGGTGGTATATTGGCGAGGAGAGATGAGGGTCACCTTGCACAATTAGAAGAACAGGACATTCCGGAGATAGATTTGGTCATTGTAGATTTATATCCTTTTGAGAAAACTGTTCAACTTACAACCGTTGAAAGTGAAATCATTGAAAAAATCGATGTCGGTGGTATCTCACTTATCCGGGCTGCAGCCAAAAATTATAAAGATGTACTGATTGTACCTTCCCAGTCTGATTATGGTTTTATTTCAGAATTATTAAAGTCAAAAAAGGGGACTTCTTCAATAGATGACAGGAAATACCTGGCTACACGTGCATTCCAGGTGACATCGCATTACGATACCCAGATATTTAACCACTTCAATAAAGAATCGGGAATTGAATACTTTCATGAATCGTCTCCCAAAGGATTTACTTTAAGATATGGTGAAAACCCTCATCAGGCTTCTACCTATTTTGGTGTGCTGAATGAACTTCTAATTCAGATACAAGGAAAGGAACTTTCATATAATAACCTGGTGGATGTAGATGCAGCGATTTGGTTGATGAAAGATATGAATGATTTTGGCCCCGGCATGGCTATTCTAAAACATACAAATGTGTGTGGTATTGCGACCAGGTCCAATCTTATAAATGCCTGGAAAAGCGCTTTAGCAGGTGACCCCGTCTCTGCATTCGGTGGAGTAATCATTTCTAACACGGAAATCGATCATGAAGTGGCTACGGAAATTGATCATTTATTTTACGAAGTATTGATAGCTCCTGCATTTTCAGACAGCGCTTTGGTATTATTACAAAAAAAGAAGAACCGAATTCTTCTGAAGCTCAAACATTGGCCAGAAGAAAAATGGCAATTCAAGAGTCTCCTCAATGGTATCATACGCCAGGAAAGAGATAAACATAGCAGTAAACCAAGTGACCTTAAATCCTCTACGTCTACTCAATGTACGCCCCATGAATTGGAAGATCTGCTTTATGCTAATCTTATAGCAAAGCATTTAAAATCCAATGCTATTGCTCTGGTTAATAATAAGCAACTCATTGGCATGGGTTGCGGACAGACTTCCAGGGTGGACGCTCTACATCAGGCTTTGTCCAAAGCAAAAGTTTTTGGATTTGAAGAAAAGATTGCCGGTAGTGCAATGGCATCAGAGGCTTTTTTCCCATTTCCCGATTGTGTGCAAATAGCCCATGAAGCAGGGATTAAGTCAGTCATTCAACCCGGAGGCTCTGTAAAGGACAAAGAAAGTATCGATTATTGTGAGCAGCATGGTATGGCTATGTATCTCACCGGTATCAGGCATTTCAAACATTAAGGGTAGATGAGTAAGGAATTTTTCCTTTGCATTGATATAGGCAACAGCCTGTATAAAATCGCTGTGTTCAAATCATCCCGGTTGATTCATTTTGAACGAGGTTCAATACTTCATTTAACAACGATCAAAAAAATATTTAATCAATTTGATATTGGCAGGACTATCCTTTGTGAGGTTAAAAGTATTAAGGAATCTATTAAAGAATATTTAAAAAAGCACAGTCAATATATTGAAATGAGCACAGAACTCACTGTGCCTGTGAAGGTAAGGTATCTGACGCCGCAAACTTTGGGTAAAGACAGGCTCGCAGCGGTATGCGGAGCTGCACGTTTATACAGCGGCTATCCCGTACTGGTCATAGGCATTGGCACATGTATCACTTACGATATCGTCACCGCTAAAAGAGAATACCTTGGAGGAAATATTTCACCCGGATTAGATATGAGATTAATTGCAATGCATCATTATACAGCCAGGTTGCCATTGGCTGAAAAAAATCTGGAGGTAAAGTTCATTGGTGATAACACCATTCATGCTCTTCAATCGGGTGCTTTGTGGGGTATTCAAAGTGAATTACAGGGCATGATTGCAGAATATTCAAAAAAATATAATAAGCTAAAAGTAGTACTCGGTGGAGGCGGAGCTGATTTTTATAAAAATAGACTTAAAAAACCGATATTTGCCCACCCAAATCTGGTAATTCTGGGTTTAAAAGAGATCCTTTCATTAAATGTACAAAAAACTTAGTCTTTTATTTCTACTTGGCTTAGCTCTTGTAAGTCAGTTAAGTGCGCAAGAAAAACCCAGGGAATTTTCTCCATATTCCAGATTTGGAATTGGTGATTTATCAGATCCCCAGTTTTCCACTATAAGTCAACTTGGGGGTATTGGTGCTGGGTTTTCAGATCGAAATATTTTGAATTCATCAAATCCTGCATCGCTTGGTTCCTTGCGAAATGCAGCCTTCGAAGGAGGTGTAAGCGTTAAGTTCACCAGTTTATCAGATAACAGCTCAAGCAAAAATTTTTTTGGCGGAGGTCTTGATTACCTGGCCCTGGGTTTACCATATTTTAATTCGATTAGCGAAGCCCTTGATAGAAAAGAACGACGTGTGCACATCGGCTCCTTATTCTATTTAAAACCGTATAGCCAGGTTGGATATGACGTCCTTCAACTGGATAGTCTGGATGGTACCGGAAGATATCAAAGAAGATATACAGGTAGCGGTGGCACCTATGAATTCAAATGGGCGAATGGATTAGAATATAAAAACTTTTCCTTTGGTGTAGGACTGGGATATCTTTTTGGCAAAATGGCTTATAAGAGAGAGTTGGACCTTTTGTCTCTCTCGTTGCCTTACAACACGGTCTTTTTGAATGAAATCTCTATGAAGGGATTTCGATGGAATCTAGGAGCACAGTATAAAATCAATCTTAGAAAATTGGCGGAAGGTGAATTAGAATCTTCAAAATACCTGACTTTCGGTATATATGGTCAGGGAGCCCAATCATTTAGTACCCTTACGGATCAGACTTATCGACGTGAATTATTGACTTCAGCAACTACAGGTATTTCAGATACTGTAAAATATACGCGGGGTATTGAGGGTACCGGCAAATTGCCAGGCGAAATCCATCTTGGTTTTTATTATAATGATAAGTATCGCTTACAATTTGGTGGTCAGCTCAGTTTAGTATCGTGGTCAGCTTATCAGAACTCGGCAAAACCGGAAGTATTAAAAGATGCAAATCAATTGTCGTTTGGATTTGCTTATTGCCCCAATATTGAATCTTTCGATAATATTTTAAAAAGAATCTCTTACCGGGTAGGCTTAAAATTTGGAAGCGATCCGCGATCGTATGATGGTACGCAGATAAAGAGCTATAGTATCAACCTGGGAATGGGAATTCCATTTATATTCCAACGAAATGTATCTTTTGCCAATATTGGAGTAGAAATTGGAAATACCGGGATAAGCAGCAAATTGAACGCAGGCTATGTTGCCATCAAAATGGGCTTTACGCTCAATGATGATACCTGGTTTTTAAAGAAAAAATACGACTAACGTTTCTGTCTTTTTGAATTAGATTTTTCGCATCGCTTCAATTTATTTCAGAGCAATATTCAACTGGTTTTTTAACTCGTGGGCGCTGGGTACTCCCGCCACCCTCCATTGCAGTACTCCGCGTTTAAATAACATGACAGTAGGTACTGCATTCACCTGGTATTTTTCAACCAGGGTTCTGTTTTTGTCAATATCGATTTTATAGATTTTGATTTTATCATCATATTCTTCTTTGATCTGTTCAATCATTGGAGCCATCATTTTACAAGGCCCGCACCACTGAGCATGGAAGTCAATGAGTACGGGAATATCCTGGTTGATTAACTGTGTAAATTGCATAATAATATGTCAACAATGAATTGCCCTTAGTGGTTCTGAAAAAATAAAGAAGATTTTTACAGGCTTAATGCTGAATACATGGTTAAAACTATTTTATTGCTCATACTTTCTGTTTTTATTTATTCTTGTCAAAACACCAAAAGGCCGGACCAATCCAATTCTAATCCAATAATTGCCGCAACTACCACAGCTACGCTTAAGGTAGATGATCCCTTATGGAATTCTCCATTAGGTACCCGAATGAAAACAGAATATAATTTTAATCCGGGTAGCCAGGGTTCTACAGATCAAAATGTCATTATTCAATATGCACTTAAAAATAATATCGACGTAAAAAGAACTTCATCCGGCTTATACTATAATGTTGAAACAGAAGGTAAAGGCGATTCACCAAAGATGTCTAATTCGGTCTCTTGTCATTACATAGGATATTTCTTAAGCGGAATTGAGTTTAACAACTCCTATAAAATGGGACAACCCCTCAATTTTCAATTGGAAGATGTAATACCAGGATGGCAGGAAGCTTTATTAATGATGAAGCCTGGTGGAAAAATCAAATTGCTCATTCCTTCTGGCTTAGCATTTGGCCAGACCGGAACACCAGATGGACTTATTGGACCTAATGCCGTACTTGGGTTTGAGATGGAATTATTGAAACTGTTAGATTAAAATTCCGAACAGAATTAAAAAGTGCGAAAGATTTTTTCCTTCATTAACCTTTAGCTATTTATAAGCAGCTTTAATTTTTTCAGCTAATTCCAACCCTATGGCTGCCTGAGACTCTATGGTAGATCCACCGATATGCGGTGAAACAGATACTTTAGAATTATTCAAAATCGAAGGGTCAGGGGTCGGTTCATTCAAGAAAGCGTCTAAACCTGCTCCGCCCAAATGTCCACTATTTAATGCTCCTAAAAGAGCAGATTCATCGATCACGCCACCTCGAGCGGTATTGATAATACAGGCACCTTTTTTCATCATTTGCATCTCGTCAACACCCAGAACCGGTTTTTCACTGGAAGGTACATGGAGAGAGATATAGTCAGAATTTTTTAAAAGGTCTTCCATAGATGAAGTTGCAATTTCCAACGCTATATCGTGTCCTCCTAAATGCAATTTTAATTTTACTGACGAGATCATAGGATCAACGGCGATAATATTCATACCTGTACCCATGGCTATCTTTGCTAGTTCCTGACCAATGCGGCCAAAGCCCACTATTCCAAGTGTCTTTCCATACAACTGAGTTCCTGCTGAATATTTTTTCTTTAAAGCATTAAAGTCTGCTCCTTCTTTAGGCATTTGAGCATTGGATTGGTTGAGCATACGTGATAAAGAATACATATGAGCCATCGCTAATTCTGCGACTGCTCTCGAAGAGGCATTGGGGGTGTTGATTACGGTGATACCTTTTTCGCGTGCATAGTCAACATCAATATTATCCATTCCCACACCACCGCGGGCGATGATCTTTAGATGAGGGCAGGCATCGATTAAGTCTTTCCTGACTTTGGTGGCACTTCGCACAATGAGGACTTCATAGTTTTGCAGTGCTTCTGTTAATTGACTCTGATCCACTTTATTAGTATCAACAGTAAATCCAGCAGCTTCGAGGGCGAGTTTGCCATCTGATTCTATTCCATCATTGGCTAATATCCTTTTACTCATGATTTATGTTTTTTTCGGACTGCAAATAAAGAGGTAATTATCCAATTCACGAAATCAAGATTGAACTGAATCTTTGATTCTTAAAGAGCGAAGGTAGAAATAGTATAAAAATCACCATCGCCTGTTTATAATAACATGCTATGTTAATTCAGGCTATTGATCAATACTTAGAATGAATTTGCTATTTGATAGGTTTTTCCTTGACTGGTTTTTCTTCGCATTCTTTCAGTTTCTGTTTCAAATCCAGATTTTGTTGAATTAATGCGTTGATTTCCTTGTCTTTGAGAGAAACCTGAACCTTAAGATCTGTGATCTTGTCATCCTGAGCTATTTCAGGTTCACTTTTTTCAGTTGATTTATTTTCAATCGGATTATTTGGTTTTACCTTATCAGAAATACCCACTGTATTTTTAGCTTTATTGATATAATTTCTGATGTTTTGAATTCCATCTTGCCCATTATAATAAGAGGCTGCGAGGTATACGATGGGTGCAAGAATAACCATGAATACTACAAATCTGAAGCAACCTGTTGTTTTATATGATTTTGACATGATCTAATTTCAATTGTAAAACAAAAATAAATTGGATGTCTCATCTGATTTAAAGATAATATATCAACTTATGAAATTTACCGACAGATGCCCTGATCAGGATATTTTAGCCCAGATAGGTTTTGATTTTTGCACTGAATGGATGTGATTAAAAAGCAGCACGTTCTCCGGGTGTATTAAACCGGAATCTCTTTCCAGTATTTTCTGAACGAGGTTTTGAGCTTCCTCCAGGATCTTAAGATCGGATGACAAATTCACAAGATTGAACTCTTCTCCACCGCTTTGCCGAGTGCCGCTGATGTCACCCGGACCACGAAGTTCGAGATCCACTTCAGCGATTTTAAAACCATCCGTCGTATCACACATGGTCTGAATTCTGGTTCGCGCATGAGCAGATAATTTAAACCCGGTCATTAAAACACAATAAGACTGGTCTGCTCCGCGACCTACTCTTCCCCGCAGCTGATGCAACTGGGAGAGCCCAAAACGCTCAGCATTTTCGATCACCATAATACTTGCATTTGGAACATCTACACCAACTTCAATGACTGTGGTGGCGACCAGGATTTGTGTTCTTCCAGCTTTGAATCTTTTCATTTCCTCATCCTTTACATCGGATTTCATCCTACCATGAAGCACACTGATCTGATAGGTTGGTTTAGGGAAGTGTTGTAGTAAAATCTCATATCCATTTTGCAAATCCTGTAATGCCAGTTTTTCAGACTCTTCGATAAGTGGATAGACAATATACACTTGCCTTCCAGTTTGAATTTGTGACCGGATGAATTGATGAAGTTGTGGCCTGCTTTTTTCAAAGAAATGCATGGTCTTGATGGGTTTTCTCCCTGGAGGTAATTCATCAATGATACTTATATCCAGATCACCATAATAAACCATACTTAGCGTTCGCGGTATCGGAGTTGCTGTCATCACCAGTATATGAGGTGCTACTGCCTGATTTTTTTGCCATAGATTGGCACGTTGAGCTACTCCAAAGCGATGTTGTTCGTCGATCACAGCTAGTCCAAGATTTTTAAATTGGACGGGATCCTCCAAAAGAGCATGAGTACCAATAAGAATTTTAATCTCACCTTCCACGAGAGACTTTAGTAAACTTTCTCTTTTTTTTCCTTTTATACTACCGGTTAGAATTCCGATGGGCAACGACATATCGGCTAATGCATTGCTCACAGATGTAAAGTGTTGTTGTGCCAGGATCTCAGTAGGAGCCATTATACAAGCCTGAAATCCATTGTCAATAGCCAACAACATAATCATCAAAGCCACAATGGTTTTACCTGAGCCTACATCGCCTTGCAATAATCGATTCATCTGAGCACCGGAACCAGTATCGGTTCTGATTTCCTTAATCACTTTTTTTTGCGCTCCGGTCAACTCAAATTTTAAATGCTGGTGATAAAAAACATTGAATAAGTCACCTACTGATTTAAATACAGGTCCTGCAACATGTTTTTTGTGAAATTCCTTAGATGACAATAAACTGAGTTGTTGAAAGAACAATTCTTCGAACTTGATGCGATGAGTAGCTTCCTCCAGATGGCGTAAAGATGGCGGCAGGTGAATCCAAAGCATTGATTCAAAGTAGGAGCATAACTTCATTCTCTGCAGGATGTAAGAAGGAAGTGTTTCTGATAGCAAAGCAGGAGTGAGTCGTTCAAACAAGGTGGCAATACACTTTCTGCGGGCTTTGGAATCAAGGCCTTTACTATTTATTTTTTCAGTGCTGTTATACACTGCCTCCAGACCCGGAAGCCGGCTGATCTCATTTGCAATTTCCATTTCAGGATGTGCCATGGTAAATTTATATCCTGAATAAGTCACCCGACCATACAGCACATATTCTTCACCCGGCTTCAACGATTTTTCTAACCATGAAGCTCCCTGAAACCATATCAGGCTCAGTACGCCGCTATTATCTGTTAATGTCGAATTAATTCTTCGTTGAAATTTGCTGCCGCTCAGCACTAGTTTTCCTAATCTCCCCTTTACCTGAACAGTTGTATTGTCCTCTTTAATCTGGGATATAGGCAATATAATCGAGCGGTCAATATGCCTGAATGGATATGTCAGTAACAAATCCCGGAATGTAAAAATGCCAAGTTCAGTTTTAAGCAATTCTGCTTTAGCAGGGCCTATACCTTTAAGATATTCTATTGGACTATCGAGATAATCTACAGCGGATTGCATGATGGGATAAAAATACGAGTATCATAGCTAAAGGAAAGTGAGTCGGGAAAATTCTATTGCACAGCAGATGCTGATTTCTAAATTCAGGTTTAATTTTTTATAAAGCAAAATGATAATTCTTTGTCGAATGTGGTTAAAAAATTTAATAGGATTGAAAATACAAAGTAAAAGTTCAACCTTATTTGTATGGAAACGTTTTATAATATTAATTGCTGGAAAAGCTTTGATTTCAATAGCATCATTCTGAATAATTCTAATACCAGTATCTTTACCCTTAACTATATTTAAATACCTTACCATGGAATCTAAAAGACAACAGCAAGTTTCAGAACTTATACTTAGACACTTTTCATTCGTATTGCAACAGGAAGGCTTATATATTTATGGCCGGCAGGCTCTGGTGACGGTAGCTCATGTCAAAGTGGCTTCGGACCTTCAACTCGCCCGCATTTATCTGAGCGTTTATAATGTAGAAGATAAAATGAATGTCATCTCTTTAATTAAAGAAGCGACGTATAAACTCAAGCAACAAATGTACCAGCGATTAAAAAGTCATTTACGTAGAATGCCTGCCTTAGAATATTATATCGATGAGACGGTGGATGAAATGTACCGGGTAGAAGAATTATTTCAAAAACTTGAATCTAACCAGGCAAAATTGAAAACAGAAGAATAAACTTTATTTGTTCTGATAGCTATTTATCATCGTTGAAAGGAATTTTACCCCATCGGGAGACATCAGGCATGTTCCTTTAGCTACTTTGTTTTCAATGATGGTAAAATAACCACAATGATCAGCAAAGTGCATATCCGCTTCAAATATAATTTTACCTTTTGATTGAAATGATGCTCGGCCAATAGAGGCACATTGCATAGTGGCTGGTTTGGCTTCAGTAGTTAAAAAATGCAAACTTTGTTGTATGGATGCCGGATCATTTTGGCTGACACTTATATTCATATGATAAAATAAAAAATCAACAAAATCAACTTTTGTCACCAGATCTTGAATCTCATTTTGAGTGAGTATGCTCTGCGCTGCAAGTTGAACTTGTTTTTTAGGCGTTGATTCTTGTTTGCAATTGGTAAAAATTAAAAAAGCAGGAAATAAATAAATCCAAATCTTCATGCAGCAAATTTAAATTATATTTTTCAGTTAATGTATTAGCTGCTTAATGTCAGAATTGGTAAAAAGTATCTATTGAAAGAAAGTAACTTTTCATAGACAATGGGCTCTTTGTCATGAAATGTTTTTTTGCAGCTTCTGAATCAAAGAGAAGACTCATAGATCTGTTATAGCGGAGAGAAAGTCCTATATGTTCAGTGAATTTTATGTTTGCACCTAATACCATAGATAAATCACTACTATTGAAAAAAGGGGCTATTTCGTCAAATGGAATTATACGGGCATCATTGTGGACTACATCCTGGGTTTCAGACTTAATCAACCTTCCATAGGATACTCCCCCCTGTATCTGAATCCGGTAAAATTCCTTAATCGGGTCAAACCAGTCACTTACAGAGAGTAAACCTGTAATAGAACCATAATCCAATACCATTTGCCTTCCTTTGAACAAGTCCCTTCCAAACCCTTTGGATTGACTGCCACGCTGAGAATATGATAATTCAGTGTGAAATTCGAAGGCGGGCAGAATATAGGTAATGCCCCTGAGACCGAAATTAAGCCCGGGTTTATCATATCCCTGCATATCATCGCCATCCACCTGGGCCAGATTTATTCCTGCAAATACTCCTGTGCCAAAACGCACCGGCGATTGCGCCATTAATTTACTTGCATAAAGCGAGTAAACCAGGAGGATCAAAACAGGCAGGCGAAACATATTAAAAAAAAATTGAATGGAAATTACTATTCCTTACACTAATTTCTGACTTTTGCTTGTCAATACTTAAAAAACGTTTTAAAGCATTGAAATGTTAATATTAAAACTACAAAGAATTTGGGTCCTACCCTTATTCATTCAAATTCATTTACCCATAAGATGAGCTCAAAAATAAGATACACAAAAACTACACTAGAGAAAATCGAACAATTATTGGCAGAGGCAGGATACACGATCCGGTATGAAAAAGGAAACTTTCAATCCGGGGCTTGTGTACTTGAAAATCGAAGGATGGTAATCATTAATCGATTCTATGAGACAGAAGGTCGCATTATTGCTTTTATTGACATCTTGCAACAACTTATTATTGACCTTAAACACCTGACTGATTCATCCCTTTCCTTTTACCACTCCCTCAAGATGGAATTGGAAAAAGAAGAAATGGTGTGAGGATTACTTTCCTGGGTACGGGTACTTCTCAGGGAATACCTGTGATAGGGTGTGATTGCGAAGTATGCCTGTCGGATAATCCTAAAGATAAAAGACTAAGATGTGCTGCCTTCATTCAGGAAGGAGATACTTCCTTATTAATTGACAGCGGACCTGATATCAGAATTCAGCTTCTAAGAGAGCGTATAAGAAGAATAAATGGAGTACTCCTGACCCATGAGCATTACGATCATACCGGTGGTCTTGATGATTTAAGGCCTTTTATTTTCATGCAAAACCAGCCTATGCAGGTTTATGCTCAGGCTGATGTCTTGAGAATATTGCAGATAAAATATGATTATGCTTTTGGAGCAGGCTCTTATCCCGGAGCACCAAAATTTAGATTGACTGAAGTGAGTTCGGGCATTCCTTTCAATGTGCATCAGTCAAATATAGTTCCATGGAGAGTATTTCATGGGGACCTTGGGATTTTGGGGTATAAATTTGGCAATAAATTAATGTATATCACAGATGCCAGTGAATTACCGGATGAAACTATTGAAGAATGTAAAGGAATCAGTTGTTTAGTCATTAATGCACTCCATCACCGTCCGCATCATGCACATTTTACGTTAGAACAAACATTAAAAACTATTGATGTCCTTCATCCTAAATCATCCTATATTATCCATATGAGCCACCATATGGGACTTCACAATACACTTAGTGCATCATTACCTCCCACTGTCCATTTTGCATATGATTCACTTTCTTTAGATTTATAGGTAAAGAATTCTAAGAGATCAACAAGGGTTCGTCCTTTCTTACATGATATCGGCTACATTTGTTCACGTTAAATAGACATCATGTCTGAAATGAATTAATATGAATAGACTTCAGTTTGAAAAGAGCCCTTACCTTCTTCAACATAAAGACAATCCCGTCGATTGGTATGCCTGGGGATCCGAGGCCCTTGAAAGAGCCGTAAAAGAAAACAAGCCGATCTTATTAAGTATTGGATATAGCAGTTGTCATTGGTGTCATGTGATGGAACGGGAATCATTTACTGATGAGCGGGTTGCCCAGTTCATGAATCTGCACTTTGTTAATATTAAATTGGATAGAGAAGAAAGACCAGATCTTGATAAAATATATATGGATGCAGTTGTAGCCTTATCCGGATCAGGTGGTTGGCCATTAAATTGTTTTTTATTGCCGGATAAAAGGCCTTTTTATGGAGGCACTTATTTCCCCCCTACTTCCATCCATCAACGACCTTCGTGGATTCAAATCCTTGAATACATCCTTAGAATCTATAATGATCAAAGAGCTGAAGTAGAAGAGCAGGCGGGCCGATTGACAGATTTTATTAGGAATTCTGGAAATACCTTACTTCAATTAGCAGGGAAGCCAATCGATGATCTTAGATCTGATGAATCCATAGGTAAAAGAATATTTAGTCATTTGAAAAATAGATTTGATAGGACCTGGGGAGGATTTGGAGGTGCCCCCAAATTCCCGGCAACGATGAGTCAGCGATATCTTTTAGACTATTATTTCTATTCGGGAGATCAGGATGCAAAAGATCATGTGATGCATTCTTTGACGACGATGGCCAGGGCTGGTATTTATGATCAGTTGGCAGGTGGATTTGCCCGATATGCGACGGATAAAGAATGGAATATACCTCATTTTGAAAAGATGTTGTATGATAATGCTCAATTGATTTCATTGTATAGTGCAGCCTATAAACTTAAACCCTCAGGCACATTTAAAAGGGTGGTGTACGAAACCATCCGTTGGCTAATATCAGATATGAAGTCTCCTTTAGGTGGCTTTTATTGCGCCATCGACGCTGATAGTGAACATGTAGAGGGTAAATATTATGTATGGACTGTAGATGAATTAGTTAAAATACTATCTGAAGAAGAATTTAAGTTGTTGAATGAATCATACGCCATAGAAGAGGAGGGTAATTGGGAAGATCCGTTTCATCCCGATGGGTTACCAAAAAATATACTTTGGGTAAACAAAGAAGTAACTGAATCCACTTTAGATTCTTCCGAATTGGAAACGATCAAATCGAAGCTCTTGACTGTTCGGCGTCAACGTGTTCCTCCGCTTACTGATACGAAAATTATTCTTTCCTGGAATGCGCTCTTATGTTTGGGGCTGCTGGAAGCTTTTGATGCTTTTGATGACGACTCATTTCTGGCTGAAGCTTTGCATATTCTTCAATTTATAGACCTGCATTTAAAAGACAAAAATAAATTTAAACATCAGTTTGAAAGCAATATCCCTCCAATGCTGGATGACCTGGCGTATTATATAACTGCTTGCATTCATGCTTACCGCTCTACGGGGGATACTGTTTTCGTGGATAAAGCAAGTGCACCTGTTACTGATGTATTAAAAAACTATTTCAATCCATCCACCAAAAGTTTTTCATATTCAATCTCTCAGGATGATTTAATATCCTCCGTCAATGATCTTTACGATAATACCATGCCGTCAGCCAGTGGAATAATGGCATACAATCTTGTTCAATTAGGTCGAATTTTAAACCGACCTGAATGGGAAGAACTAGGCAATGAAATCATTCGCAATTTATTGGGTGCAATCATCAGGTATCCGGAATCTCTGAGCCACTGGGCTTCATTAGCAATCAATCAAATGTATGGTTGGATGGAAGTCAAAACAGGATATAATGGATTTGGTCAAAAAGTACTCAGACAATACATGCCGCAGTTAATTATGCACCGGTCAGATGATGTTGAAATCTCGGAGATTTCGTTTTGTCATAACTTTTCTTGTGAAATGCCCGTGAAATCGTATGAAGAATTTCGTTTACTTTTAGACAAACATTACCATACTTCATGAAATTGTTTTATACGTTGATTTTTATTTTTTGTCTTCACCTAAGTTCGGAAGGGCAAGAAAGCAGTCAGTATACACTTTATATGTTACAGAAGTATGCCCTTAATCCTGCCTATGCAGGACTTGAATCTTCACTTAGCATTACTGGAGGAGTAAGAACTCAATGGCAGGAATTACCAGGTGCACCGGCATCCAAAATAATTCAGGCTCACTTACCGTTATATGCGCTCAAAGGAGGTGGAGGGATAAAATTAGAACAGGAAAGTTTTGGAGCGGAAAAAACTACTAGAGCATTAGTTTCATATAATTATGTTTACCAAAGCAATATCGGACTCTTTTCAGGGGCATTGGGAGTAGGATTCATTCAAAAATCTTTCGATGGGTCTTTACTTAAAACCCCTCAGGGTAAATATGAAGGTGGATTGATTTTTCATCAGGATGATATTTTGTTTAATACCACATTAAACGGATTGGTACCTCAGTTGGTAGCTGGATTATATTTCGCTCAGGATCAGCTGGAAGTAGGGATTTCATTTGAAAATTTTCATAGTCCGGTGATTGATTTTAATCATGGAAATACGACATACCAAATAAGACCCAGGACTAATTTGTACGTAGAATATAACCTGGAATATTCTGAAAACCTAACCTTGGCACCCAGTATATTGATTAAATCTGATTTTCAAAAAGTTCAAACGGATATTTCCGCTTTGGCTACCATCAATCAAAAGTTGTACGCAGGCATCGGATTCAGAGGTTACTCTTCCAATACTATTGATGCTCTTTCTTTTATGGCTGGTTTAAGAATTAATGAAAATTTAAAAATATTATATGGATTTGATGTGACCCTTTCGAGTTTAAATGTTGCCCAGCAAGGTTCACATGAACTCATGCTGAATTATAATCTAAACAAAAAAATAGGAGCCATCGAAAAAGAACCAATCATCTACAACCCCAGGTACTAATTTGATTTTTTAACGAAAGTTTAATGAGTATGGGCATGATTTATGTACTTAGTTGCTTTCCAGACCGTTTAAGGATATAAATGGGCGGATTACCAAAGGGATTTTGAACGAAGTTTGAACGATTTTTAATGAACAATTAGAAAACAAGGAAGTATCTTTACGCACATTTTTATAATTGAGCCAAGTAAAATTTTTTTAGAAGACATGAAACGAAAAGCCTTTCAATGGAGTGTAACCACACTTTTTATTTTGATATTATTTGCTTGTGGAGGAGGCAATAAACAATCGGGTTACCTTACTGGTGTCCAGAATCGACCAAAATGGAAAGGAATCAATCCATATGGAATGGTATATGTGCCTTCAGGCACTTTGAATGTAGGTCAAAGTGATCAGGATATTTTTAGCTCATACGTTCAAAAACCTAAAGCAATTTCTATCTCAGGATTTTACATTGATGATACAGAGATTACCAATAATGAATACCGTCAGTTTGTAGAATATATTAAAGATTCCCTGGCACATACATTGATGGGGGATGTGATTGAAAATGATGATGGATCTACCAGTATTGACTGGGATATCCCTATTGACTGGACGGCAGAAGAATTAAAAGAATTGTATTACCAGGGCGAAGATCGTTTAGATGGTGATGAAATAGACGAAAGAAAACTGATTTACACATATAGCTGGTTTGATATCAGAGCAGCAGCACAGGCTCCTAAAAATACACCAAGGAAAACTTTTGTTAAGAAAGCTTCGGTCCCTGTAGCACCTGATAATTTAGTCTGGATCCGCGATTTTGCATATTCATACAATGATCCGATGGCTAAGAATTATAATAGTCATCCAGCTTACGATGATTATCCGGTTGTCGGGGTTAATTGGGATATGGCAAAGGCATTTAGCGATTGGCGAACAAAAACATGGAATAAATTCAGACCAGACGAAGTTAATTCGGAAGGTTTCAGATTGCCGACAGAATATGAATGGGAATATGCAGCCCGGGGAAAAAAAGAACTTGCACCTTATCCATGGGGTGGATATTATATCAGGAATGCCAAAGGCTGTTTGTTGGCTAATTTTAAACCTGGCAGAGGTAACTATCCCGAAGATGGTGGCCAATATACAGTAGAAGTACATTCATATTTTCCTAATGAATATGGAATTTATAATATGTCCGGCAATGTGGCAGAATGGACTGTGACAGCATATTTTGATAATGCTAATAATTTCACACACGATATGAATCCCGATATCCAATACGATGCCAAACCAGGAGACCCTACGGTATATAAAAGAAAGGTGATAAGAGGCGGATCCTGGAAAGATATTTCTTATTACTTACAGAATGGCACAAGGACATATGAATACCAGGACTCAACCAAATCATATATCGGGTTTAGAAATGTACTTTCCTTCCTGGGAAGATCCATCAATGATTTTAAATAAATCAGGATCGGACAACTTCTCACTAGTAACAATAGCTTGTTAATTCTTATAAACTAATAAATTAAACTGTCTTTTTTTATGGCAACTTGGTATAAATCCTCCCAATTTAAATATTTAAAAAATTTAGTCATTGGCGTTGGAGCTGCAATGGTAATGATCGGTGCTCTTTTCAAAATTGAAAGCTTACCAAATGCAAGTTTATTTCTTACCATTGGTTTGATTACAGAAGCAGTATTATTCCTCATGCTTGGATTACTGCCTCCGGACAAAGATTATTATTGGGAAAAACTTTACCCGGGAATTGAAGATTATCATGCAGACGTTCCTGCTATATTACCTGGAGTAGGTGCAGTTGATAAACAAGCCAAAAAACCTATCCGACAACTTAATGGTGAAGTAGTAGAGGAGCAATTGAGTGGTATGCTTACTGAATTGCAGGGTATGAGCAGGAGTATGGGATCTTTAAAAGCTTTGCAGGAAGTCGATTTCAGCAAAACGAAAGATCAAATGAAATCAGTAGGTGACTTTTATAGTAAGATGAATGAAGCATTTATGGCATTGCAGGGATCCGTGGAAGATGCTAAAAAGACACAGTCAGAATTGGGTGTTCTTTCTAAAAACCTTACGACCATGAATGGTACTTATACTAAAATGAATGAAGCCTTCAGTGCAGTACAAGGTTCTGTAGAAGATGCTAAAAAGACGCAAATTGAACTCGGTGTTTTATCTAAAAACCTTACTTCGATGAACGGTACCTATACTAAAATGAATGAAACATTCACTGCTTTACAGGCATCATCCGAGGATGCAAAACGCACACAAGCCCAGCTTCAGGCGTTGGCCCAAAACCTGGCTTCTATGAATAAAGTCTACGGTAATGTACTTACCGCAATGACATCAAAATAATCAAGCCACATCTGAAAATCAATCAACTTATATAAGTCAACCCCTTACTGAAACATGTCAATACCTAAGCAACCCCGGCAGTTGATGATCAACATCATGTATTTAGTGTTGACAGCAATCCTGGCACTCAATGTATCTGCTGAGATATTTAATGCATTTAGGGTAGTAAATGAAGGCCTGAGAAAAAGTAATATTGTTTTGGATGAGGCTAACGCGAAAGTACCAGAGGAAGTAGACAAATTAGCAAGAAAAGATGAGGCTAATCTCAGGAAATATGCAGACCGTGCTGCTCCTACCAGAGCATTAAGTAAGGAATTTACTGATTACGTGCAAGGTATCATTGACACGATGGTAAATGAAACCGGAGGTTACATCACTGAGAAAAGAACTGGAGTCACTCATTTGAAAGATGAAAAAAATAAAGATATCACTACCAGGTTTCTTGTTGGTAAAGAACCGGCAGCAAACCTTGGCAAAGGTGCTGAACTTGAAAGGAAAATCCTCGAAACAAAAAATAAGTTTTTACAGTTTATAGATGAAGCAGATCGCGATGGATTTAGAAATAAAATTTCGATGAATGTAGATTCTGCCTGGACTGCAACAAAAAAGAAAAACTGGGCTCATTTTAATTTTTATCAAATGCCTTTAGGCGCTACTCTTCCTATTTTTAATAAAATTGAAAACGATGCTAAAAGTACTGAAGCAGCAGTACTGAATTACCTGATGAGCAAAGTTGGGGGTGAGGATATTAAGTTTGATAAATATCAGGTGGTCTCAGCTCCTAAAAAAAGCTACATTATTAATGGAGAAAAATATGAAGCAGACTTATATTTAAGTGCTTCATCTTCTAATGTTGGTAGTAAAATGTCAGCAACAGTTGCAGGTGCGAGTATTCCGGTTATTGATGGCGTAGCAAAATATACAGCAACACCTTCAGGGATCGGCGTTAAAAAATATTCAGCAAGATTTTCTGTTGTAAACCCTGTAACAAATCAGGTTACTACAGTAGAAAAGGAATTTGAATATGAGGTAGGAGAGAGATCAGTAACGGTTTCAGCGGCTAAAATGAATGTATTGTATAAAGGAGTAGATAATCCTATCGAGGTTTCTGCAGCCGGTATTTCAAGCAATCAAATAAGTGTTTCATTTGATGGCCCAGGGACTATTAAGAAAAATTCGGATGGTACCTATACACTCCACCTGGAGAACTCAGCAAAACCGGGTACTCAGGGTACCATTACTGTAAGCGCTAATGGTAGTTCACCCACAAGGAAAATATTCAGAATTAAAGCGATTCCTGATCCGACCCCACGATTAGGTGGTATAAAGGAGAATGTAGTGGGAAATGGAGAATTCAAGGCTCAGGTGGGGATAGGAGCTTTTCTGGATAATTTTGATTTTGATGCCCGATGCGATATTGCAGGTTTTAAAGTGACCAGGGTAGCGAGGGGTGAGGACATTTTGGAAGTGACTAATCCAGGTACCAGGTTTAGCTCTGAATCAATGAGCGTAATATCTAAGGCAAAACCAGGTAATCTTTACTTGTTTTCAGGTATCCGGTGCAAATGCCCAGGTGATGAAATAAATAGAAAATTAGGTGATATCACAGTTACCATTCAATAAAAGAACAGACATGAAAAAATTTCTTTTAATCCAGTCATTTACTTTCAGTTTCGCTATTCTTGCTCTTGCACAGCGCCCTGAAAATGTAATTACAGAATCCAGTGAACCAGCAGATAGCAGCATCTTTATAGATGATATTGTTACAAGGAGAGCCTTGATGGATTCACGAGTGCTTCCATATGAATCATTGAGGGAAGCTGATATTCCCTGGGAAAAAAGGGTTTGGGAAGTCATTGATGTTCGTGAAAAACTTAACCAGGCATTTGTCTATCCCAAATCACCCCTGTTTAAAATATTGAATGATGCTGCTACTTCGGGCTTAGTTGCTTCATTTCAGGATGAAGACTTTAAGCATTTATTACAGCCCGCCGACATCGAAGGAATGATGTTTACTATTGATACAGTACCAGTCATCGATCCTGTTACTTATGAGACGACCAATCACATAGTGAAAAATGAAATCAGCGCAGAAAATATCAAATTTTTCCGGATTAAGGAAGTTTGGTTTTTTGACAGAGAGGCTTCCAGGTTGAAAGTACGTATTCTTGGTATAGCACCTGTGCGTGAGAGATTAATTGCCGGTAGATCTGAAGATCAACCAATGTATTGGCTTTATTATCCTCAGATCCGGGAAATTATGGCCAGGAATCGAGCTTTCAATGATTTCAATGACGCATCTCCACTCAGCTGGGATGATATATTCGAAATGAGAAGATTTTCAAGTTATATTTTTAAAGAATCCAATGCTCAGGATCTCAGATTAAAAGACTTCTTTCCTGACGGAGTAGCAAGATTACGCGAAAGTGATAAAATTAAAGATAAGCTCTTCAATTTTGAACACGATTTATGGGAATATTGATGCAATAACCTGAATCTATAAAATTATAATAGCCAATGAGCAATCATTGGCTTTTTTATTTCAGATATCGAATACAATTCCCTGGGCAAGTTGAAAATTGCCAGAATAATTGATTGTATTGGTCTGTCGTCTCATATAGGCTTTCCAGGCATCGGAACCACTCTCTCTTCCTCCCCCGGTTTCTTTCTCTCCTCCAAAAGCTCCTCCTATTTCAGCTCCACTGGTACCGATATTGACATTAGCTATGCCACAATCAGATCCATTAACTGAAAGAAAATATTCTGTCTCTTTTAAATCATTGGACATGATGGCTGAGGAGAGCCCCTGAGGTACATTGTTTTGAATAGCTATAGCATCGGCTAGTGAATCGTACTTCATGACGTATAGAATAGGGGCAAAAGTTTCTTTTTGGACTATCTTAAAATCCGGAGATACGACGGCAATACATGGCATTACGTAACAACCACTTTCATAACCCTTTCCTGAAAGAACCCCATAAGGTGTAATAATCCGACCACCTTCTTTTTTTATTTCCTCTATTGCCTGGAGATAAGCATTGACTGCAGCTATATCTATCAATGGCCCCACATGATTAACCACATCCAGTGGGTTCCCGATCTTTATTTGATTGTATGCTTTTTTTAATGCAATTATTATTTTGTTATAAATAGAATGATGAATAATCAGTCTTCGGGTTGAAGTACATCTCTGACCTGCTGTGCCAATTGCACCAAAAACAGCTCCTGCAATGACCTTATTCGTTTCTGAGCTTGGTGTAATAATGATGGCATTGTTACCTCCTAATTCCAGCAATGATTTCCCCAACCTTGCGGCAACCACGCTGGCAACAGCTTTTCCCATTCTGGTGCTTCCTGTAGCACTGATCAAATCGAATCGGGAATCTTCCGCCATCCATTGACCAACCCTGTAGTCGCCTTGGATAAGATTGATAACCCCTTCCTCTACATTATTATTTTTTAATGTGTCACCGATTATGTTCATTACTGCAACAGCACACAGGGGTGTTTTTTCAGAAGGTTTCCAAACTACCGTGTTACCGCAAACCATGCCAATCATTGCATTCCAACTCCAGACTGCAACTGGAAAATTAAATGCAGAAATAATTCCAATAGTACCCAAAGGATGCCATTGCTCGTACATCCTATGACCACTGCGTTCACTATGCATGGTCAGACCATAAAGTTGTCTTGAAAGGCCTACAGCAAAATCACAGATATCAATTATCTCCTGCACTTCACCAAGCCCTTCCTGAAGACTTTTACCCATCTCATATGAAACCAATGCCCCGAGATTTTTTTTATTTTTCCTGAAAGCATCGCCCATTTGCCGTACAATCTCCCCACGGGCTGGGGCTGGTCTGTTTCTCCATGCTAATCTGGCCTGTACTGCTTGCTGGGTTACGTGATCATACTCTTCCCGTGTAATCATTTTTACAGAACCAATTTTCGATCCATCCACCGGGGAATAAGAGTGCATCATGGAGTTGGATTCACCTCCCTGTTTAATACCTGTATAATAACTTCCATGAATAGATTTGATACTCAGGGATCTGAATGATTTCATTTTTGATGATTTGCTGGTAAAGTTTCCATTACAGTTTGACTGAATTTTGAATCGTCGTATAGTCCTGAAATAAAAAAACCCGGTACACCGGGCTTTTATATTTATTACTATTGGTTTATAAAAGTCTTCCGTTCACTGTTAATCTGAAAAAAATATGATCCTGCGATGGGTCACTCATCGTAATTCCAAAGTCAGAGGCATTCATAGTAAGTTCTTCAGCATTGATTGAAATATTTTTGTTGACATAATCAACTCTTGCTTTAGCAGTGAATGGCACTGATTTATCATGAAAATTAAGTGTTCCTTTCAGAATGTGCGTAGCTTGTTGATCATTAACTGCTTTAGTACATTCCGTAATAATAAACTGGCCTGTTTTATATTTTTCAGCATTAAACACTTTAGCACTTTTCATTAAGTTTTCAGTAGTTTCGTTGCGATTGGAAATTTGTTCAATCGTCTTAAGATCAAGATCAAATTCACCTTTCGTAATCATGCCTTGCTTAATATGGAGTTTGCCTTTGTTTATAGTCATGGCACCATCGACAAGTGTATTATTAAAAAAACCTCTAATGAATAACCGACTACCTTCCGGAATAATATTGAAGTCGTGATCTAAAATATCGAGCGAACTGACATCAGCGCTACTGCTGGTAACCGCTACCGGAGCTTCTGAATTAGTTGAAGATTTTGGCTCGTTTTTGCATGAAAAAATGCTGGTCAAAGCAATTAATATAAAAAGATATCTAGTTAAGGAATTCATATTGAATTTGATTTTGGAGCTATAAAAATAAGTAAATTAGGATCAACCGAGAGATTTTGCGAATGCTGCTGCACCTATAATTCCCGCATGATTCTGAAGTTTAGCGGGTATAACAACGGTATCCACTTCAATCTTTTTTTTGAAATCATCCCAGCGTTTACTTAGGCCGCCCCCTAAAATGATCATATCTGGTGAAAAAATAAATTCAAGATGTTGCATAAAGCGATTAAACTGTCCCCCCCAGTTTGCCCAGCTCATCCTTTTCTTTTCTCTGGCTGTATTGGATGCATAGTATTCAAAGTCAGCCTTTTTGTAGTTGAGATGACCAAATTCCGTATTGGGAACCAATTTGCCATCTATAAATAATGCCGAACCAAGGCCTGTGCCAATCGTAATAAGTATTACTGTCCCTTTTTTGTTTTTACCCAATCCGAAAGCCATTTCAGCCATACCTGCCATATCTGCATCATTAGCTACATGAAACCTGCAGCCTTTTATTTTATTAAATAGCGTTTCGGCATTCGTGCCAATCCATTTCTTATCAATATTGGCTGCATTTTGAATTACGGCATGATGTACAATGGCCGGGAATCCAATTCCTACAGGTCCCGTATAATTCAACATGGTGATTACTTGCTGAACCGCTTTAAATACATTTTGCGGTGTCGATGGAGAAGGGGTCTTGATTTTAATAGGTTCGCCCAGCAGGGTACCTTCAACAATATCAACTAAACCAGCTTTGATACCAGTACCACCGATATCAATGCCCAGAATAAATTTTTTCTTTATAGCCATGGCTTTACATTAATTAATTTATGATTGATATTTTCATCCAGATATTCTCAAGAGGCCGGTTTCGTCCATCTGCCATTGCTTTAGTAATAAGATCGATGATATCCAGACCTTCAGTTATTCTTCCAAATACAGTATAATCCTGATCCAGAAAAGGAACTCCACCTAGTGTTTTATAATCATTTAAAGCTGTCTCGGGATATTTAAACCGATGCCTCGATTCTTGCATGGTTAATTCAGCCGTGGATACTGGTTTGCCTGCGACAATATAAAACTGAGATCCCGAAGATTTCTTCTCCGGATTATTATTTCTGGCTGCTGCCATAGCTCCTTTGACATGAACTAAAGAATCTACGAATTCTGCTGGTACCTGATATCCGGGACCGCCCATGCCCAATGGACTTCCACTTGGCGCATTTTTACTTTCTGGATCTCCTCCCTGAATCATAAATCCTTCAATAACCCGATGAAATAAAAGGCTGTCATAAAAGTGTTCATGGATAAGCTTAATAAAATTGTCCCGGTGCAACGGAGTTTCATTGTACAGGTAACCTTTCATAATGCCAAGCGGAGTTTCCACTTGTATATGGGTGATAGATTGTGAATTACTCATGTTAATTGTAAATAAAATAAAAATGAATGATATAAAAGATTTTATTTGGTTCATACCATTATGTATTTGAATCAATAATATATTTTTATTTGAGCCTGATTTTCATGGTTACATTATCCAGAGGCCTGTTGGCGGGGTTGGCCGGCATGTTTGCAATTTTTTCAGCAATATCCATTCCACTGACCACTTCGCCAAATACTGTATAGTCGTTGTCTAAAGAAGGTAATCCGCCAATTTTTTTATATTTTTCACGTTGTTGTGGATTATATTTTATCGATTTTGATTGTTCGACCTGGTCGAGTTCCATATCCGTTACAGGTCTGCCGATCGTAATATAGAATTGGGAGCCTGAAGATTTCTTTTCCGGATTTTGATTCCGGGCGGCCGCCAGTGTTCCTTTAAAATGAGGCGAACCTATTTCTGCTGTTATTTGATAGTCCGGACCACCCCCGCCCAAAAATGCATCAGCAGTAGCAGTACGAGACTCGGGGTCTCCTCCCTGGATTACAAATCCGGGCATGACTCTGTGAAATAGTAGTCCATCATAATATTTTTCTTTAATAAGTTTTATAAAATTATCCCGGTGCAGTGGTGTCTGATCATACAATAGCACCTCGATATCCCCCATAGACGTAGAGATGATGGCATGTTTTTCGCCTTTTGGTTCCGAACAGGATAGAACAATCACTGTTAAAAAAAATAAAATTGAATATTTCATCGATCGTATCATTTATTGAAGTTGAATTTCATCAAAATATTGAATGGCTTTTGCCTTAAGATATCGCTCTTGTGTTTCTACTCCTTTGATTTCGAAAATACGTATTGGTTCGAAATGTGGCCACCCTTCCGTATCCAGTCCGTGCCACTGATAATAGCCATCTTTACTCATGAGTGTGCATACTGCTACATGCATAAGATCTTGCTTTTCTTCTTTTTTAAATTTTGCGGATTTCCATTTTCCCAGCTCCTGTAATCCTATAAAAAGTAATACAGCATTGAGATCGGGTAGTTTTTCAAGGTGTAATAGGTCCTTAACCCGATGACGTATTTGTAACCAATCAAATTCAAACTGTAAGGTTTCGTCCATCAGCCTGCAAAGTTACAAAAGTATGGTGAGGCGTGCGAATAAAGGACCGGCAGGATCATCCGATAATCTGGTTCAATTTATTTCCTAAAAACCAGGTAAACTGCACCTACCAGCAACAAAAAAGCAAGCGCATGATTCCAACGGAGAACTTCATTTTTGAATAGTAGTAAAGTAAAAACTGAAAATACACACAGTGTAATTACTTCCTGGATGACTTTTAATTGGACTAGAGAAAACGGTCCACCATTCGCTTGAAATCCAATCCTGTTTGCCGGGACCATCAGGCAATACTCAAAAAAAGCGATAGCCCAGCTGACCAGAATGATTCCAAATAATCCCAGTCTATTAAACGATTTCCATTCCGCAAACTTGAGATGTCCGTACCAGGCAAAGGTCATAAAAGCATTACTCAACCCTAGCAAACCTATAGTCAATATCCCTTTCATGCTAAATTTACTTGTTGCGGGCAAATATAAGTAAAACAAAAAAGGAGAGCCTTTGCTCCCCTTTTTTTGTTTAAAAAACCTTACTTAAAACTCTACTTTGTATGATTAATTTTTTATAACTGATATGGAAAATTACAATTCAAAATTTTGAGCAAAACGCTCTTTATTCTGAGTAATAATTACAGTATAAACACCTTTGTCCAGTCTGGACAAATTAAATTGTTTGGTATAGACTGGATTTTTTATTTCACTCTCAAACACGATTGAATTGGTTGGGTCGAGGATTTTGATAGTAGACTCGTGGTTGAGGTTGAGATAATTTACCTTGAGTAAAGTTCCTTGAAGAAAGATGGCCGGCTTAATAAAAGATTCAATTTCTTCATGCAATCTTAATGCAGTAACCGTTTTAGTAAAATATTGTCTGTTGATATTTTGAGGATCACTGACTTCAACCTGATAGGTTCCAGCGGCCAGTTTTTCAAGGTTAAATCTTTTTAGGGATTTACCATCCTGAATGGTATAATCCTTTGAATATATAACCTGACCCTCCTGATCGATTATTTTTACAGTATGGATGGATCGGTTCCAATCAGTAGTATTAAGTACAAGGTTCTGACCATTGATAGTCAAATTAAGGTTAGTGGCTGAAAAGCCCAATGCGGTACTTGCTACCAGCATCAGAGAAAAAATAAATGTTTTCATAGAATAAAAATTTAATTGAATGATTAATTTGGTTTCGATAGAACAAAGATGCTTTCACAAATCAGTGAATGCTTCAAGGTCATTTTCTAAAAGTCGTATTAAATTAACCAATCAAATTTTGAAAATAAATATTCTCCGGATTTATTGAAAGTATCTTCAACTTGCTTATCGTAGCCTTCTAACCTGGTAACATTGCCTTTATGTGCCGGTCATTTGTGAATAGACTTTATTCCGGGTAATTCCTAGCTCTTTGCGACTGAACAATTAAATTTCTTAACGCAATATTTGTTATTTAGAAATTACAGAACGATTTGTTTTTTGACCTCTTCCCGGATTTAATGAATAAATCTAAATTAATTCGGATGCCTTAAAGCGAAATCAAGTTTGATGATAATTTAATGAATCCTCAAGAACTTTTTTCCGGAATTGTGATGGGCAGTAACTATTTATTTCGTTCTAATTTCCGGATTGTATAAAAATAAAAAAGGAGGGAAAATACCCTCCTTTAAATGAACCTATTAAACTTAAAAACCTATATATTCTTAAATAACTTTAAACTTAATTTAAATCAAAACTATACCAGTGCTGGTCTTTGCCAATCGTTACTACGATGGTAAATTGTCCTGAACCTAATTTTGCAAGATTTAATATTTTATCAAAACTCGGTTCGTTGACTTCGGTTGCATAGATTTCCTCATTCGATCGATTAAGGATCTTAATGGAAGCTGTTTCACCAAATGTTGTGAATGTAACGTGCATTTGTTTTTCATTCAATTTAAACAGAGGCTTTACATAAATCTCTACTTCAGGTGAAATAAAGATTTCCTGTCTTAGAATCGTAAATTTCTGCTTGTATGATTTTTCATTGTCGGAAATAAATATTTTGTATTGACCTCGATTGAGTTCTGAAAGATCATACTTGCACGCATTAAATGATTTAGATGCCTTATAGGTCTTAGTCATTAATACATGATCCTGCTCGTCCTGAATACTTACGGTGAGATCCAGATTGTTCCAGGATGCTGTGTTAAGGATGAGGTGGTGTCCATAAGCTGTCAGTCTGTATTGGACATCGCTTCCTGCGTTTGCCATATTTGCTGTAAAAAGCAGGATGACTGATAAAAAAATTGTTTTCATAAACTTGAATGTTTTGTTATATATAATTCTTGTGCAAAGATCAGCCATATTCAAATGCCATACTTCATTTGGATTTACTGATAATGATGGTATATTAACCCATTTGTATTCTGAAAATTTAACTTAAACAGAATAATAAATTGTACACAAGTGTGAACCAAACGTTAATAAATATTTACTTTACACTAATTGACGCAATTTTGTACTTATAATCAGTATCTTATCAGATATGAAAAACATGAACGGTGTACCCCCGATTTTAGAACATATAGAGCCGAGTTATAATCAGTCTTTTAGCTTTAGGGTTTTTGAAGAAGCTGAACCCAATCTCAAACCATTTTGGCATTATCACCCTGAAATTGAGTTGGTTTTTGTAAAATCCGGTGCCGCAAAAAGACATATTGGTAATCACGTATCCTATTATAAAAATGGTGACTTGATTTTATTAGGTCCTAACCTGCCACATTATGGATTCACGGAAAGGCTTTCAGGAAGAAGATCTGAAATAGTCGTTCAGATGAAACGCGACTTTCTAGGTGAAAGGTTTTTTGGTCTGCCCGAATCTAAGTCTATTGAACAATTATTTATCAAAGCCGAATCCGGAATTGTATTTCATGGGGAAACTAAAAAATTAATAGGTATAAAACTGGAAGAGATCGCTAACCAGGAACCCTTCGACCGGATGATTGGAATACTTCAAGTTTTTAAATTATTGGCCGCTTCAGAAGAATTCGAAATCCTCCACACTAACGGACCGGCTCTGGTCTATAAACAACAGGATAATGATAAAATAGAGCGTGTCTATAGTCATGTAAAGGAACATTTCAAGGACACTATCACCCTGGAAGAAATTTCAGATCTGGTATCCATGGAAGTACCTTCTTTTTGCCGGTATTTCAAAAGAGTTACCGGAAAGACGTTTACGGTTTTCGTGAATGATTTCAGAGTATCCCATGCCTGCAAACTCCTGGCAGAAACCAATATGTCAGTGTCAGAGATTTGTTTTGAAAGTGGTTTCAATAATTCATCTCACTTCAATAGACTCTTTAAAAACATCACCGGTAAGACACCACATGCCTATCGGGAAGAAGTCCAGCACGTCCTGGCCTAATTGGAATTACTGTCGTATCGTCAGTTTGCAAATAAATTTTATGTCAATTCAGGCAATAGAAGGACTATAGATCTGTCAATCATGCGCTTAACCTTCGCCAGAATAGTTTGGTAAACAAATTGATATATCGTACTTTGAAATTAATTTAAAAACTATAGATGACCTACGATCAATTTACCATTAAGGCACAGGAATGTATATTGGAAGCTCAACGGATATCGGGCACCCTTGATCAGCAATTTGTAGATACACCTCATCTACTAAAAGGTATTATGCTCACAGAATCCAGTGTATCAGATTTTATCCTAAAAAAAAGTGGAGTCAATCTTGCTTCGCTAAAGATCGAGCTGGACAAACAGATTCAAAACTATCCGAAGGTCCAGGGAACTGATATTAAACAAACCCTCACCAATGAGTCCAATGCTTCGCTTAGCAGGGCAAAAGGTTTTCTCAAAGAATTTGGAGATGACTATATCAGCATGGAACTTATTTTATTGGGTATACTGGCAGGATCGGATAAAGCAGCTCAGCTCTTAAAAAATAGTGGTGCTACTGAAGCAGGTGTAAAAAATGCTATAAAGGAATTACGGAAAGGCAAATCCGTAAAAGAGCAAGGTGCTGAAAACAATTATAACGCTCTAAGCAAATACGCCGTTAACCTGAATGAGCGTGTTGAAAATGGAGAACTGGATCCAATTATTGGAAGGGATGATGAAATAAGAAGGATACTTCAAATCTTATCCAGGCGAAAAAAGAATAACCCAATCCTCCTGGGGGAAGCCGGGGTAGGGAAGACAGCTATAGTAGAGGGTATTGCCTGGCGTATTGTAAGGCAGGATGTCCCTGAAAATCTAAAGTCAAAACAAATCTTTTCTTTGGACATGGCGTCACTTGTCGCCGGTGCCAAATACAAAGGTGAATTTGAAGAAAGATTAAAGGCAGTAATTAAAGAAGTCAAGGATTCCGGAGATGGAGTGATTTTGTTTATCGATGAAATTCATACCCTGGTTGGAGCCGGAGGAGGTCAGGGAGCAATAGATGCTGCCAATATTTTAAAACCAGCTTTAGCCCGTGGAGAACTACACACTATCGGTGCTACTACCTCGGATGAATATCAAAAATATTTTGAAAATGATAAAGCATTGGTCCGCAGATTTCAAACCGTGTACATAGACGAACCGACTATAGAAGAAACGATTTCAATACTCCGGGGAATACAAGACAAATATGAAGTCTTTCATAAAATAAACATTCTTGATGAGTCCCTGGTAGCAGCTGCTGAACTTTCCAATCGATATATCCAGGACAGATTATTACCTGATAAAGCTATTGACCTGATCGATGAAGCTGCTGCAAAACTGAGACTCGAACTCGATAGTGTACCTGATGAAGTAGATGAACTGCAACGAAAAGTCAGCCAACTGGAAATAGAAAAGGAAGTAATCAAACGGGACAACGATCCTAATAAACTCGATGCAATTATTAAAAGCCTGGCTGAGGCAAAAGAGAAACTAAATATTGTAAGTGCTTCCTGGAAAAACGAAAAAGAAATCGTAGATCAAATACAATCCGTAAAGAAAAATATTGAAGAATTGCAAGGTCAGGCCGATAAAGCAGAGCGTGAAAGTAATTATGAAACCGTAGCTAAAATCAGGTATGGTTCTATAAAGGAAGAAGAGAAAAAATTAGCAGAAGCAGAATCCAAACTCAAAGCCCTTCCGGAAGAAAGTCGGTTTACTAACCAGGAAGTGACGGCTAATGATATCGCCGCCGTAGTTTCGAAATGGACTGGAATACCAATGCAAAAGATGTTGCAAAGCGAGCGGGGCAAATTATTAAGCCTTGAAGAAGAAATTGGGAAACGGTTGATCGGGCAATCGGCAGCTGTTAAATCAGTATGTGATGCTATCCGACGCAATAGGGCCGGCCTTGGTGATCCTAACCGACCCATTGGATCATTTATTTTTTTAGGGCCTACCGGAGTTGGTAAAACAGAATTAACTAAAGCTTTAGCTGAAGTTTTGTTTAATGATGATAAGGCTATTGTTCGCATAGATATGAGTGAATACCAGGAAAAACATGCGGTTTCAAGATTGATTGGGGCTCCTCCCGGATATGTTGGTTATGATGAAGGTGGACAATTAACTGAAGCAGTTCGAAGGAGACCTTATTCCATCGTATTATTGGATGAAATAGAAAAAGCACATCCTGATACTTTTAATATACTCCTCCAGGTCCTGGATGATGGCCATCTCACAGATAATAAAGGCCGGATAGCTAATTTTAAGAATACTATTATTATCATGACTTCAAATATGGGTGCCGATAAAATCCTCGAAAATTTTGAAGATCTTGAAGCGCTCGGAGATAAACACAGGACTGAAATTATCGAAACTACAAAAATGGAAGTTTTCGATTTATTGAAAGAAAATATGCGCCCTGAGTTCCTAAACCGCATCGATGATAAGATAATGTTCTTACCATTGACCAAGCCTGAGATTAAGAAAATTGCTTTATTACAATTGAAATCCATTAAAAAGAACCTGGCCAGGCAGAGCCTGGATATTGAACTTTCTGATAATGCAGTTAATCTATTGGTGGATCTTGGATATGATCCTCAGTTTGGTGCAAGACCACTAAAACGTGTAATTCAGGGTGACATCATTGATGAACTGGCTAAGTTTTTATTATCAGGGACTTTTAATCCTGGCGACACTATATTGGTGGATACCGATATTAAAGGTTTTACTTTTAAATCTAAACTTAATCCTGAAGGTGCTATCATGCATAGCGCTATGGATAGTTCTGAAACAGATTTTAAAAATAAAAATAATGCACAGGGAAAAAACCTGGACAAACTTAACAAAGCAACCAGGGATGTAAAGGATGCTGCAGATAAAATTAAAGATGGTGAAGACGACCCGGAGGTTCAATCCGAGGTAAAAAAATAAAACGCAGAATAGAAATTACTGGATCAAAACAACATTTCCAGCCACGTACATTTGATCCAGGGTTGGACTTGCATTGCCACCGGTTGGTTCAAGTGTAACTGCAAAGGTTGAAGGATTGTCTACTGGACTCATTGATTGCAAATTTGCAGCAGTGAGATCTATTAGGCCAAGACTGACTGGTTTCCCATCTACTATACCCCAGAGTTGATATTGCTTTCCAGTGGGAGCAACAGGTAAATTACCGGGATTGATGTGCACTGTCTGAGTATTTTTATCCCAATAAATCGTGGCTAATCCATCAGGATAAAGTTTAGTACCAGCCATTTTAATAGCAACTCCGTTAGGATTATTGATAATGGATATTTCTGATTGGAGAGAGGTTACTACCTGGGATAAACTATCTGCGGTTTGTAATGCTGCCGTTTCTTTTAGCACGGATTCAGCCATGCTTTTTTGGAATTGTGATGATTTATTAAAATATAAATAAAAAAGTATCAGAATGCTTAATGCTAATAAGGCGAGTAACCATTTAAATAATGAATCACTGGAAGAGGATGTTGTGTGTGCTGAAATTATAGGGTTTGATTTTTCAGCAGATTTATCTTGTGTTTCATTTGTCGTGGAAGCATCCACCAATGAATTGAATATTTTAGTTTTTAATTCCGGATTGGGAATGACCGCTGTTTGGAGTGCATACTTTTCAAGAGAAAGTTGTAACGCAAGAAGTTCATTTTTGATATCAGGAAATACTCTGGACATGCATTCTACTTCTTGCATAAGATCAGCAGAGCCCAGGCCGAGTACGTACTCTTCCAGTTTACCTGATTCAATATATGCTTGAGGATCGATCATGTCATTAAATTTCTTAACATTAGCATTGCTGCCCTTATTTTAGTTTTAATAGTTCCCAAAGGCATTCCAAGTTGATCTGCAATCTCGCTCTGAGTCATTCCCTGGTAATATGCCATATTAATCAGGGACTGATGCTCGGCATCGAGTTTATTCATTATATCACTTAGGCCGATGGTATCTGTATTAAGGGAAGTGTTGTATTTGGTTTCTTCAATACCTACGGCAGAATCCATAGAATGGATTTGTTTCGCATTCAGGCTGCTTAATTTATCCAAAGCCGTATTCCTTGCAATGGTAAGCATCCAGGTAAATATGGAACCCTTATGGGCATCATAGGTGGCAATATGTTTCCAGATTTTAACGAAAGTATCCTGTAAACAATCTTCCGCTACATGAATGTCTTTGCGGACGATCTTTAAAATGACTCCATATAAAGCAGGAGAAAACTTATCATATAGTGATGAAAATGCGGATCTATCACCACCTTGTGTATGTTGAATTAACTGAATAAGATCGGGAGAGTCCAAATTATTAAATCCCTGTTTATGGGGCTAAAATTATAATAAAAGAGTTAAATAAGAGCGATGAACTTCAAATACTTTTTGAACGGATTGAATATCAGGTTCTGGTAGACCTATGCTTGTTTCGGCCTGATCCTTTACTATTCCATAAGTCCTTTCAAATGTATTCCAGTCAGAGCCAATAGATTGGATCTGACAAGCCCTGGACCATTCGTACATTCCAAGATCAAAATAGACAAAGGGTTCCAATACTCCTTTTCTTAAATGAGGTACTGAAAATATCAGCACTTTATCTTCAGCATTGTATTCCGAATGATGTAAAACCTTGTAAGCCGGTGTTGGAAATGGATGATTATAGAAAATAATTTGTAGTATCTCCGGACATAAAAAGTTTTCTTGTTCAAACGTTAAGATAATAGCAGGAATAGAACTAAAAGCTTTAAGTTCATCCGGAGCTTCAAATTCATCTTCTTCATCCATTAATCGTTTGGTAGGTTGGATTCTGTATTCATGGGATATGAAAAATAAAGCTAATCGTATTTCAAATTTTTTCCTTTGTGCTTCACCAAGTTGTTTATAAAAAGGAACCTGTGTTAATATTGCTTTTACATTCGGTTCCAGCTGCGGAGGATGTTTTTGATAATATCGCCAATCCAATACATTCTTTAAAATAAAAAGTACCACTAAACAAATTATACCGGCTACCAATCCAATTGACCACAGTTCATTAGATATAAACATCATAATGGTGGAAAATAAAATAAGTACTACTACAGGTATAGCCAGATGTAACGCCTTCATAGATTATAAAGATAAGTATTCCTTAAGCAGAATCCTTGACTCAAGAATAAACTAATTAACGTTTTGATTAGGAACTATGAAGTTTTAATAAAATATTTTTTTTAATTGTTTAAATCCATTATTCAACCCATGCCGTAGTTATTCTGTATTTAATAATAATTCATTCTAAAAAACAAAATCATGAAATCTCAATTTAAATTTATTTTTTCTTTTCTTATGTTATCATTGACGCTTCAATTTTTAAATGCGCAGACCGTTATGGTGGGTACTCAGCAAATGTATCCTATGAAAAATATTATAGAAAATGCGGTTAACTCTAAAGATCATACAACATTAGTAGCTGCTGTAAAAGCTGGTGGATTAGTAGAAACATTAATGGGCGCTGGCCCGTTTACCGTTTTTGCTCCTACCAATGATGCATTTGAAAATTTGCCTGCAGGGACTGTAGAATCTCTTCTAAAACCTGAAGCAAAAAGCAGCCTGGTAAATATTCTTACTTATCACGTGGTTTCAGGCAAGTATGATTATGCGGAGATAGCAAAAAAAATCAAAGAAGGAAAAGGTCAGGCAATGTTTAAAACCGTAAGCGGTGGAACATTAACAGCAATGATGAACGGACCTCATAACATTACATTGAAAGATGAAAATGGTGGTGTTGCCAATATTATTACCTATGATGTGTATCAATCCAATGGTGTCATCCATTCTATTGATATGGTAGTTTTACCGAACTCAAAGATGTAACGAAGCATAGCTTTTATTAAAAATACAAAACTCCGGGTTTCATTACCTGGAGTTTTTTTATTTATATTAAATTAATTTTGGATTTTTATGTAAAAACTTAATTCAACGGAGAAGTTGAATTAAATTAAAAAATTAATTTTTAAAAAATAATATTGTATTTAAGTAAAAGTTGTTCCGTAAAGTTTACCCGTTTACCTACTCCACGTACACCACCCACTTCATTATAATCTGTGATCTGTACTTTTACATCATCGTCATAAAAGAGATCAGTCAGTAAACTAATCTGAAATGCTTTAGATATATTGATTCCAAACGCATTAATCCAGTCCACATCAATATTTTGTGCATTATGCAAATAATTTGAAAATAAGGTCAAGGTGCTTGAATGAGTTATCTTTTCCTTCGCATATTTCTGAGTAAACATTGCTTTTACCAGGCCGCCGAGCTGGCTATCTGAAAGTTTAAAGTCTGTGGGACTATTCCATTTATTACCATGGATATTGAGCTTAGCAAGATCCCGGTCTGCAACGATGATAGATTTAAAACCAAACGGAGCAAAAAAGAATGATAAATTCGCATTCGGCTTATAATCTATACCAGGAGCCAGAGTTATATAAGCCGGAGCAAATAATTTTGAAACAAGACTGGTATTGATTTGAGAAGTTTTGAACTGTTTCAGGTAATTTTTATTATCCGTGCCTCTATAGGTAGGTGTTAATTGACTTAAAAATCCAAAATCGACTGCATAAGACCACTTAGACTCCGGCCCGGTTTTATATCCCAACCTTGAACTCAATCTCAATTCATCTATTGATTTCTGAAACGGTTGATTTACCTTGGAAACAGAAGTACTGGCTAAAAGACCAGTTCCCAGTTTGACGAGGCTCATATTGAGTGATCCTATATTATCAAAAATCAATAATCCTTTTTTATACTTTGCAAAATAGCTGATCGCGCCTCCAAATCCCAACCGGTTTTCACCCGAACCTACCTTGGGATTGAATTGTAATAATTGACCGAGATCCATGCCAAAGCCACCACCACTCATCCATCCATCTTCTTTTATTTCAACAGCCGTTGCTTTGGCGACAGCTGCTGCCCGGGCTCGGTCATCATTCTGGCTAAAACTAAATGTCGCTACTATTGATAAAATGGTAATAATTAATGTCTGCTTCATTGAGAATTTTAATTTATTTATTTTAAAAATTGTGATTGTCGAATATTTATTAAAAAGTTTCTTAAACTATTTTAAATCAGCTTGACGGAAGCCAGGATTGACTTGATTCGCCTTTTTCGTTCAATGAGCTCAAATAAAATACCCCCCTTCTCATGATATCCAAATTGTTTAAACCTAAAACTGAACTGCAGGGGCAAAATTACAAACGATGATCAGATAATTTAGCAATTCATTCATTTTTTAGATCGTTATAGGTTATCTGGGAGAGATGTTCTATTGAGGTTTAATTATTTTGAAACAAACTATGAAAAGCTTCGTAATAAATTAAAGCTCCAGAATGAATAAAGAATGGCTGAAAAATAGTTTAAAGAGCCTCTATAACCAAATTTGACTTAAAACGCAAGAGAAATACTAAAAATAGTTTAGGAAAAAAATGAGGTAATGCAATTTTCATCACATTACCTCGACCTAACCAAATGAAACCAAATTAATCTTTGAAAGTCAGATAATTAATATCTTGACGTTGTAAATGTATTTTGTTTAAATTCAAATATCGATACCCATATGCGCAAAATAATTCTTCTAATTGTACTTTTCAAGTTTAACCTATTATCAGCCCAATCATCCGGCGATCAGGATGCATGGATGATAAAAAATATTCATTCTAATTCTTTAAAATATGGCCAGGCTTATGAATGGTTAAGAAGCCTTACAACCCAAGCTCCTGGAAGACTTGCCGGCTCATCTGCCGCCGCCGCCGCCGTAGAATTAACTCATTGGATTATTGATACATTGGGCTTTGACCGGGCCTACATTCAACCTTGTAAAGTGCCCCATTGGGTAAGAGGAGATAAGGAAATAGTCAGAATCGTCAATTCCCCATTTATTGGAAGCAAAGATCTGGATGCTCTTTCGTTGGGCAACTCTACCGGATCAGGGCCAATGGGAGTGACCGCCGAAGTAGTAGAGGTAAGATCTTTGGATACTCTCGAAAAAATGGGTGAAATACAGTTAAAAGGGAAAATTGTTTTTTTCAACCGCCCTATGGATGTAACACAATTGAGAACATTTGCAGCATATGGTGGTGCTGTAGACCAGAGAGGCAGAGGACCTGCAATCGCTGCAAAATATGGTGCCCTTGGTGCTATAGTACGTAGCATGACCACTGGCTTAGATGATATCCCACATACCGGAGCTACTAATTTTCTTCCTGGTGAAAAGAATATACCTGCTTTGGCAATCAGTACGAACAGTGCGGAATTGCTAAGTCAGGAATTACAGAAGGGAAGTGTAAGAATTTATATCAGAAATACTTGTAAAATGTTGGGAGAAGCTGATTCCTACAATGTGATTGGTGAAATAAAAGGTTCTTTATTTCCTAATGAAATCATTGCTGTTGGTGGACATCTTGATAGTTGGGACGTAGCCCAGGGAGCTCATGATGATGGTGCGGGATGTGTACAAAGTATAGAAGTATTGAATCAACTAAAAAAATTGGGATACAAACCTCAGCGCACCCTTCGATGTGTATTATTTATGAATGAAGAGAATGGCAGCGGAGGAAGTAAAGCATATTCAGACAGTTCGAATGCACGAAAAGAAAAACATATTTTAGCTCTTGAATCAGATTCCGGAGGATTCACTCCCAGGGGACTTGGGTTTTCAGGAGAAAAATCTGTATTTGAAAATTATTTTAAAAAGGTAAATTCCTGGTCGTCTTTATTAGAACCGTATGATATTAAAATCTTTAATGGTGGTGGAGGAGCAGATATAGCTCCTCTCAAAAGTCAAAATGGATTATTGGTAAGTTTACAACCAGATAGTCAGCGATACTTTGATTATCATCATACACGCAACGATACTTTTGAGGCAGTGAATAAACGGGAATTGTTACTAGGAGCGGCGGCTATGGCTTCGCTGGTATATTTGGTTGACAAATACGGATTACAATAATGGAACAGGTCATCGTGCATGGGAAAGTCTTTGAGCGTTTTATAAGCGCAGCAGACATAGCAATTAAGGTAAAAGAACTTGGTAAAAAGCTCAATCAATTATATCGAAATTCGGAACCTCCATTGATATTGGGAATATTGAATGGCTCTTTTATTTTCATGGCAGACTTAATCCGTGAGTTGGAATTTGAATGTACGGTCCAGTTTATCCGGATTGAATCTTACCAGGGGTTACAAACTACCGGTGTTGTAAAAATGGAAATGGATGTTTCTAAAAAATGGTCTGGCCAACATGTTATACTCGTAGAAGATATAGTAGATACCGGGCATACCCTAAATCGTTTTTATCCGGTATTACAATCCTATCAACCAAAATCTATTTTTATGAGTGCTTTACTTTTTAAAGAAGAGGCATTAGAGGTAGAAGTAAAATTGGATCATTATTGTTTTAAAATACCAAAACACTTTGTGGTTGGTTATGGATTAGATTATGATGGACTGGGAAGGAATTTGCATGAAATTTACAAGCTTGCTGCTTCCTGATCGACCATATCAAATACATATTATTCCTTAATTTCGGTATCAAAACGAACCAGTTCAACGAATTTTTTGACTCTTTCATTGATAAGAGCATTATCCAGTTTTTTCATTTTTCCGATCGAAAACTCTTCGACACAGAATGAAGCCATAGCAGATCCATAAATAATAGCCCGCTTCATATTTTCAAAAGACAGATCACCGGTTTTTGCAAGAAACCCTATAAAACCACCTGCGAAAGTGTCTCCCGCTCCAGTAGGATCAAATACTTGTGCTAGCGGAAGGGCAGGAGCAAAGAAGATATGATCACCTGAAAATAATAAAGCGCCATGCTCACCTTTTTTAATAATGATATGCTTAGGCCCCATTTCATGAATCACCTTCGCAGCTTTTACCAATGAAAATTCACCGGAAAGTTGCCTTGCTTCTTCTTCATTGATGGTAAGAACATCAACCTTTGAAATTACTTTAATCAAACTATCCAATGCAATATCCATCCAGAAATTCATGGTATCCAGGACCACGAGGCGGGGCTTTTTATTTAACTGGCTTAAAACAGATAATTGAGTTTCAGGTGCCAGATTCCCAAGCATGATATACTCACTGTCTTTATAAGAAGCCGGCAATATCGGAGCAAAATCGGCTAATACATTTAAATCGGTCACCAGTGTGTCTCTGCTGTTCATATTATCGTGATACCTGCCGGCCCAATAAAAAGATTTTTCACCTTTTTTTATTTCCAGGCCATCCATCCGCACACCTCTTGATTTTAATTCATTTATTTCTGCAACAGGAAAATCATCTCCCACTACAGCTTGCACCATGATCGGTTGATGGAAATAGGAAGCGGACCAGGATATATAGGTACAGGATCCTCCGATGACATACTCTGCTTTTCCATAAGGCGTTTCGATGCTATCGAAGGCCATGGTTCCGATCACTAAAATGCTCATTGTGAATAGGTTATTATTAAAAAAATAAGGGCAATCTAAAAAGATTGCCCACTTTGATTTTTGCGCCCCCTTCAGGACTTGAACCTGAGACCTGCGGATTAACAGTCCGACGCTCTAACCAACTGAGCTAAGGGGGCTTCCCGTTTGGGACGGCAAAATTAATGATTTTTAGGAATGATCCAAATGTTCAGGAAAATAGATGTAAGCAGCAACGATTTTTTGAATTAATCTAAAATATGAAGACCACCCTAATCAAACCTTTTTGATATAGTTTCCTTTCATTGTTTATTCAGCGTCCAATTATATTCTTTGAAATCTATTTTAGCATGAAGGTTAATTCTGACCGGTGCATATAGATTGAGAAAATCAATTAACTACCATGCTTCATAAAATCATCTTTAAACCATTCAAAAATTTTTGAAATATGTATTGTATCAGCACTGAAATCATTTTTTGTCTTGTCGGATAAAAAAGATATCGCTGCTTCTGTGAGCTGTGATTCAAGTTTTGAAGGTGTATACGCTTCGTTTCTAAGTCTTGGACAGGAATAGGATGCACAGTTTATTGCAAAATGGATCCACGGTTCATTGAATTTTTTTCTAAGAATAGAATGTTCAATATTATTCAGATCATAAGTTTCGTTGCCAATCCGAATGAGTTGGATATCCCATACAGAATTAATAAAAGGAATACCGGTTTTTATATCTTTTATGCTGGCTATGGGATAATGGCTTGCTACCAGGGAAATCCTAAACGCATTATAGTATTAATCCAATAAGCTAATTGTTCTTCTTTAGTCCAGTTCAATGAAGGTGGGTTATTAGATAATACAAGAGATAATTATCCAATTTTACCTTATCTTTTTTGAAGCCATCATCATCTACGTTACCCAGCGTATCGACATATTTTTTTAATAGATTATCCCATAGGTTATGAGATATAGGTACTTTTTGGGCGGAAGGTTTATCCCAAACCATTCATTAGAAATGAATGAGTTATTTCCATTGGCCTTTTTCATAATTCATTCATTTTCAATCATCAGATAGTTCATTGAATTTGTAAAGAACTATTTGGGTTTATCATGCTGGCAACTGACTAAAGTTATAACTATTAATAAGAGGAATTTCAAACCCTTATTGAAGTTTGTACGAACTGAAAATAAATTAATATATCCAATCTTTAATCGAGCGGGAGATACAAAGATTAAATCAATGACTATCCCTGGTTACTTCACTGCTACTTTTACCTACGAGAAAATCGAGATCTGCCCCCTGATGTGCCTGATTGACATGCTGTATATATAATGAGACATAACCCCGGTCTGTAATCGGTTTAGGCGCTTTCCAGGCTGCTTTTCGTTTGGTAAGTTCTTCATCCGATACTTCAAGCTGCAAGGATCGGTTATCTACATCAAGAGAGATAAAATCACCAGATTCCACTACAGCAAAATTTCCGCCTGCTGCGGCTTCTGGAGAAGCATGTAATACTACTGTACCAAATCCCGTACCACTCATACGCCCATCCGATATCCTCACCATATCATGAATTCCTTTCTCCAATATTTTTTTGGGTAAGGTCATATTGCCTACTTCCGGCATGCCCGGATATCCTTTAGGGCCAACATTTTTCAACACGAGAATACTATTTTCATCTACGTCAAGGTCCGGAAGATCGATTCGTTTTTTATAATCTTCTATATCATTAAAGACAACTGCTTTTCCCCTGTGTTTCATTAAATGTTTACTGGCTGCGCTGGGTTTAATCACACAACCTCCTTCACTAAGATTTCCATTTAATACTGCCAGACTGGTTTCTGTTTTAAATGGCTTTTCAAGTGTGCCTATCACTTTTGGATCATACGATTTCGCATTAGCTACATTTTCTGATACAGATTTCCCGCTTACCGTTAAAATATCAGCATGAAGATTTAATTCCATCTCTTTCATCACAGCAGGTAAACCACCAGCATAATATAGATCTTCAACAAAATGTTCACCGGCAGGTTGAACATTCACTAATAATGGAATTCCCAGAGAGCATCGGTCAAAATCCGTAAGATTAAGATCAACACCTATTCGCCCTGCAATAGCTATCATATGAATCACAAAATTGGTAGAACCTCCAATGGCAGCATTAACTTTTATAGCATTTTCAAAAGCTTTTTTGGTAAGTACCTGTGAAAGCCTGAGATCTTCTTTTACCATTTCAACGATACGTACTCCGGTTTTATGGGCGTGTACTTTCCGCCGTGAATCTGCTGCTGGAATGGATGCGTTGCCAGGTAAAGCAATGCCTAATGATTCCACCATACAGGCCATCGTTGAAGCTGTACCCATTACCGCACAATGCCCTCGGCTGCGACACATAGCTCCTTCGGCTTCTTCCATTTCTTCGTCACTGATAGTTCCGAGTTTATGAGCTTCACTCATTCGCCATACATCCGAAGTACCTATATTTTTTCCTTTAAACTTTCCGGTCAACATGGGACCACCAGATAACACTATTGTTGGAATATCAACACTGCAAGCTCCCATCACCAGGGAAGGTGTGGTTTTGTCACAACCGCACATCAGAACTACACCATCAATTGGGTTTGCGCGAATAGACTCTTCTACATCCATACTGGCAAGATTCCTGTATAGCATGGCAGTTGGTTTGATGAGCGTTTCTCCCAGTGACATTACCGGAAACTCTACGGGATAACCTCCAGCCTGAATGATTCCATTTTTTATGGATTCTGCAAGCTCTCTGAAGTGTGCATTGCAAGGTGTCAATTCGGACCAGGTATTACAAATGCCGATGACCGGTTTGCCACTCAATTGTTCCGGTGGAATGCCTTGATTTTTCATCCAGGCTCTATATATGAATCCATCTTTTCCGGTTTTACCAAACCAGCCTCTGCTTCGCAATTTCATAACAGTATGTTTGATTTTTTTTGAAGTGCTAAACTAACAATTTACGAGCAATAGCCTGATAACAAATTCATATGAACATCCACTCCATAGAATTTTTCATTTCGGGACAATGATTACAAATAATATTTTATTTTGGTTAAACATCCAGGAAAGGCTTATTGAATACTTATTGTTTTTTTAATACATGGAGTATAACTTTTCTGTTTTTAGCTAATATACCCGGCATGGCCAATTTGTTTATGGAATTAATCCGTACTGGTTTAGTCAGCAGATGGATCATATTTGATGTATAAAAATAAATATAGGCTTTAATAATTTGATGTGAAAGTATTTGGCTGAAGGACAGTTCTGGTGCTTGTTTGGTCAAAATTCGGGAGAGATATTTTTTCAACAGTTTAGAATCAGGAAATTTTTCTGAAGGTGATTCTACCAATGGAAATTCAAATAGATCAGACCAGATATCACCTTTGGACCTTTTTTGAATATAAATTTTACCTTCTTTATTCTTCAGGATGAAGTAGTGAAAAAAACGCGTTTTCTTACTAATCTTTTTTTTAGAAGCCGGTAACCGATCAATGACATCCTGATTAAATGCAAAACAAGTTTTATTCAAAGGACAAATATGACAAAGCGGATTTTTAGGAATACAGCACATAGCTCCAAAATCCATAATAGCCTGGTTAAAAAGTCCTGAATGATTTATATCCAGCAATTGATTAGCAAGCGATTGAAAGTACTTTTTATCAGCAGTGCCTTGGATGGTTTTATATATACCCAGGTAACGGGATAAGATTCTATGAACATTTCCATCCAAAACTGCATGCGGTAAATCATATGCAAAAGAAGCGATAGCGGCCGCAGTGTAAGTTCCGATTCCTTTAAGTTTTTTTATTTCATCAAACGTATTTGGGAAATTACCTTTTAAAGAATGAATGATGTGGCCTGCACTCCAATGTAAATTTCTTGCACGCGTATAATATCCTAGTCCTTCCCAGTGTTTTAGTATTTTTTGTAAAGGAGCTTTAGCCAGATGGGTCACCGTCGGAAATGACTGAATGAATCGTTCATAATAGGGTAGGCCTTGTGCTACCCTGGTTTGTTGGAGTATGATTTCAGAAAGCCAGATTTTGTATGGATCTTTTTCGCCTTTCCATGGCATCGGCCTCGGATGAAGTCTGCTCCATTGATATAATCCCTGCTGAAATCGAATTGCGATTTTTTTGGTTATTTTGTGTATCGGCATTTATTAATCGGACTCCACTTATTTTTTGACAATAATACATACTACCAAATGAAAAGAAGAAATTTTATAAAAAACACTGCTTTGATTTCTACAACATCGATGATAATGCCCTCTTCATTTGCGCATATTATAGTTCCGAAGGCAAAAGACCAGTTAGGTATTGCCCTGGTAGGTCTTGGATATTACAGTACGGATGTATTGGCGAAGTCTTTGCTTGTTACTCAAAAATGTAAATTAACCGGTGTGGTTACCGGAAGCCCGGAAAAAGCAGCGCAATGGCAATCAAAATATAACTTGAATGATAAAAATATTTATAATTATTCTTCTTTCGATCAGATAGCAAACAATCCTGATATAGATGTGATTTATATCGTATTGCCGCCATCGATGCATGAAGAATATGTCGTAAGGGCTGCTAAAGCCGGCAAACAAGTTTGGTGTGAAAAACCAATGGCCCCTTCTGTAGTGGCCTGCCAGGCAATGATAGATGCCTGCAATAAAAACAAAGTCAATTTAAGTATAGGCTACAGAATGCATCATGAACCCAATACACAGGAAATCATGGAATGGGCTAAGTCAAAGCCGTACGGTAAAATAAAAACACTCCGGGCAGAGGCAGGGTACAGGGAGAATCGCACCGACCATTGGAAACAGAAAAAAGCAATGGGTGGTGGAGTGATGGGCGATATGGGAGTGTATCCATTAAATGCAGTGCGATATGCCACCGGGATGGAACCTATCGCCGTAACTGCAAAAGCATCTACCACCAGGCCAGAGATTTATCATGAAGTAGAAGAGACTATGCAGTTTGATCTTGAATTTCCGGGTGGTTTGATGGCCAAATGTGAGGCAAGTTTTGGTAAAAGCATGGGAACCCTTCACGTAGATTGTGAAAAAGGATGGTATGAACTCGAACCATTTCAGGCATACAGTGGAGCAAAAGGAACTACCAGTGACGGAAAGACTTTAATTAAAACGTTACCCAATCAACAAGCCAGGCAAATGGATGATGATGTCATGGCTATCCAGATGAAAAAAACCGGATTAGCACCCAGCGAAGAAGGACTTAAAGATATCACCGTGGTCGAGGCTATATATAAATCAGCGGCAAGTGGAAAACGAGTAAAGATTTAAAATCTTTAAAAGCAGGATAACCCTAGTGATTTAATTATTCATGTTTTTTGCTATCTCCGTCCTGTATGCCTGTATAGCCGGAATGATAGCAGCAATAAAACCAATGGCTAATGCACCTGCTAATAGCCCCGCTTCTTCAGGAATAAATCGCCATGGGTTAATCCGATATTTATACATTTTGAATATAATCTCTGCACTAAACTGCAGTACCAGGTGACTCATTAAAATTCCCAGTATGAATCCCAATACTGCTACGATTAATCCCTCGTAAATGATAAGAGAAAATAAGCTGCCGGGATTCGCCCCCATCACCCGCATAAGAGCTAGTTCATTGCGCCGTTCTTTGAGGGAATTATATAATGAAATAAAAATGCTTAATCCTGAAACAAATGCGATCACCCATGCTAATATTCTTATTGCATCAAATCCGATTCCCATCATTGAAAACAGGCGGTTGATTTCTATCGCTGGTGTTGCGGCTTGTAGTTGTGTATTTTGATTAATATTTCGCTGCATGTTGAGCGCTGCAATATTGGTTTTTGATTTATATTGAATAAGGATAGTTGTAATTTGACGGTCAGCAAGTAAAGCTGAATCTATCGGGATAGAATCATGAACTAGTGTATCTGTAGAGTGAATCGTATTATTTACTGGATTGGTATGTTCATGGACTTGCCATATACTTTCAGGAGAAGTCAATATAAGCTGATCACATACGCTACCTGTTGATTTAATAATTCCGACTATACTATAAGGAGCATGTTCATGTTGATTAAATTCATCAATGGTGAGTCCATGAGAGCTTACAAAAGTATCACCGATCTTAAGATGATACAGAGAAGCTACAGAGGAGCCAATCGTTACTTCCATAGGATTTTGCCACCAGGTACCCGAAGCCAGAGTTGCATTGTACAGAGTGGGGAAGTCCAAGTTGGTTCCTACTATTCTAAAACCATTGTAACTATCTCCCAGGGATAACGGGACTGCTTTTTTGATCAGCGGATGATTGGGATTTAAGAATGGTTCGGCATCCTTTAAGGAAATATTTCCCGTCGGCGCATCAATATGGTAAAGGCCATTGAGTACCATTTGAAGAGGACTGCCTTTGGCTCCAATGATGAGGTCAATACCGGCAAGATTGTTTTCAAATTTTTGTGTAATCTGTTTGTTGAGAATAAACATCAACGAGATTAATCCAATCCCCAATGAAAATAATAATAAGCTCAACACCAGGTTCAATGGTCTGTATAATAAATTTTGGAAGCTTAACCGGATCAGTTTCATTCACCTAGTTTGATTTGATGTTGAAATTGTTCTTTAATCCTGGCGTCGTGTGTGACAATAATGAGGGACGCCCCATCTTGCTCAGCTTGTTCTCTCAGGAGATTGACTACGGCTAAAGCATTTTCATCATCAAGAGAGGATGTAGGTTCATCAGCCAGGATGATGGAAGGTTTATTCACTAAAGCTCTCGCGATGGATGCTCTTTGTTGTTCTCCAGCACTCAACCGGGATGGAAGATGATTTTTATGTTTTTGGATTTGTAATCTGTTTAAGAGTTCATCTATCCTTTTATACTCAGGTTTTTTTCCGGATAGTTGTTGTGCCCAGGCTAAATTTTTAGATACATTAATAGACTGTATAAAATATGGTTTCTGGAAAATGAGTCCAATATGCTGGCCTCTGAAAAAATCAAGTCCGGCAGAAGTAAAATTGTAAATATTTTGATCGTCGATTAGTACAGATCCTGATGTTGGTTTTAGCAATCCAGCCAAAATATGTAACAAGGTGGTTTTTCCTATTCCGGATTTACCAAGGATGAGGCAATGTGCATTATTATCCAGTTTCAGATCAGGAAAATCGATAAGATCTCTCCCGGAATATTTAAAGGATACGTTTTCTGAGGTTAACACAAAACAAAACTAACGAAAAAATATGCGACTTAAAACCCCGAATTTGAAAGAAGGAATTTCAACTATAAATAAAAAAGGTCAAAGAAGATTATTCTTTGACCTAAAAAACTTAAATGATTATAAAACTCTAAATAGACTCTCTTTCAATTTAATTGCCAGCCCGTCGTTGCTCATCTTCCAATCCCGTCTTTCGTTGACGTGCACTCTTTACTTTTAAATTTCCAAACCTGTACGTAAAGTTGACCCGGACTGTTTGTGATTCATTGTATCCGCTTCCTTTAAAATAAATTCCGCCGAAATCACTGATTGCATTCCATCTTGCTGTTTTAAAAATATCCGTAAAGGAAACTTTGACATCTGCTTTTTTCTCCCAGATCGATTTTTGAATTCCAAAATCGACGTTGCCCATTCCTTTATTTACGAAAGTGCCACCCCAAACACCTCCTTGATTGTACCAACCCGAAACTTGCAATTTGATACCATTTTTTAGAGTAACGGCATGTTCTGAGTATGCATTGAAACCATTTGTACCTATGTTCAAAACTTTACCTGTTCCAAAATCTGCAGTATAAATTTGTCTGAAAGCATTCAAACTGATATAACCACTGTACCATTTTGCTAAAGGTATCGGACTGGCGATTCCAATGCTATAATTATCCATTTTAGCAATGTTCTTTTCAGTGATGAAAGTTCTCTTTCGCTGTGTAGAATCAATGATTTGCCCAAAGTAATCGTTGGTCCTTGAATAGGATAGGGTAGAGATTAACATCCCTTTGAAGGTGTGATTTAAATTGAGGTTTTGTGAATATTGAGGATTTAAAAAGGGATTACCTTTTCTAAAAGTAAGTTCGTCAATTCGTTGTTCGAAAGGGTTGAGATTTTGATAGCGAGGACGATCTACCCGGCGGCTATACGTCAAACCAAATGTATGACTTTTATTCGCGGTATATGTAATCGCTACACTCGGAAATAGATCGACATAGTTTCGTTTTACATCGTCTTCCTGTTTGGGATGATTGCTAAAAAGTTGACCATGGGATTGAGTATTTTCCATTCGCAAACCGGTCTGAACTGCCAACTTTTTCCATGATTTATTATAATTGGCATACACAGCATAGATCATTTCATTGTAATCAAAATCACTACTCTTGTCTATATCCTGTGTTTTTACAGATTGGGGATAATCAAAAAAATCAAATCCATTCTTTGTATCCACTTCCGACAATTTAAATCCAAACCCAAATTTACCTTTGGCCAGATTTTGTTCATAGTCACCCTTCAAAGTTCGGATGGTGATGTCTGTGTTAGTCAACGAACCGAAGATAGAAGAGGAAAATAATGCTGATTCGGTAGGAGACATATACAAGTTGGGATTGTAGGAATCATTTTTGGATGAAATAAAACCAAGATCCGCATCGAGATTAAAAGTCCTTCCCAAAGAATCTTTATAGGCATAATTAAGATTGGTCTGAATATTATTCCTGGTCGATAAAGTCCTGGTATGAGCATTTAAGATGGAATCTATTTTGCCATTGTTGCTTAAAGTACCAATAAGCGTCCTGCTGGAATTACTATTAACTCCATCATAAACGTTACCATTAATCTGAGCTCCTATTGTATGATTTTTATTGATGGTGTAATCAGCACCTATTTTATAATTAAACCTGGGGAAATTTAAAGAGTCGCCTTTGTTTCTTGCAATCTGATTGAAGAATAAACCTCCCTGCTCCCGGTAAAAATCAAGGTTCTCATGATTGAGCCCCATCCCGGCATTAAGATTGGAATAAATATTAAATTTTTGCGTCCTGTGATTAAGGTTAAGAGAAACATTGCCCTTCGGAGAAATTCCCTGTCTGAAGTTGAGCGACAAGGATCCATTGGTACCAAGACTTTGATTTCTTTTTAATCTTATATTAATGATCCCAGCATTCCCTTCTGCTTCATATTTTGCAGATGGATTGAGTATAACTTCAATAGCTTCAATATTATTTGCATTATAGCTTTTTAGTAAAGAGGCCAGATCGGAGCCACCCAATCGGGTTGGTTTATTATCGATGTAGATCTGCACACCGTTTTTTCCTTTCAAGGTGATATTTTCATTATTGTCAATGACTACACCAGGTGCTTTACGCAATATTTCAAGCCCATCACTTCCTGCTGAACTGACATTGTTTTCGACATTAAGGATCATTTTTTCAGCCTTAATCTCAATGATAGGTTTTACAGCACTGATGGTAACTGTTTTTAATTCATTGGCGACAGCAGAAAACGTATGAACTCCTGATTCATATAATCCACCGCTGTACACAAAGGATGGAGAATAAAATTCCTTTTTACCCACTGAGGTGATTTTGAATAAATAGGTGGCGGGTTTGGCACGTTCAAATTCAAACTTGCCATCCGGATCTGTGATAGCACCTTTGGCCATTGTACTATCCTTCCCATTCAATAGTAAAACTGTGGCGTACTCAATCCCTGCAGTACTGGCATCCAGTACTTTTCCTGTGATTAAGTCCTGGGCACTTCCAGTTAAGCTTGTAAAAAGTACAAGTAAAATAATTCCTGTAGCTAGATGGTATATATTTTTCATATACTCAAAAGACCCTTTTTGACTCCGAAAAGTTGCACGGGTTACAGCCCAAACAGGTTAATTGCGACAAAGTGAAAAAAATTCCCGACAAGGAAGCTGTATTTCAAAGACTAAAAATTTGTGAATTATTTTTCCTTGAATAGTAATTGAGGTTTTGGGATTACCTCTGACTAAAAGAAAGAAATAAAAATTCCTGAACGATACATATTTAAGAAAAGAAAAAATATTTTAAACATCAGTCAATGTGTACTGATTATAGGAGTCTATGAAAATCCCTACGTACTGCTAATCAATACGTTGAGTTTTTATTGAATTTTAGGCATAGAAATATTTTAGTCGGTATTAGTCTATTTCTAATATTTCACCTAAGGGACTACGATTTATGTGATAGGTCAGGTCGAGAGATTCAATCTCTTTGATAACAAAAGATCGATTCATGCCGATATCAAATAATAAAATAGCTTGTTTTGAGTTATGTTGTTTGCAATATTTTATAGCAATCTTTCTGGCATTTGGAGGACCCCAGTTATATCTGAATCCACTGTTTCCACAGGTATATTCTGAAGTTCCTGAATATTCTTCACACCAAACGATGTCATAGGCACACAAATCAAGATATTTGCTTTTATATTCAGTAAAATTTTTATGTGGTTGATGACGTATATAGTTTAGGCTGCCCTTAATCAAAAAAACAATTGAGGACATAAGTATAAATATTTTTACAACTTTCTCATGCTTATACTCAAGATCAATTAATAAACCACCTATAACTCCTAAAAAAATAATTGAAGGTGCATAGGGATAATATTCAATTTTTACACGGTGGGTGATAAAAAAAATATAATTTATAATGAGGAAACTTAAAAGAAATAAACTGTGACGATTAATTTTTGAAATTCGCTGGAGAAAAAAAGCTGCGAGGAATGTAGTTAAATTGACTATGAACCAATGTTGAAAGGGTGATATATAAAATTTGATATTTTCTATGATCCCGGGCCATGAGGCGTTTTCCTGATCTTTGATACTATGGGTGATGAATATCAGGTGACCGGACAAATTATAATTATACCAGAATATTGGCAAAGCTGCAAGTGTAATCAGTAGTGTATACTTTGACAGGAGGACAGCATTGGTATACAAATTATTTTTCCTTATTGGCCATTGGAATGGCAAGTACAATAAAACCGGCAATAACATTAAGCCATTGACTATTCTGAAATTTACAGTTACAGCAATTAGAAAAGTTGCCAGTAAGGGTTTGGAATGTAATATCATGCCGGCTGCAAATAAGAAGCCAAAAGTGGGGACAAGTGAATTTATCCATTGAAATCCTCCCCGCAACGGGTTGAAAAGCACCATTGCCAGGCATAATGAGGGTAAATAAAAATCAAAAAGGGTAAGCCGGTTTTTAATTTGTGACCTGTTAATGATGAAAATCAATAAAATAAAAAGTCCTATCGCTATAGCTGGGAAAGTAATTTGTCTCCACGCAATATTGGTAAACAACAATAACATAGAAGTACCAGGAGCATATTGATTTATTAGTTTTTTGGTTCCGGGAATCATATGGTGGGCATGAGGCCCTATCATCCAGGCGAAATCCAAGTCCTGAACAGAACATCTTCTCAGCGTATCGATTAAACCAGGTAAATAAGCTTTTTGCGGAGGTAACTTGAAGGTATTGCCTTCCTCAAATGCCTTTGCAAGGTTTAAATAACCAAACTCATCACAGCCCAGAGGAATTCTTTCATGATAATGACTAAACATTAATGAAGTGCCCAGAGAAGCACCTATAAAAAATATGAAATAACAAAAGAGTTTACTCATTGGCTCCAATAAAAATATGGAAATGAGACTTGATTTAATTTCTCTGATCAAGTCCCCACATCAATTTATTTCTTAAGGTTTTTAAAAATGTGAAACCTTCAATATTAATCAGTTGGACAGGAAAATGATTTTTACTCATAGTGATCCGATGATCATTCGTGATCAGTCCATACCTCGAATCCAGGGTGCATAAAAAATTATCAGTCCTGCCCTCTACGTTAAATTCAAGTATCGAATCATCAGATATGACTATAGGTCTTACATTTAAATTGTGAGGTGCTATTGGAGTAAGTACAAAATTGCCAGACTGGGGGAAAACAATAGGACCTCCACAGCTCAATGAATAACCTGTAGAACCAGTTGGTGTTGCAAGAATCACACCATCAGCCCAATACGTATTTAAAAACTCACCATTCAACATTACATGAACCCGAATCATCGAAGAGTTGTCTCGTTTGAAAATCGTAAAATCGTTCAAAGCAAATGCCCCCGATTCGAAAACATCAGGATCTGATTTCATTTTTAAAGTTACTCTTTGCTCAAGGGTGTAATTACCTTCCCGTAAAGCATGAACCAGTTGATTGATACTCTCTTTTTCAATAACTGCAAGAAATCCAAGTCGACCAAGGTTAATGCCCAACAATGGAATACCACTGTCCCCTGAAAATAATGCTGCCCTCAGCATGGTGCCATCGCCACCGGCACATAGAATCATATCAATTTTATTCTCAGTTAATTCTGTTTTGGAAGAAATCTGTGGCAAACCGGATACAATTGATGAATCAGGTGTTAAAGAATATTGGAATACTTCTAATCCATCTGAATCTGAAAGAGTCTGCGCAAGCCCAATGTAAATAGGTTTTGCATCTTCTTTTAAATCCATTGAAAACAATAAAATTCTCATGCCACTCAGAATTGATCCCTGAAATGTAGATAAAATCCAGCTTCTTTAAAGCCATTAATGCTCCAATCAAGCTGGATTAGTGAAGTATTTGAAAGCAAACACTCCAGGCTCAGCCCGGAAGAGTAGATCCATCTATTGGCGAGGTTATTATTTGATGCATAATAAATATTATTGACGTAAGCCGTGCCCGCATGAGCAGCAATCCCTAATCGCAGTGGCATAGATTTGATGCCTAGTTTTTTTTGAGGTCTGAATTTAAAATTGTCTTCGTAAAAAATATACGATTCACGGAATTTTAAGAAAAGATAATCAATACCATCCACGACATAATATTCAAATCCTTTGAGGTATTCATTTCCATATCCCAAAGCTTTGCTATTGTAGTAGGGCACCTGGTTGCGGATGATCGATGCTTTGGCGTTTATTAAGAAACCGGCGCTGTGCCTTGCTGTCCAGGGAAAAAACTGTTCGACATGCAAATTGACAAACAGCGTATTCAATGATCCATTGGTATTGCCGAGTCCTTCTTTCGTAATTTGAATTTCTGATTTCCTTCCTTTGGTTGGAAAATATTTCAAATCCCGGTCATCATAAGCAAATGTATAATTTAATGAGAAATATTTTTGATTGGCATATCCGTTCAGGAAAAAATCTGGATTGAGGTTTTCGCTGATTTCAGAAATTGTCTGATTGTAATTATATTCCAATTTAATTTTTTGGAATAATTGCAGTGAGGTTCTATTTTCCAGGCTCGTTCCTATCCTGGTTCGACGGAGCGGATAATCATTGGAGGATTTATAGAAGACTGGTTTATCTTCAAAAGTGGTGTAATAAGATTCTTTGTTTTTGGACAAAAGTAGATCGGTAGTGAATCGCCAGTTCCGGTTTTTTCCCCAATAAGGCCATGCATACTGCGCATCCAGCCGGCTTGAATAACCCAGCTGAACGGCTACCTTAAGGGCATCCTGATTACCCGTAAGATTATTGTGGATAAATCTAATCCCGTAGTTTACCCTTTTGAATGAACCATTAAATTCATTCCACCAGACATTAAAGTTTCGGTCGGCTAATTCAAAGATCGGGATCGGGTAGATATACCAGGCTTCTTCAACTTTAATAAGGATGGTTGTATGATTAGTTTCTGTATTCCATGACTTGACATTGATCACAACCTCCTTGAACAATCCTGTATTGAGTATACGTGAGCGGTTTTCTTTAAAACGATCTTTAAGTTGGTTAATGTTGAGACTATCGTGGAGTTTAAAATCGAGTTCCCTCCGGAGGATATAATTTTTTGTCTTGGCATTTCCTTCATAAATAATACTATCAATGATAATGCGCTGACTAAGACAAAGAGGTGAAACTGCAAGGAGGAAATAGAATAGATGGAATAACCGTTTCATTCACCTTTCACACATCTAAAAATCGCATGAAGGCATCATATCGTTCCTTAAAGTTGTCGACTACTTCTTCTTCACTATAGGATCCGGTTACATCATATTCGTACCTTCTTAATGCAGCCACGATCCGCGTGACATCTAACTTGTTTACTTTGAGGGTAAGTACGATTTTGGATTCTGAGGGTCTGCTGATAATACTGCTGATAATCATGCCTTGTTCTGCTTCAATGATATGAGATATTTCAGACAGGCTATACTGGTTATTATTTAATTCTATGACAAGAATACTTCCCGGTTCAGACCAGGCAAAGCTTTTATGATAATATTCAAATAAATCGTTTCGGGTGATGGTACCCAGGAATTGTTTGGGTTCGTTGATGACCGCAATGGCATTTAAGTCGGCATCCGTAATCTTTTTTATGATATCGAAGAGGTGTTCGTTTTTATTGACATAAATATAGTTGAGTTCACTCTGATAAGCTTCCAGTGGTCTTTCTATATTGTATTTAAGGATATCGTCTTCACTCAACATGCCCAGGTATTCTCCATTAGAAACGACCGGCAGTTGCAGTACTCCGTATTTTTGCATCAATTGCAAAGCCTCTTCCCCGTCCATGGTCAACATCAGAGGTTCTACTTGAGATGATATAAGTTCGTTTGCTATCATAGTATTTGGTATACTATTCCGACGCTATCGATATGATCAGGTAACTTAATTTTTTGTTATTTAATTTACTCCAATCGTCTTTTTTCCACTACATATTCAGCGTCAGAAATCAGTCCCTTTTGTTTCAATTCATTAAGTTTATTCAATTGATCCAGCAATAAATCATTTTGGGGTTCAGGTTTCACTGGTTCGAAAGCTGTTTTTTCAAACGGTTTAAATGATCGATAACCACTTGCTTTGAAGTCGTCCCATTGAGCCTGGATGCGATCATAAGCAAGATCATCGTGATTATTTAGTTTTTCAAAATCATTAAAACCATACTCGACTGCTTTAACTATATGTTGATATGATTTATCACCTTGTTCCGTCAGAGAATATGCGCAAGCGATATTGAAGTGGGTTGCAACATCCCTTGGTTCCATCTGCAGAGATTTTTGAAAATCCTCTATAGCACCTTCAAGATCAAATTCTTTGTATTTCCTCAGACCACTTTCTTTATATACATTCCTTCGAAAAGAAGCTTCCGGTACTTGTATGTTTTTCCATGGCATATTATTCTGGGGTCTTTCTTGAGGTTGTTGTTGCCAGGGGAAACCACGACCATAGGATTGTTGTTGCTGTTGTTGAATACCACCATTGTATTTACGATTAAACTCCTGATCTGACATCATGAGTAATCTCAAGCCTTCAAATAATCCAATCATAAACATGATCGGGAATCGGGCATTAAGGAATACCATAAACATAAATACATAGAAAATGCCTGAACCAGGCTTGCGAAGATAAAATTTGTGAGCTCCAAATGCTCCCCCGAAAATTGCCAATAATCCGGCTACTATCCTGTTTTTCATTGTCAAAACAAGGGTCAAGATACAGGATTCGGATCAATTTTACAGGTAAGCACGGTAATATCGTCCGGAAATGTCTGGTTACCCTTAAATTTTTCCAGTTCATCCATTAAAAGTCGATTAAATTCGGTAGCACTCTCCTCATGAAAGCTGTGAACGAAGTCTTCAATATTTTCGATTTCAAAATATTCATGGGCAGCATTAACTAAATCAGTAAGCCCATCGGTAAAAATCAATAACATCGATGGATGCTTAACTTTGAAATAACCATGTTCCATAAAAGGCAAACGGTCAAACGCTCCAAGTACTGTAGTACCCTTTTTTAATGCATGCATCGTACCATCCGTAAATAATAACGGTGAGATATGACCACAATTAATATAATGAATCTCGCCTTTGGCAGGATCGATTTCAGCTATAAAAAAAGTAAAAAAGCGGTCACCTTTAGTAAGGGTATATATGGATTCATTCAATTGAGCTACCAATTGTTCAAGGTCTTTGTATTGTTTAGAAAGCTGCCTGAGGTTGGCCTGTAGATTGGACATCAACAAAGCAGCAGAAACCCCTTTGCCGGATATGTCTGCCAAACAGATCAGGTAGCGACTACTATCAATCGTAAGGCAATCAAAATAATCTCCCCCAACATTGAAGTGAGGCCGATAAATCGAAGACACTTCAAAATTTTTTTGTTTGGGAAGGTTTTGAGGAATAAGCAGACTTTGAACTTCCCGGGCAAGTTCTATTTCTTTGCTCATCCTTTCCTGCTCCACCTGGTTTCTGAACAACCTTTTGTTTTCAATGGCTACCGCTATAATATTAGTAATCGTCTGAATAAATTGAATTTTATGATACAAATCTTCTTTGTCTGAAACGGTTACCAAAGCATATGCAATTGCCTGATCATTATGATAGACCGGGATTACAATGTCAAACTCATGAAGAATGATTTCATCAGATTCCTTTATAGTATATAGTGAGTGATGCTTTTGAAGAAGCGGTATAAGGTTGGCCTGCTCGTAGGCTGATTCAAGGTTAAATTGAACTACTAGTTGCCACCTATCATCTTCTTTGATCAGCAACAATACTTTAGACATGCCCATTTCAAAACGGAGGAATTCTCTGTACATAGCAAATAAATCCTCTCCAGACATATTATTATTAATTGCCTGAGTGATATTGAGCAGGCGTTGAATTTGCATCTGCTTTAAGGAAAGCTGATGCTCCAAATGCCTTAGCTGCTGTACGGTCTGTAAAGAACCACCTTCTGTCATGTAAAGCTAAAGTAACAAATTATTTGGCCCCTGTCTAGCGAGACCTGTGAATTAATAAAACATTCACAAATTGAAAAATGTTTTTACAAAAAGATAATACTCTTGAAAGGAAAAATCAGCTATTCCGATACTGAAAATCAACAAAGAGCAATGGTCGAATGAGGTTTAGTATAAATCCCCTGATGAATGGAATGCGGACTCAGACACTGAAATGAATAACCCTCCTTTGAAAAATGTTCCAGGACTCTGGGGAGTGCAAAATTCAGATTTTTCTTTGCTTTTATACTATCATGGAAAACGACGATACTGCCTTCTGAAGTATTGTCTATAACATTGCGCAGACATTGTTCTCTGGTAATCTCCTGATCAAAATCTCCACTTAAAACATCCCACATTATGATGCGGTAGTGACGTTGTAAAAATTGAATTTGAGCCGGTTTCATTCTTCCAAAGGGTGGCCTGAATAAGGAGGAATGAACGAGATTGGCGCAATGACGGACATCATGAAAATATGGAAGATTGTCTGACTGCCAGCCATTCATATGATTAAAGGTATGATTGCCAACCGTATGTCCTTCTTCCTGAATCCTTGAGAATATATCAGGATGTAAACGAACATTATTTCCAACACAGAAAAATGTAGCTTTAGCTTTAAATTTTGCCAGTTCGTCCAAAACCATTGGAGTCACTTCAGGAATAGGACCATCATCAAAGGTGAGAAACACTATTTTTTCCCTGGTTGGTACTTGCCAGATAAAATTGGGGAAAAAATTTTGGATTAATTTTGGAGTCTTTATCAAATACATAACCTTCATTTATATGTTCATGAGAAAATGGGATACTTTGTCGTTAAATAAAATGTCTTTAGGTAAACGACCTGAAATGTGCGGTCGTTGCCTTGTAAGGCGATTTTAATAAATAACAAAAGTATAATTCGTTTTTCATATTAAATATTTTTCTAATATATATTTTTAACAATAATTCATTTTATGTCTGTGCGTGTCCGCTTCGCTCCATCCCCTACAGGGGCCCTTCATATAGGAGGTGTAAGAACTGCCCTATATAATTACTTATTTGCCAAAAAAAATTCTGGAATCTTTATTCTCAGAATTGAAGACACAGATCAGGGCCGTTTTGTGCCAGGAGCTGAAGCTTATATCCGGGAATCATTGAAATGGTGCGGGATTGAACCGACGGAAGGCATTGGATATGGAGGCAATCATGAGCCATACAGGCAGTCTGAGCGAAAAGAAATCTACATGAAACATGCGATTCAACTTATTAATAGTGGTAAAGCATATTATGCTTTTGATACAGAAACTGATCTTGAGGATATGCGCAAAAGACTCGCAGATGCAGGAGTTCCAGCTCCCAAATATGATGCTTCAGTAAGGATGACCATGAAAAATAGTCTCACTCTCACTGCTGAACAAGTCCAGGAATTCAAAGAACAAAAACTACCGTATGTAATCAGGCTAAGAGTAGAACCCAATCAGGAAGTCACGTTTAATGACATTGTACGCGGTGAGGTAACCTTTGATAGCAAGGAATTGGATGATAAAATATTAATCAAAGGAGATGGAATGCCTACCTATCATATGGCTAATGTGATTGATGATCATTTAATGGAGATCACCCATGTCATTCGCGGTGAAGAGTGGTTGAGCAGTACAGCCCATCACTTATTATTATATGAAGCATTTAATTGGCATCATCCGGAGTTTGCTCATTTGCCCTTATTGATGAAACCAGATGGAAAAGGCAAATTGAGTAAACGGGATGGAGCTAAATTTGGGATACCTGTATTCCCATTATCCTGGAAGGGTGAGACTCTGGAAGATAGTTTTGAGGGCTTCAGAGAATATGGTTTTGAACCTGAAGCATTGATTAATTTTCTTGCTTTCTTAGGTTGGAATCCAGGTACTGATCAAGAGATCTTTTCACTGGAGGAGTTGACCGATGCATTTGATCTGCATAAAGTACACAAAAGCGGAGCGCGCTTTGACATAGAGAAGGCTCTTTGGTTTAATCAACAGTATATACGGAAGATGTCTCCTGACCTCATTAAACAGAAATTATTGCCGATCCTTCAATTAAATGGCTGGGTAGCCAGTCAGGAAAAATTAGATCAGATTATTTTACTCTATCAGGAGAGAGTGCATACCCTGAAGGACATTCTGGTTCAATCTGAATATTTGTTTAAAGAACCTGCTACGATTGATCAGGATGCTTTTAAAAAACATTGGAAACCAGCATTGAAAGATCAAATAGTCGCGTTTTGTAATGAATTAAAAGATTCAAAATCCTTTAAAGCGATTGACCTGGAGCCTGAAGCAAAGGAAAAAATGAAGCTCCATAATCTTAAACCAGGTGAAGTGTTTCCTATATTCAGGTTATGCCTTTGTGGAAGTCTGCAAGGTCCTACGGTATTCCAAATGCTTGAAATATTAGGTGAGGGGGGTTTAAACAGAATCTTGGATGCTATTACTGCATCACAATAATGAATCCTCTTAAGAATTCAATCCGATTTAACTCCGCAGGAAGGTCAGGTCGAAACCATGACCTTTGCTCAAGATTAATGCAGTATAATCAACCTTTTTTTGCTTATTTTAGCTATTTACAAGAATTATAATGAAAAAGAACAAATCTCCGCATAAAGTCCACAAGGAAATCAAAGGCTTTGATATAAAAGTCAACCAATTCGGTGAATTAAAAAGTAATCTGAATATTGATGATATCAATGCTTTTTTGAATAAGCATGTCCAGGACAAAAGGGTCAAAGATGAGCCTCCAAAGGGTGATCATTCTGAAGAAGAATAAAAAAGTTCGATATTCTATTTTTCTTTCACCCTAGTAAAATGAAAATCTATTGATCAGAGCAGCCTTACAATAAAAAGTCCTGCGGCAGGTTTGAACTAATAAATTTTAAAGTTAATACGGTGTAAATAATATTTTTCTGCCAGATGCAACCCCCGGAATTCTTCACCCTCTTTATAATTGTAAATGTCCACTACTTCATGGGGAGATAGACCAGATGAGAGGGCTCTTGTAGAAGCTAGCTTATCAGGTCTTCGCTCAGCGCAGGCAAAACTGTACGATCGGTACTCAGCCGCTATGTATTCAATTTGCCTTCGTATGATGTCTCAGCCTGAAGAAGCAGAAGATGTCCTGCAAGAATCTTTTGTTGATGTATTCTCTCATCTGCAATCTTATCGGTATGAATCTACCCTCGGTGCCTGGATTAAGCGTATCGTGGTTAATCGGTGTATCAACAAGCTAAAGAGCCGTAGGATACAATGGGTAGAATTGAAAAATCAGGAGCCTGAACCAGAACCTGACCATCACTATGACTTCGATGATGAAGATCTGCGGGTAGTCAAAATAAAAAGGGCAGTTAGTTTGCTTCCTGATGGATATAGAACAGTGCTATCGCTTTATCTATTTGAAGGATACGATCATCAGGAAATCGGTGAAATACTGAACATCTCTGAAGAAACCTCCAAATCACAATACAGCAGAGCAAGAGTAAAATTGAAAGAATTAATCAAATAAGAAATCTAAAAGAATTAGAAATGAACGAGGACAAACTAAGAAAATTTATCAACGATCACCGGGAGGAATTTGATACGGATATTCCGCCTTCCAGGACATGGTCTGCCATCGAACACAGGATAAATCCCGGAGTGACTAAAAGAGGTTTGACTTTTTATTTACCCAGGATGTTGAAAGTTGCAGCTGCTGTCTTACTTCTTTTAAGTGCCGGAGCCGGTATGGGTGTTTATATGCAACAGAAAAGAGATTTTACTTATGCCATTCAGGATCCCGCAGACCGTAAAGAATACAGAGAGGCTTCCTCCTATTTTGCAGGTCAGATTGATTCGAAGATGACCGAATTGCAACAATACAAACCCACGGAATCTGTCATGAATGATCTGAACCAAATAGATCAGATTTCCAGTGAATTAAAATTAGAAATCGTCAAAAACCCTGACCAGGATCAGGATTTATTAGTTCAGGAAATGATAAGACAGTATCAACAAAAACTTAACGTACTAAATAAAATCTTAGATAAACTTCAGGAATCTGATAAAAAAACATCTTCACCAAATAATAAACCAACCAATGATACATTACATTTATAAAAGCTGTCTCTTATTGCTTTTTTTACCATTCTCAGACAGTGATGGTGACTTTACCAAAAATTATCACAAAGAGTATGATGTGCCAAAGGATGCTACCGTAGAACTTATTAATAAATATGGCTTTACGAAAGTCCATGCATGGGACAAACACATAGTGACCATAGATGTGAATATAATAGCGAATACATCCTCCAAAGAAAAAGCGGATGAAATATTTGAAAAAATTAATATCAATTTTACTTCTACGGCCAATTATATAAAAGCAGAAACGACAATCGAAAACAATAACAAAAGTTGGTGGGACTGGAAAAGCTGGCTGGGTGGAAGCAATAATTCATCTTATAAAATTAACTATGATGTATATATGCCTGCGGACCAATATCTGAAACTTACCCATAAATATGGCGACGCATTTGTAGATAAACTCGATCGGGATGCAACTATAAAAGTATCCTACGGACACCTGAGAATGGATGGATTGAATGCAGACCTTAATCTTGATTTGGCTTATTCCGATGGCAACCTCGGTAGTTTTAAAGATGGTAAAATTCATCTGCGTTACGGCGATATTAATTTTAATAACATGGCCAATGGCGATTTTGATTTTAAATACGGGAAAATTCATATGAAGGAAGGAGGTACCATAAAATCCGAAAGTGCTTACAGTGAACTGACAGCAGATCATATCAATTCTATCGATATCAGCAGCGGGTACGATGATATCCAACTTAAATCAGTAGACGAAGCTTTTATCAATAGTCATTACTCTGATTTTGATATTGGTAAAATGGGTAAAAAATCCAGTTTTAGCAGTACCTATGGCGACATCATTATCAGAGATTTAGATCCTGAATTTCAAAGCCTGGATTTTAAAACATCTTATACCGATATCCGTATTGATTCTCATAATGCTGCGTATCGTCTTGATGCGAGCGGTTCCTATTCAGATATTAAGACTACGCATGAATTCACTTCCAACTACCTTGTAGAGAAAAGTAGTTCCAAGACAGTTAAAGGATATAGTAAGAGTGAGAATACCGGTGGTATGATAAAGGCTACTTTATCTTATGGTGGACTCAGAATAGATTAGATACATAGCCAGGATTTGGAAGATAGTTTGATATACCTGCTATCTTCCAGATTTTAGCTCATTTTTTATAACTAATCCTGTAAATCACATTCGCAAAATCATCAGACACTAACATGCTGCCATCAGGCATATGTTCAAGATCTACAGGTCTGCCCCATGCTTTACCATTTTGTAACCATCCTTCTGCGAATGATTCATAAGAAGTCACATTTTGATTTTTATCCATTTTGACCAAAGAAATTCTATAACCCTGGGGTATTTTTCTATTCCAACTTCCGTGTTCAGCTAATAATATTTGTTTGGAATACATGGAAGGAAATTGTTTCCCATGGTAAAATTCCAGACCTAAGGGTGCCACATGAGCTCGCAGATTTCGCGCAGGCGGAGTGCATTCAGTGCAACTTTTCTTTGTACCAAACTCAGGATCCGGAATATCCCCCTGGTGACAATAAGGATAACCGAAGTGCTGACCATCCTTAGTTGCGTGATTTAGTTCACAGGCGGGAATATCATCGCCTAACCAATCTCTCCCATTATCTGTAAACCAAAGTTGTTTGTTGTCGGGATGCCAGGCTAATCCAACACTATTCCGAATGCCTTTCTGTACTATTTCCATTTTCTTTGATTGAACATCCAGTCGGGTGATCGTTCCGAATATTTCTTCGTTAGATTCACAGATATTACAAGGGGCTCCTACCGGAACATATAGTTTACCATCAGGACCGAATGCAATATATTTCCAACCATGATGGCTTTCTGCAGGATACTTATCATACACTACTTCAGGTGTACCGGGATTGTCGAGTTTGGATTCGATATTCGTTATTTTAGTGATTCTGTTGATTTCTCCGATATATAAATCACCATCTTTAAGTGCGACCCCATTCGGTGAATTCAATCCCTTCGCGATAGTATAGATTTTATCAGCTTTAAAATCTCCATTAAGATCTTTGATAGCATAAACTTTATCTTCCCTTGTACCAACAAATAATGTTCCGGAGGCAGACAAAACCATTGACCTGGCATTCTTTACGTCTTCTGCATATATTTCTATTTTGAACCCGGGTGGAAGTGTAATTTTTGACAGATCAACTGGAGGTGTGGAAGAATAAAATGCTCCAAGTGTTATAAAAAGATAAATCAGGTTAAATATCATACACTATAGATTTTAATAAAATAAAAATAGTGGTTTGTTTCATAAATTATTAAATAAATTAGGGGTGTGAACCTAAAGAACAATGGCTGTGGAGTACTCGAAACTTAGATGGGCAGGCCATTTATGCTATGCTTTAATTTTTCAAATTTGTTTAAGTTTTCCAGTTGAGTGTTTTAGTCTTCCAGCAGACACTTTACAACAAGGTGTTGCATCAATATTCCTTAAACCCGAGATTCAAAAACTCAAAGTTGATAGTTTTTCTGAAGTATGGATCGTGCCAAAAAATTCGGCGACTATATCTCAGGCTTTGCATGCTTTAGTCAATAATGAATTTGTACATCAAAGCAAGGCAACTTATCCTGGATTGACGGAGTCTGACAAATATGAGTTTTGGGTAGCCATTCACATTAACTATCCTGATTCAAATCTTTATCCATTAGCTATATCGGGTTATGGTTTAGGAGGGGATTCCATCTGGACATTTAATGATCAATTTAATATTATTCAGGCAGAGCGGGTTTCAAATACAAATAAGGTAATTGACAGGACCGGGTTTGTCAAAACTGCTGATTTAAATGGAATGGGACTTCAAATTTCAAATAAAGAAAAAATAATATTGATCAGAATTCAAAATTATAGATTCGGTTCATGGGATCTACCGGAATTTTTTGATGCCAGAATTTATGAATCATTGTATTACCAGAAAAATTTGATCCTGATCATATTATTTTGGTCGGTTTCGGGAATTTATATAGCTCTTCTTATCTTTTATTTAATCCAGTATGTTCAGGTCCCTCAGAGTTATCTTTTGTGGAATATCCTATATATCATCTGTATTTATTTGCCATCTCTGGATGGAGCCAATTGGATATTTGCGTCCTATATGGAAATAAGTTACCTGTGGTTTGACTGGAAAGTATTTAATGTCATTGCAAAACTACTGGTCTACATATTTTTGATTAATGCAATATTGAATAAAAAAAGTAAATGGTTTGACCTGTCCAAATACTGGTTGATTGGACTTGGACTTACTGCTTTGGCAGTTGATACTTTTTTCTTAATTACCGTAAGACAATCGGAGAGTCTTTTATTTTATTTCGCCCTTCAAAAAATTTCTATTGGGATTACTATTTTCTTATGGGTTACGTTAGCCTTTCAGCGTGATTATGTTGCAAAAATCATTAACCGGGGAGCTCTGATCGTCGTTTTATGTGAACTTATATCCTGGAGATTACCTAATCCCCTGGACGAATTAATTGTTGACTTAGGTACTATTGCACAACTTTTTTTATTTGCTGTGGCTATGAATCATAGGATCAAACTTAAAGATAAGGCAGCTCTTGAATTAGAACAAAATCACAAATTGCTTAAGCTGGAGAATGCAAACATTCAACATACATTGCGACAAGAGGTGGCACACGATATTCATGATGAAGTAGGTTCGACCCTTACCAAACTATCGCTAGCTGCACAGTGGGCAAAGGTTAATCCACAGGATCATTCCGAACATGTCCGATTTTATGATCAAATGGTCCAGGACCTCAGCCAGGTGAGCCAACAGGTAAGAGACCTTGTGTTTTCTATTGGTCCGGGTAATGATAGTTTTGGCGATTTACAATCCCAGGTCAGAAATCTTTGTAATGAATACCTGATGCGAACTAGTATTTCCGTGGTTTTTGAAATGAAAGAAGATTTTAATGATGGTAACATCGCTGGTTTGGTGAAGAGAAATTTACTTGCCATCACAAGAGAAACATTACATAATATAGTCAAACACAGCAAAGCGTCTTTAGTCAATGTAAAACTTCAAATGACCTCTCCTGATTATTATGAATTAATGATTGAGGACAATGGGCAAGGGTTTGTTACTGATCAAAAAAAAGGAAAAGGAAATGGTCTTCGCAGTTTGCAATTACGGGCTGAACGGATCGA
>JBDTUE010000001.1:0-82841 GCA_040007895.1 Saprospiraceae bacterium | reverse complement strand
CCAGTTGCAGGCATCAGATAGCAGATGGAACGAATCGGAAAGCAGTACATCCGGTAGAAGTGTTATGGGAAGCAATGAAATGATATAGCAATGACGAATAGTTCGAATGATTCGAATGACGAATAAAATTTCAATCGTCAATCTTCAATCGTCAATCGTCAATCGTCATTCCAATGATGGTCCCAATACTGGTTTTTGTTCCAGATCGTTCTTCAATTGTTTTTTAAAATCTTTTAATGAATCGAATTCTTTGCGCCAGCTGATACCACCGCCTATACGATCTTTAAGCTGACCTTGATTAATTTCATCTTTGCGGGCATAGGCTCTGATCTTAAGTTGTCTATCTTTTGTTATTGCATATTCAACTTCAAAATGCGGAGTGATGAGCCGGTCAAATAAAGAACTATTGACAAAATTAGCTCCTACTCCCACGCTCAACCGGTCTTCAAAAAATTTCGGTGCCAGGTTTAAATTAAATTCATCGAACACCGTTGCATTATTGATGTCGACCACATTTGAATTATTATAATAGTTGACATCAAAATCAAAACCACTGATCACACTATTATCAGCTACCAATTCCTTTAAAGCATTTTCCACCAATAAGGATAATTGACTGCTGATAAATTGCGAAAGATTATTAATGGTGGATCCAAGCACTCCACTGGAGGCTACTAATTGATTGGGCGGTAAAAAACTTCCCCAGACCATAAGGCCAAGCACTTGCTGATTTAATGCATTTTGGTCTGATTTAAGTAAGTTTAATTTATTGTCGACAATACTTCTAAGATCGCCGGATAAATTAGGGATGTCAATACTGAAGCTTATCTCCGGCTTAAAAAGTATACCATATAAATGCATTCCTAGGTCGACGGATGCCTGCGTTCGTAGTGCAGCGCTACCCAGCGTACTTTCATATTCAGGTAATAAATTGATGAGGCTTGAACTTAATCCTTTATACTCCGCTTCCAAATCGATCTGAGCCCCCAACGGATCTCCATCCCAACGGATCGTTCCACCTTGTTTGATTTTAAAAGGTTTATTAACTACTCCTAATAAGGTAAATAAGTATTCTCCCTGATCCACTTCATAGTTTCCATACATAGTGATGCCTCCATTTCGCCCGAATCTCATTTGCAAATCACCATTTCCTGTGCCTTTAAGAATATCTCCTTTTTTTTCATCAAAGATTAATGCAATTTCGGCATCTTTATTTACCGATAGATCTATGCTTACTGATATTCCTTTCGATGCTAATAATCTTTTTGGTTTAGAAGTATCGGATTCCGTCACACTGGTCCTGGGTCTGTAAGAAACAATACGTTCAGATGTAATTACCGTAGCCTGACTTACAGGAATGTTTAAGAAAGAAGGCCTTGCTGTGATACCTTGTACGTCGATATCAATAGCATTAAACTCACCATGAAACCTTGCATTAATATTCCCTACCAGCGTTCCATAATAATCCGGATTCTGCTCTTTCGTGGTTTTAAGTATTAAGAATCTATTCGAATTTAATCCGGCGTTCAAACTAAACCCTTTAAAATGGTCATGAACAATACCACCACTTAATGTCCCATCATTGCCCAATTCATCTTTTAATTGAACCCCCGTGACATCGATCATAGAATTCGTGATCTGTATAGTTTGTGTACCAACCTTGTAAGATGTACCCAGATAATTTACCTTAAGCCCGCCGTCTTTAATCGCAATCTTTCCTGAAAAATTGGGTTTATCATTAAGTCTGCTGATATCCAGGTTCCCCTGTATATTGCCTACGGTATTGTCCACGATATCATCGATTAAAAACTCAAATATGCGGAGCGGATAATCTTTAAATACAAACTTAAACTGGTAATTATTTTTCACCCCTTTAGAAAAGTTACCATTGATATCATAAAACCCTTGTCCTAATAATTGTTTGGTTCCATCGAGCATCGATAAACTAATATTAACCGGTTGATTGACATTGGGAGCATAGGCATTAATATCCAGCAAACCAAAATAAAATTTATTAATAAAAAAGGAATCCATCAAACCTGCTACTTTGATCCCTTGCAATTCAAAGGCATCTGTTGCTTCCGCTTTAAGATTGATTTTGCCGGAAAAATTCCAAGCCTTCATATTCAAAAAAGCATTGGCCCAGTCAATAGACAAATTTGCTATTTCTACTTTCAATCCCCTGTTTCCAACACTGGTAAATTCAATCTTTTCATCTCCACTGACAAATCGAAGGCTTTTAGTTTGAATAAATCCAGGCCTGAACGCTATTTCATTATCAGGTAATATATCCCAGTTTCTATCCAGAAAAGAAAGCTGCGAACTTGCAAAATGCAACCGGTACGTGGAATCTATTAATTCAATATATCCATTCAGTGAAACATTATTTACGACATTACCTACTTTGGGTGTCTTAATCGAAAAATTCAATTTGTTATTTGAAAGATCTGTAGTGAGAATTATTCGCGGAAGGTGAATGTTTTTATTTATCGTGGAGTCAATATACGAAGAGGCAAAAGCTATTGCCCCTTTTGCTTCCATTCGTCCTACGGCATTCGTTATAGATAAATCTTTAAATTGAAAATCAGGAATGTTCCAGGTGGTCAAAATGTATTTAGTCTTTTCATTTAATTCACCTTCGATTTTAAACGGTTGGGCCGAACTCATTTTTAGTCCGAGTAGATTACTGATTCCTCTGATATCTTTAAACACGAAACTGTAGCGGAAAGCCTGCGCTGTAGTACTGTCTGATGTTACGGCACGCATTTCGTTCAATTTCAAACTCTTTGTTATATCCGGAAACTGGACCTTTAATTGATTTTTTAAAGAAGGCCAAATGTCTTTAAGAGTATATTTTCCGCTGATTTCACCACTGATCCAATCTGATTGCAAATTAAGTTTCTGGATGCCGGGTTGGTCTGTAGTAGCATTCAATACAAGGTTCTCCAGCAAGGTCATCGTACTATCCTTTTGAATAATAAAATGCTCAAGTTTTATCTGACCTGCAAGTTCTTCGAGTGACTTTCCTTTCAGAGCAATGTCTGTATTTCCGGAGATAGATACTGGTTGATTAGTCCATTTCAACGCATGAAAATCCAGTTTGCGGATAGTAGCTTCAAAATCATAGGCAGGAATTTCACTGGTGAAATCAATTTTGCCAACAAAGTCAAGATTTGCATTTTCATCTTTTATGGTCACTGTACCATCAATCAATTTACGGTTTAAAACTCCGTCAAATAATATATTGGAATAAGTATATCCATTATATTCAAGTTTCCGTATATCCGATTTAAATTTCGCCGAAGCAGATTCCGCTCTTAATCCAGAACCATCTGTTACTGTTGCCTGCAGGGAAATCACACCCAGTTTAGTACTCCCTGTCCATTTCCCAAGATTAAAATCTATGAGTTCTATTTCACCACTGTATTTAGCCTGATCAATATCTTTCGTTGTTTTTAAACGCATATCCATTTTAGAAGAACCTACATCCGTCTTCATTACTCCATAAGCAACAAAATCTTTAAAACTTCCATCAAAACTTCCCCGGAAATTTATATCCCCCAGGTGATCAAAATTTTTAAGATTGGATAATCCTTTCACCAGATCTTTAATCACAGAGGAATGGGTGTTTAAAGCATTTATCCGCATGGATAAAAACAATTCATCTGGTTTAGTAATATCACTTACATCTATCCTGCCATCGAAATCAAAAGCTTTTTCTAATTTAATGGACATCCTGTTACTTCTGAATTCATTAAGGGTACCTCCTAAATTGCCCTCAAGTTGAATTGTTTGATTTTTATACTTCGTAAAGAATGCATTCTTTGCTAAAGAAGGGATCCATTGAGTTAATTCATCCATTGAAATGTATGAATTATTAAATTGAATATTAAATCGGACCTTATCATTAAATTCTTTAAACTCTTCCAGGTTTTTATAGGATAAGGTAATTGAATCTGCCAGGTGACTTTCCTTTGTGTCGAGTTGGTAGCCCCACAATTTTAACTGGTGTTCATTAAAAGAGACCTTTTCGGCATGCAGATGGTGGACTCCAAAATTTTCAGCATTAATAAGCTTTATCTCTTCTATGCCCAGCGTCAATCCATTCCGGTTAAAACGAACACTATCTAATGAAATTTTAAAGTCATTGACCTCTTTTAAAATTGTATTTTCAATTGAGTTAGCCGGCCAACCCGCCATCCTGAAGTGTCCATGCAGTATATCCAAATTTCCAATTAGAATATTAATCAACGTATCTCCAAAAAGGTTAAATGACCCGGTCGTATCCTCAGAGGGCTTTAAACGCGTGAGATATATTTCCGGTGAATTAATGGTCACATCAGAGATATCAATTATTTTTTTAGAAAGATCTATTTGATGTACATGTATAGCACCATCCTTTACCTGGATGACATTCTGCGCATGAATATTCGATTGATTAAAGCGGAGGTTTTGAAAATTGATATTTTCCAGATCGAGGTTAATGGATGAAGAGCTGGGCTTTGAATTATCAGATTTGGGTGGAAATAATTTTTGAATAATATATGAAAGAGAACTTAAAGAATCCTGATCATATTTAATATCCTTGATCGTAACATCACTGAGACCAATATCATGGATTGCAAGTTTGCCCTCTATCAATGAAATCAGGCTCATGTCTATACTGACAGTAAGGTGACCTGCCGAAATGGAGGTGTCTTGCTTTTCATCCAGAATCAATACCTCGTCTAATCCCAACCTGCTCAACCATTCTAATTGCAAATGTCCTATAGATACTTTTCTTTGAAGCTTATTTTCCAGGAAGGATTGAGCTTCCGTTCTCAAATAATTTTGAACCGCGGGAACCTGAATCAATAGCGTCAAAATCACACCCAGTGATATCACTACGGCAAGGAATAATAAAACCCTTCGCAGGATCTTGCCTTTTAAAGTGGATATATATTTATTTCCGTTATCTTCTGACATGTTATCACATAGTTCAACACAAAATTTGGATGCAATTGGTTATTCGATCAGGGTTATCATAATGCAATCACTTCCTTAACTTCGAGGAAGGTAAAGGGTTTTAAGGTAAATTTTAGTCAAGACCGTCATAAAAATCTATGCGTTTATTTTAGTCCACAATTTGATAGTCTCTTCAGCTTCTTTTACATCATGTACCCTTAAAATCTTTGCTCCTTTATTTAAAGCCTGCATATGTAATGCGGTAGTTCCATTGAGTGCATCACCCGGGGATTGATCGAGCGTCTTCCAGATCATGGACTTTCTGGATAAGCCGACCATCATTGGAAATTCCAACATCTGAAAGACATGCATATGTTTAAGCAAATAAAAATTATGGTCAATATTTTTTGCGAATCCAAATCCGGGGTCTACGAGTATATCCTTTACACCGCATGCTAATAGTTTTGGAATCCGCTCAATGAAATAATCCAGCATCTCTTTGATTATATCTTCATAAGAAGCCAATGAACGCATTGTCTCCGGCGTTCCTTTCATATGCATAAGGACATATGGAACCTGACGTGCACCTACCCATGAATACATCTCTTCATTCATCTGACCACCACTGATATCATTCACCATATGAAATGTGCCCGGCTCAAGTTCGTTTAAAACATCCACTCTAAACGTATCAATTGAAATATTCGTATCCGGACAATTATCTTTAATGATATCACAGGCATTTCTCAATCGATCGATTTCAACATTTAATGGTAATAAAGTTGCTCCCGGTCTGGACGACATTGCGCCAAGGTCAATAATGGATGCCCCTTCCGCTTTCATTTGATTCACCTTAAGAATTAACTGCTGAGGTTCAAGAATTCTGGATTCAGAATAAAATGAATCTTCTGTAAGATTTATTACTCCCATGACGATTGGCCTTTTTAAAGAGATCAAGCTGCCACCAAGATTGATCGTCTCCGGACAATAAAAGGGAGAGACATTCATGAGATGCGAAGTTCGTCAAATTATTCACAATGAGGCAAATAACAATAAAATTTGATATGTTAAAAAATATTAGGTTTAATTTATTTGGCATACTTTTAGCCACGGGAAGACAATTGACTAAATCACCTTGGTCAAAGAACGAATTTATTTATTAATCCAATAACCAACTGACCGTGAAAATAACTCATCGTCAAGATCAATCTTCTTACATTGCTACGACCAATCCAAGGTTTAGCATTTTTCTCTTCGCAAGTTTCATATTGTTTTGCTCGTTTTTTATTATTCCTTACAATAGTTTTAAAAAGAATAACGCACCAGCTCCCGCTGCAGCCATTGCCTGCGTGGATGCTCCGATAAGATTTGGCTTTGATGAATCATTATTTTTTGTCGAGGAAGGGAAGATTCTAAAAAATGATTTCCTAGGAAAGCTATTATTAAATTATGGAATAGATAATGAATCTATCATGTCCCTTTCTGAAAAAGCAAAAAATATTTTTGCTGTAACTAAACTTCAGGTTGGAAAAAAATTCGCCGTAATCTCTAATACCGTATGTGGTAAACCAAGTTATTTTGTCTATGAACCCAATGCCTGGTCTTATGTAGTCTATAGCCTGGACCATCAACAAAATGCCAAACTGATTAACAGGGATATAAAAACAGAAATCAAGTTTGATCAGGGACATATCGAATCTTCCTTGTGGGATGCAATGGCGGATAAGGGCGTAACCCTTGAATTGATTTCTTTAATGGAAAATGCTCTTGGCAGTCAGATTGATTTTTATCATGTACAACATGGAGATTCCTTCCGACTGATTTATGAAACCAGATCTATAGGCAAAGAAGTCGTTAGTGTTGGTAATCTTATAGGAGCCTATTTTAAAAATGAAAACAAAGAATATTATGCTATCTATTATGAATCGGAAAAACTAAAAGGATATTATGATCTGAAAGGATCTCCAACCAAAAAATCTTTTTTAAAATCACCGGTTGAAATTGGCTACATCTCTTCAAGATATAATTTAAATCGTTTTCATCCAATTCTTCATTTCATACGACCACACCTCGGGACGGATTATGCAGCGAGATATGGTGCACCTATCCGGGCCGTTGCTGCCGGTACCATTGAAGCAGCTGAACATAAAGGCGGGAACGGTCTTTATGTAAAAATCAGACACGATAAAATGTATGAAACTCAATACCTGCATATGTCCAGGCTCGGAGGCGGCATTCATTCCGGAGCCAGAGTAAGCCAGGGTCAAACTATTGGATATGTCGGTCAATCCGGATTGGCAACAGGACCACATGTATGTTTTAGATTCTGGAAAAATGGAAAACAAATCAATCATCTCAAAGAGAATTTCCCTGATCCTGATCCAATGCCAAAAGATGAATTAACGGGGTTCTTTAAATACCGCGATATCATTACATCACATCTCAAAACCGGTGAAACAACTACTTTGCTTTCTCCTATTATCAATCAGCCTGATTCGACGAGTGTGGCAGTTCCAAACAAACCTTTGTAATTCTTTTAGTGAAGAAAAAAGTACTATCCATTTTGGTCTGACTCCAATGGATCTATTTTATCTAGCGTAAAACTAAACGTAGTACCGACACCTGCCTTAGATCTTACCTGGATACTCTGATCATGTGCTTCAATGATATGTTTTACGATTGACAGACCGAGTCCACTGCCTCCGGCTTGGCGGGATCTAGCCACATCAACTCTATAAAACCTGTCGAAGATATGGCGCAGATGTTTAGATTCAATGCCGACTCCATTATCCTTGACTTCAATCAGGATTTTAGTTTCCAGATCTAATAAAATGATACTGGTTTCTCCGCCAGATTTTCCATACTTAATGGAATTTTCAATCAGGTTTATAAATATTTGACGGAGATAATCGGGATCTGCTTTTACCCACGCAGGTTCTTCAAATTCTTTTCTATAGGACAGCGTTATTGATTTTTCCTTTGCCATCAGCTTTAATTCATCCAACATAGTCTCAATAAAGGAGTCCAATTGAATATTTTCCCATTCAAGCTTAAGTTGACTTGATTCTAATTTATAAATAGAATCAAGATCTTCAATGATTTTAATCATCCGGTCTATATTGTCAGAAGCTTTTTGCAAGTACAGTTTATTTACAGAAGGGTCTTCCAATGCTCCACCATCTTTAAGTGTATATACATAACCTTGAATATTAAATATCGGAGTTTTAAGTTCATGAGCTACATTGCCTACGTAATCCTGCCTGTATTTTTCCAAATGCCGAAGTGTATTCATTTCCTGCTTTTGATTTCGAAGATAGAGGGAGACTTCATCTTCCACTTCTTTAAGCAAGGGAAGATCAGGATCCGGAGGAGTCATCGTGGAGTTTGGATTATCCTGTCGGAAAATCAATTGGTAAATATGTTTGATCTTTGTTTCGAGAAAGGTGTTGATTACTCTTCTGGTAAAAACATATGCTACCAGGCCCGAACCAATAGCTACTATTAAACGGATAATGATTTCTTTTTCGCTGAATAACAATAACGAGAAGAGCCATGAATTTAAATAAACGGCTATAAGAATGACCAAACCCGCCAGGGCTGCTATTTTTCGGGGAGTTAGTTTACCCATCCATGTCTTTTAAAAGACAAATTTATATCCAATACCTTTGATTGTATGAACATATTTTTCTCCGATTTTCTCACGCAGCTTTCTAATGTGCACATCAATGGTCCGGTCACCTACGATCACTTCCCTACCCCATATTTTATTTAGAATTTCTGTCCGGTTAAAGACTTTACCTGGCTTAGAAGCAAGCAGGTATAAAATTTCAAATTCTTTTTTTGGTAAGTCGATTGGTTTTTTATCTACAGTCACAATAAATAATACAGGATCAATGATTAAATCCGTGAATACCAATGATTGTGATTTCTCTGTATCAATACGGCGAAGCAATGCCTGAATACGACTCAAAAACACAGAAGGTTTTAATGGCTTGGTGATGTAATCATCTGCACCAACATTGAGTGCCTCGATTTGAATCTGGTCTTCCTGCCTCGCTGTAAGCATCGCTATAATAGTGTCTTTAAGATCTGCATCTTTTCTTATTTCCCTGCAAAGATCTATACCTGACTTTCCCGGCATCATTACATCCAGGACCATGACCTGAGGTCTGAAGGATTTAGCAATCTGCATTGCATCAGCAGCATTAGAAGCCGTTTTTACATCATATCCATGACGGCTGAGATTATAAGCCAGAAATTCAGTGATATCTGCTTCATCATCTACTACCAGTATTTTATTTTTTTGATCCATCTTATTTTACAATACAAACGCATAAATAGAATGTAAATTAAATATGAATAATTTACATCAATATAAGGAAATATATTAAATTATTATTAAGTTATCCCAACCCTTATTGAGGAGGATTTACTATTGCTGAATCCGCCAATGCATCCAGTTGTTTACTCATTGTCTTCGTAATCTCCAACATTAATTCCGGATCCGATTGCAGTGGTTCAAGGCTTGATTTAAGTGCCTTTACATCTTTAAATCCATAAATCTCACAGATCCTTCGATGAATAGCATTTCGAAGGCTATCCTTATTTTTAACCGATGAAGCAAGAATTAAAGTCTCAGCTACCTGAAGATCAAGAATAATATCTGTATACTTTGCTTTGGTAAGCGTTGGTCCATTTCGGTTGCAGGCAATTCCCGTTAATAGAACCAAAAGTAAACACTGTTTAATCTTCACCTTCTTCCGGAATAAAATTTTTGGGAATAATAAATTCCTTCAGAGCATCCTGATCAGCTTTAATATCTTGCCAACGCTCAATATTTAAATTCAGAATCATTATACCACAAGTGGGTACATGTAATCGTTCTTTCGAAAACAAAGCAGCCAGGTAGTTCATGGTGGGATTGTGCCCAAACAGGAATACCGTGGATTTTTCATCTGGTAATTTTCTTAGAATATCAATGACCTGGTGTTCATCCCCACCATAAATAGTAGGTTCTATCTGAACAGCTTCTTTTTTGATACCAAATTGTTTTCTAAAAGATTTGGCAGTCTGCCTTGCACGTTTTGCAGGGGAAGTGATTATCAGATCAGGGGTAATTCCTTTATCAGCAATTAGTTTAGCCATTACCGGAGCAGTCGTTTTACCTCTGAGATTCAACGGCCGGTCGATGTCAGCGAGACCAGCTTGATCCCAACTTGATTTAGCATGTCTGATGAAGCAGACTGTTTTCATGTTACAAAATTAATGTTTGATAATGCTTCTAATAGTTTGAACTCTAAAAATGAAAGTAATTTAACTAATTGAATATGATTTCATCAAAATAATTTTCACCCAATTTTTGATGAATCAGATTCAATAACCTCTCCCGCCCTAAATTCATTTCATATTTCAGTGTACTGGATTTTATTTGAATATATAATTTCTGTCCCCTGACGGAAATTTTTTCAGTATGTTTTGCTACCGTCTTGCCCACCCAATTGACCCATTCCGTTTCAAGTTTTTGTTGGATCAGGCTAGGTTTGAATTTAGAAGTCTGAGTCCATTGCTTTAGTACTTCAGAAATAGGAAGATCATTATGCCTTTTCATTTGACAAATTTACTTTATTTAATCCCATTAAAATCCGGGTTTTCAATATCAATAAAATTACCATCGATTTGAAGATCCTTTATGATCGACATGATTCTGTCCTGGTTGGTGTCTGTCATGATGATCTGAGTATCGTCCATTGTTTTAAGGGTGCGCACAAGCAGCTTCATACGATCCGGATCGAGTTTATCAAAAACATCATCCAATAAAATGAGTGGAGGTGAGGTCATGGTATGTGACATATAATCTGCCTGAGCCAGAAACAAACTTACAAGAAACGTTTTTTTCTGACCCTGTGATGCTACAAACTTTACATCCAGGCCATTAATCATAAACCGTAAATCATCTTTGTGGCAGCCTTTATTCGTGTATTGAGTACGCAAATCCTGGGATAAACTCCCTTGCAGCAAATGCAGGAAGGAGTCCTTCTCCAGGTCAGATTCGTATTGAATATCTACCAGCTCTTTATCACCACTGATGGCATGATAGTATTTATTGAAATAAGGTATAAACTCTTTAGCAAATGCCAGCCGGAATTGAAACAAAGCATTCGCCGGAGATTCCATTTTTTCATTGAGTACCTGCAGAAATAAAGGATCTATAGGTTGCACCTGCTTCAGGTAGGCATTTCGCTGATCCAAAAGCTTTTTATATAAAGTAAGATTAGTAAGATAGGTGTGATTGGTTTGTACCAAAGTGATATCCATATACTTCCTTCTCAATGCACTCAGACCATCGATGATTTCAAGATCATCCGGAGCTATCATCACTAACCCTACCTTGCCAATATGATCTGCGATACGGGTGATCGATTGATCATCAAATTCCAGTTTTTTATTTTTATGCTGATATTTTAATACGACTTTGTAAGCCTTGTTGTCATTATTAAAAATTCCTTCCAGTCTGAAGAATGAATTGCCTGATCGGATAGCCATGCGGTCTTGTGGCACGAAGTGACTCTTGACCAAAGCCAGATAATGAATGGCATCAAGGACGTTTGTTTTACCACTGCCATTTGGTCCATATATAAGATTGAACCCTGGAGTAAATTTAAAACTCTGGTATTCGTAGTTTTTAAAATTGGTTAATATGAGCGTGGAGAGCCGGATAGTCTGAATGATTAAAAATGTAAATGGTATAACAAAGATCAATAAATATAATCGAACCTGTGTGGATGATAAAATCGCACCATATAGCCTCAAAACTATGCCCTAACAATTCTTTGCTATGGTTCACCATATGGATAAAATTACACCAGGGAGAAAAGCGACTTCGATTAATTCAAACCCATTCAATTCAAATATTATTTAAAAAGCAACTGAGTAATTCTCCTAATCAAGCTTTGTACATTTTAGAATTGAAAATCCAATTTAATTTCAAAAAAAAACAAATATTTTAGCCTTATTATTAATCCTGATAGTTTATATCTTTGTCAAAAATCCTGCTCATGGAAGTGATCGAAAAATCAGCGAGTCTAGATGTCAAAAAATATGACAAATCCATGTATCTGAAATGGTATGAAACTATGCTGAGGATACGACGGTTTGAGGAGCGTACTTTGCTAATGTACAGCCAACAGAAAATCAGGGGATTTTGCCATGTATATATTGGACAGGAAGCTATCGCAGGAGGTCTGGTTACAGCTATCAGACCAGGAGATGCTCTTGTAACCGGATATCGTCAACATGGCATAGCTTTATCGAGAGGACTGAGTCCATCTGCTTGTATGGCGGAATTATTCGGAAAAAAAGACGGCTGCGTAAAAGGTAAAGGTGGATCCATGCATTTTTTCTCTACAGAACATCGGTTTTTTGGAGGTAATGGAATTGTAGGCGCTCAAATAGGAATAGGTACGGGTATTGCTTTTGCAGAAAAGTACAAAGGTACAGATCAACTGTGTGTTACTATGTTTGGTGATGGAGCAGCCAGACAAGGCATAGTCTTTGAATCCTTCAATATGGCAATGACCTGGAAAATTCCCGTTCTATATATCTGTGAGAATAATGGATATGCAATGGGTACTTCTGTGGAGCGGACCAGTAATGTAGTCGATATATATAAGATTGGTTCTGCATTTGAAATGCCTTCCAAACAAGTGGATGGAATGAATGTAGAGGCTGTTCATGAAGCCTTAACTGAAGCTGCTGCTCATATCCGGGCCGGACATGGACCTTATTTCCTTGAAATCCTCACTTACCGATACAAGGGACATTCAGTAAGTGACCCTGCATCCTACAGAAGTAAAGATGAGCTTCATCATTATATGGAACAAGACCCTATTAGTACGTTGGAAGAAAGGATTTTAGGTCAAAATATTTGCACCGAAGAAGAAATCCTTACCATTAAAGACAAAATCAAACTGGAAATGGATGAAGCTGTTCGTTTCGCTGAAGAATCACCCTTTCCGGCTCCTTCAGAATTGTATACGGATAATTATACACAAACAGATTATCCTTTCCTGGAATCATAGAATTTTGAGCCCTGATAATGAGGGCTTAATAAATTAATTTTTTATCTAAAGCTTAAGATTTGTGAGCTTAAGTAATTTATTTATCTTTGCGCAAATTTTTTTAAAACCTAGCATGGCAAAAGTAAAATCAAGTACTAAAAAATCGGAAGAAAAATTACTCGATCTGGTAGAAGTACAACAAAAGACCAAGAGCTTTTTTGAACATAATCAACAAAGGATTTCTATCATTGGGGGTGGTATATTATTGGTGATAGCCGGTTACCTCGCTTATTACTTATTATATCAAAAACCAAGGCAAACCCGGTCTGTAGAACAAATGATGCTTGCCCAGCAACAGTTTGAAAAAGATTCTTTCCGTCTGGCGCTTACGAATCCAGGAGGAGGATATTCAGGTTTTCTGGACATCATTGAATCTTACAGTGGAACCAAGACCGCAAACCTGGCTAAATATTATGCAGGACTTTGTTATCTCCACCTTGGACAATTTGATGCAGCAATAGATTATTTAAAGGATTTTAATCCTAAAGATGAAGTTACTCCTATTACCCGTTTTGGTACATTGGGCGACGCCTATTCTGAAAAGAAAGATTTTGACAACGCTATTTCAAACTATAAAAAAGCGATTGCTGCCGGCAACAATGAATTGCTTACTCCATACTATATAAGAAAACTTGGTATGCTGTATTTATATCAAAAAGACAACGGCAATGCCCTGAATGAATTTAATGAATTGAAAAAGCAGTTTCCTCTTTCACCGGAGTCCACGGATGTCGATAAGTATATTGCTAAATCAGGCGGTACAGGAGATTAATTTTACCAAGCTATTTCCTCTTTCCAACCTGCTCTATTGTACAGAGAGCACATATTCTTTCTTCTGAATTTCAAGGTCCTCAATTATTTTGTCCACTTTAGGAACTTCGGTCTCCAGAGTCTTTAACATTCTTACAACTTTATCCCTGATAGTAAGCGTATTATTCAACGCATTATGGATCTTCTGCTGAATAATCCAATCCGTGATCAAATTGTCAAAGAAAACATCAATAAACCGGTTGAATGATTCCAATTGTAATTTGAAATCATCCGGAATATTATGATAGACATCTAATAACTCTTTTTCAAATACTTTCAATTGGCGGTTAGCCTCATAAGCCCAGTCTTTAGCTTTATCTATAGCGGTGTATTTGAGATGGTTACTCATTGGATTCCTTCCACTCATATCCCATTGCCCCCAGTTATGAGCCTGTTGCAAACCAGCTATTACGGCGTCAATACATTCCAGGGATTTCACACCTGCTTTATTAGCTTCGCTGATATCTATTTTTATTCGTTGTTGTGATTCAATCTGACTATAAATTTTTTTGATTTCCAGAGATGCAGCACCAGGCATGTTGAGGATTTCTTTTTCCTGTTCTGTGCTTAGTTGATTAAGCCTCTGTTCAATAGCAGATAAACTGCCTGTTTTTTTTGAAAGAATATTGTATTCGAATTCTAGTAGTTCCAGCGACTTCCTGGCCTGATCGTATTTAAGGGATGCCTGGAGATATTCCTGACGTTCTTTTTCCACTTGCTCCTCCTGGCTCCCCAATACCTTGTAGAACAGTGCTTTCATTCCAATTTTTTCTAATGCCTCAATGTCTTCAAATTCTTTTTGCATACTGAGTTCCAATGGACGCAATGCATTTTTCAACCTTGTAATTTCGGGAATAAGTTCCTTGAGCCGGGATTCAGCCTTTTTGATAATATGGTGCTCTTCAAGCAGCTTTTTTATTTCTTCAGCTAATGCACTCATGGACAGAGATTATGGTCAATTGAAATGGAAGAACAAAAATGCAATATTTGAAACTGGAATTCAATAAAAAATATTTGGGCATTTTTGTTTGATATATGCAAAATTTATATATATTTTTTTTTGATTCTTTCATATATTCTTAACCTTGCTATCGTACATTTGGCCCCGAAATCAAATTTTTAAAACTGAGATATGAAGAACTTATGCTCTCTCCTTAGGAAGACACTGCCTATGCTGTTGTTTTCTTTATTTGCCACTTTGATGAATAGTCAGGGTGTTACTTCTGCAGAAATTGCAGGCCTAATCACAGATGTAAATGGCGAGCCACTCATTGGTGCAACTATTTTAGCGATCCACGAACCATCCGGTTCTCAATATGGAACTGCGACCCGCGAAGATGGACGATTCAACATTTCCAGCGTAAGAGTTGGAGGTCCATACACAATAACCGTATCGTATGTGGGATACCGGGATTATGTAGAAAAAGAAATCACCATGTCTCTGGGAGAGATACTTCAATTTAATGTCAAAATGAAGGAATCCAATGCAGTCATTGACGAAATAGTCGTGACGAGTGATAAAGGAACGGTATTGAGTTCTGAACGAACTGGAGCCGGGCAAAACATCAAAAAAGGTGTCCTGGAATCCATGCCAACCATAAGTCGTAGCATTGGTGACTTCCTTAGGTTTGTACCGCAATCCCGGTCATCTTCAGTAGCTTCTACAGCAGGTACAGGTACTTCTTTCGCCGGCCAGGATAGCCGGTTTAATAACCTCACTATTGATGGTACATTATTTAATAATAGTTTTGGTCTAGCCAGCAACCCTGGTGGTCAAACTAACTCATCTCCTATTTCATTGGATGCTATCGAAGAAATTCAGGTAAGTATAGCTCCTTATGATGTGCGTCAAGGAGGATTTACAGGTGCCGGAGTCAATGCCGTGACCAGGTCCGGTACCAACAAAACACAAGGTTCAGTTTTTTATAGTGGTCGTAACGAAAGCCTGGTAGGTAAAACCGCTGCCGGACTTGCCGTCAACAGGGCGAAATTTGATGTAGCCCAATTAGGAGGACGATTAGGAGGAGCTTTAATTAAAAACAAATTATTTTATTTTGTCAACTTTGAGCAGGAAGACAGGACTGATCCTGCCACTATTTATAATGCAAACCGTGGTGCGACCGGAAGCACCGTTACCAGAGTATTAGCTTCAGATCTTGATGCATTATCTACTTTTTTGAAAACAAAATTCAGCTATGATCCGGGTGAATATGAAAATTATTCATTGGTTACAGCCAGTAAAAAAGGTTTAGCTAAAATTGATTACAATATCAATAAGGGAAATCAATTGAGTATCCGGTTTAATTACCTTAAATCAAACAGGGATGTAACCGCGAGTAATAGTGGCGTAGTGAGTGGAAATAGAAGTAATAATTTATTTGCACTTAATTTCCAAAATTCCAATTATGTAATTAATAATGACCTTTATTCAGGAATTATTGAATTGAATTCCGTACTGGGTACCAAGTTTTCAAATAATATCCAGCTAGGATATACTGCAAACAGGGATTATCGAAGCAGTAGAGGCGGTGTATTTCCATTAGTTGATATTCTAAAGGATAATACGACATATACTACCTTCGGATATGAACCATTTACACCTAATAACATCCTGAATACAGACACATGGCAATTTAAAGATGATCTTACCTGGTACCAGGGAAGACATAAATTTACAGCTGGCGTGAATTTCGAAGCATTTAAATTTGACAATACATTTACACCTACCTATTATGGACAGTATGTATATAATTCATTGGATGATTTTTATAAGGCTGCTAATGGTGATGCGACCATCACCGCTTCCCGTTATGTATTGACCTATTCTGCATTAGCTGGTCATGCATTGCCAACAGCTACAACCAAAGCATATCAACCTGGGGTATATCTACAAGATCAGGTAAACGCATTACATGATCGCTTAAAATTGACTTTTGGAATAAGAGCTGACATGCCGTTATTTGGCAAGACAGCTTTAAATAATCCTGAAGTCGAATCTTTCACTTTTAAAGATGCAGCCGGTGCCCCTTTGAAACTTAGTACCTCTAAGCTACCATCTGCAAAAGTATTATTCTCACCGAGGATTGGATTTAATCTCGATGTCACAGGAGATCGTTCTTTACAGATTCGTGGAGGAACAGGAATTTTCTCCGGTCGTCCAGCATTTGTATGGATATCTAACCAGGTCGGTAATAACGGCTTACTTACAGGATCATTTACTTTCAACGGTACCAAAAATTATCCCTTCTCTCCTGATGTTACTAAATATATTCCTGAAAATGCAACTACTCCGTCATCTTATGGTATTGCCGTTACTGATCCAAATTTCAAGTTTCCTCAATTATTAAGGACCAATATCGGAATTGATATGAAACTGCCATTGGGTATGGTGGGTACATTGGAAGGTATTTATAGTAAAAACCTTAATCAGGTATATTATATCAATGCTAATCTTGAACCATCAACTGCCAATTATTCAGGTCCGGATAACAGGCCAATTTTTGCAGGATTAGGTCTATCAGGCTCTGCCCAAACGAATGCTTTGAGAATAGTTGATAAAATTACGGATGCTACTTTATTGACGAATACCAATAAAGGATATACCTATTCATTGACTGCACAGGTTCAAAAACAGTTTTCAAAGAATTTTTACTTCACAGCTGCTTATAATTTCGCAGAAGCTAAAGACTTAATGACTGCAGGTTCCATTGCATTTTCTTCCTGGACGGGCAATCCTAGTAGATACGGTAATAATCTTCAACAATTAGCGTTTAGTGATAATGATCAAAGACATCGTATCATAGCCGGTTTGTATAAAAAGTTTGATTACAAATGGGGAGCTACCGGATTTAATCTTGGTTTCCAAGCGGGTAATCAAGGTCGGCTTACTTATGTAACGAATGGTGATCTGAATGGAGATGCAATCAGTTTCAATGACCTGATGTATATTCCAAAGACGGTGGATGAAATTAATTTTGAACAGTATGTAGTAGGTTCCGGAGCTACAGCCCGGACGATTACCATTGATGCTCAGAAACTAGCCTTAGAAAAATTTATTGCCAGCAGCCCTTATCTCAATGAAAACAGGGGTACCTATTCAGAAAGAAACGGAGCTTTATTGCCATGGCTTACAACCTTCGATGCAAGTATTACCCAGGACTTTAATGTGTATATCGGAGGTCGAAAGAATACATTTCAATTCAGATTGGATTTAGTCAATGCAGGAAATATGATTAATGATAAATGGGGAGTTGGTACGGTGACTACTACTACGAATCCGTTACAATTCCGAAGTAAAAATGCTAACAATCAACCTGTATATCGCTTTACCGAAATCAACAATGCTCTTCCTGAAAAAGCACTTATCACGGGTAGCCGGTTAGGTGATGTATGGCAGATCCAGCTTGGTGGAAGATATATATTCAACTAATATTTTATTGAACCTAGAAATCCAATAAATTATTTAGGGTCGTGTCGGGGGGCACGGCCCTTTTTTTTTGATTAAAGTTGGAAAGTAACCTCTATCTATTATTAGTTAATGTTTTATACTCAAATACAAGCAGTATGAAATACTCATTATGAAATGGTTATAGATTTTAAATTATATCTTACCTTTAGGGCCATATTTATTGAACCTAGTATCAGTAAATCATTCAAGGTCGTGTCGGGGGGCACGGCCTTTTTTATTGGTAAGGAACTAAAAATGAGCAATTTTCAATGGTCAATTTTCAATGGTCAATTTTCAATGGTCAATTTTCAATGGTCAATTTTCCTAAATCTGCTACCGGAATCTTAAATTAAATTCTTTTATTACTTTCAGCCGTAATGATGCTCTTGGCTACAATTGCAATCAATTCTTCGGTTTCTCCTAATGAGGTTTCAGAAATCGAACTATAATTGATCAAGTTTTTCTTAATTATAATTTTTAAAGCTACCCTACATTCCTTCAACTCCTTAAGAACTATAGCCATTTTATGAATAAAGTCTTTCCTGGATTCCGCTCCTTGAACTTCAGCGTAATTAAAAGTTGGAGAATGACAAGACCTGATTAACTGTCCAGCAATATAATTTCCAGCTCTTGAATTGGGCAAGGTTTCATCAATATCAATCATCGAGCAAGTGTAATTTATCAAGCGTTCTTCAAGGTTGTACTTTCTTTGTTCCATAGTGTGTGTATTTTTAAATAAATGTATTAATTATTCAATCATTTAATTCATCAACCAGGTTTTAAGTGGGATTTCTCTGATTGAAATTGAAAATTGGTAGTTGAAAATTGAACATTATTTTATCAGGCATTTTTCATTAATTTTACTTCATGACAAGAGTCCTGAAAAAGCAAGTATTCGGCTCCCCTTCCAATGAAGGTAATTTGCTCTCCAGGGAAGAGGCAAAATCTTTGCTTACTAGTTGGGTTCCCAATGTAAAACTCAGACTTCATATGTTTCAGGTAGGATACTTGCTGAAATGCTGGGCTGCTGAAGAAGAACATTTATCTGAAGCGGATCAATGGAAATGGCAAATGACAGGTTGGTTGCATGATGCAGATTGGGATCAATGGCCTGAATTACATTGCCAAAAAATCATTGAAGAATTAGAAACGAGAAATGTTGATCCTGAAGTTTTACATGCAATTGCTTCGCATGGCCCTTTACACTTTGGTGTAGAACCCCAGTCGAAATTAGATAAAATGTTATACGCATTCGATGAGTTATCTGGATTTGTGCATGCTTATTCTTTGATGAGACCCGGAGGATATGAAGGCATGGAAGTAAAAGGTGTATTGAAAAGATTAAAGGATAAGACTTTTGCTGCTCAGGTATCCAGAGAGGATATTAATGATGGAGCAACCAGGTTGCAAATGAATCCTGAAACACTTATCGCTTTTGTAATTAAACATCAGGGGCAAACTCCCGAACAAATTTAATAAGTAAATAATGTACCTACTCTCTATAAAAAATAATCCTCCCACCTTCATAGTGTTTTGCCTTTTGATGTCGATACTGCAATCGTGTAAAAACATACCGAGCATTCTTCCTAAATCTGAGCCGGTGATTTTTGATCAGGTTGATGTGACCGGCAGTGATCAAAAAATAGTGATGAAGTATGATAGTCTTGGAAATAAAATAATAGAAGGAACTGTGTTGAACGGAAAGAAAAATGGTGCCTGGTTTCAATATAGTCCCGGTGGTGCTATACTAAACATTATTAATTATATCGACGATAAGAAAAATGGCCCATTTGTGAAGATTGGTCTTGACAATAAACTTGAAACACAAGCCAGTTATAAAGATGATGTATTGGAGGGATTGTACACCCATTACATCTTTGGAAGCCTCGATGAACAAATAGAATATAAAAGAGGAAAAAAAAATGGTTGGGCTAAAAAGTATTATATGCGGGGAGGAGTTGAGCGAGCGTCCGAAATGAAGGATGATGTACAGGATGGTATTTACCGGTTTTACCGCGAAGACGGCACGATCATGGTTGAAGAAAAATTTAAAGACGGTAAAAAGGTCAGCGGAGGAATATTCAAACAATAAAGGATGCAACTGGATATCCTTTCTAATGTCCACCAATTAAAAATCAGGAAGGTTAATACTATTACTCAGGTGTGGGATAGTATCCGGAAAAAATGGGTATCCCTTACTCCTGAAGAAATGGTAAGGCAATTGTTTGTGCATTTCCTTGTAAACGAAAAAAAAATATCAATCTCCTCTATAGCCATAGAAAAACAAATCACCCTGGATAAAAAAATTAAACGTTGCGATATTATAGTTTATGATCAATACATTAAACCTGCACTGATCATCGAATGTAAATCCCCTGAAATTAAATTAAATGCAGCCGGGATATCCCAGGTAGTTCGATATCAGCATGCTCTGAATACCACTTCGGTATGTCTCGTCAACGGTCATGAGTATAAAGTATTCCGAAAAGATCAGAATCAAAAATGGCAGGAGGTTGATGATTTTTAATTGGGATTACTCAATTGCTGAACCTATGTGAAAACAAATATTTGACAGGAAGTATTCAGTTCACTTTTAGTATTCAGAATGCCTAAATCAGAGTCCACCATCCTCTTATATTCTTCATAACTTTACTGCATGCGACCAACTAAAATTTTAATAACTGGAGCCAATGGCCAGGTAGGAACAGCACTTGCTGCATCACTAAGAGAAAAGTATGGCGATGATAAAGTTCTCTGTACGGACATCAGGAAACCAAAAGTTGAGCGTGGCTTGTTTGAAATGCTGGACATATTGAATGTGCAACGTATGGCTGAAGTGATAGAAGATCATCATGTCACCCAGGTCTATCACCTTGCAGCCATTCTTAGCGCCAATGGAGAATGGAATCCAAAAAAAACCTGGAACGTAAATCTAAATGGGCAATTAAGCATCCTCGAACTAGCGCAGCAATATCAAATGGATAAAGTATTTTTTCCAAGCACGATTGCTGTATTCGGTGCTACTACTCCAAAAGTGGCAACACCACAACACACTGCAGCCGAGCCCTCCACCGTTTATGGTATGAGTAAACTTGCAGGGGAACTATGGTGTCAATATTATCATCAGCGATATGGAGTGGATGTACGCAGTCTCAGATATCCGGGGATTATCGGGTGGCAAAGTCATCCAGGTGGAGGCACTACAGATTATGCTGTAGATATTTTCCACCAGGCTCTAAAATCTGCAAGCTATACATGTTATTTGAATGCCGGTACTACCCTGCCTATGCTTTATATGGATGACGCAATACGCGCTACGATTGAATTGATGGAAGCTCCAGAAGACAAAATTTCTATACGTACGAGTTATAATCTGGCGGGGCTGAGTCTTAGCCCGGAACTTTTATACCAGGAGATTAAGAAACATATCCCTGAATTTAAAATTGATTATGAAGTGGACTTCAGACAACAGATAGCAGATTCGTGGACGGAGAGCATTGACGATGGTCCTGCAAGAATAGATTGGGGCTGGAATGAGAAATACGATATTTCTAAAATGACAGAGGATATGATTTTTCATTTAAAACCTGTGTATAATCAATAACTGCTATTTGAATCAACTAAATGTGATTATACCAATGCCATTGATATTCTTTTATTCATCCAATTGAATTAATAAAAATAAACTTATGAAACGAATTCATTTTTTTCTGATTATACTATTTATTGTCTTAAAAGGGATGGCTCAGGATGCGACTACCTACCAGGTTCCGCCCAAAGACATTCTTGACCTGGTGACAGCACCACCTACTCCGGCAGTTATGTTCACACAAAAAGCTGACTGGATGCTCTTATTACAACGCAATCCATTTTTAGAGATAGCCGATCTTGCACAGCCCGAATTAAAAATTGGCGGAATACGTATCAATCCAAAAGCCTATGCTCAAAGCAGAGTCCCTTTTATCATTTCTATTAAATTAAAAAATTCAAAGTCCGGATCCGAATATTCCATCTCTGGCATACCTGCCAATCCTAAAATATCGTTTGTCCGTTTTTCACCATCGGAGAAAAAAGCTTCTTTCGTACACCAGGGAGAAGATGGCAATCAACTATGGGTTATAGATTTAAGTTCGCGTGTAGCAACAAGATGGAGTAAAGCTACGATCAACTCGACCTTGGGTAATCCGTATGCATGGATTGATGATGAAACAATTTTAGCCAAAACGGTCAGGAAGTCTTCTATGCCACCCACCATTAATCCAATACCATCAGGTCCTACGATTCAGGAGACAGAAGGAGTAGCAGCACCTGCTGCTACCTATCAGGATTTATTAAAAAATAGTGATGATGCTAAACAATTTGAATTTTACTGTAACAGTGATTTGGAAAAGATTTCAAAAAATACAAATCAACCAATAGCTACGAATAGAATTATTAGCAGTCTTGATCTCTCTCCTGATAATCGATATCTTTTATTATCGATGGTAAAAAGACCATTCTCCTTTTTAGTCCCGTACTATAGGTTTGCATCTCAGGTAGAAGTTTTAGATCTCAATGGTAAATCCATACGTGTCTTAGTGGATAATCCTATCGATGAAGTCAGACCTAAGGGATTTGACGCTACATCGAAGAATCCGAGAGGATTTCAGTGGAGAGATGATCAGCCTTCCACTGTAACCTGGATACAGGCATTAGATGGCGGAGATCCCAAAAAAACAATGTCAGAACGAGATGCATTATTGCAACTCGAGGCTCCATTTTCTGGCAATCCGGCAACTCTATATAAATCAGGTTTGAGACTTCGGACTATATCCTGGTGCGATCAACAGATGGCAATTGCAGAAGAGGGAATGTTTGGAACTCGTCAAACCGTGATTAAAAAATTTAATCCTTTGATTCCCGCACTTAAAGCGGACACATTATTCGATTTTTCTTCTGATGATGCTTATAAAGATCCCGGCAACCTGGTCATGACTAAAAATGATTATAAACGATCTGTGGTCCTGACCGATCAATATAAATCAAAAATCTATACAATAAGCCAGGGAGCATCGGAAGATGGCAATATGCCCTATCTCGCTTCATATGATTTTAAATCAAAAAAGCAGGATATACTATGGAGGTGCCTGGCGCCGTATTACGAAAATCCAATTCAGGTAGTAGATATCCTGGCCGGTACGTTTATAACATCCAGGGAATCGCTTACTGATCAGCCAAATTATTTTCTTCGAAATTATAAAGGCCTCAACCCTACCGCGCTTACCAATTTCCCAAACCCACAACCTCAATTAGAGGGAGTCAAAAAAGAAAAAATCCAATACACGAGAGCCGATGGAATAAAGCTAACTGCATTATTATACACCCCAAAAGGATATGATAAAATTAAAGATGGTCCGTTGCCTGTGATGATGTGGGCTTATCCGCGTGAATTTAAATCAGCGTCTGATGCGGCACAAGTTCGGGGTTCAAAATATATGTTTACAAGAGTGAGTTCTGGATCTCCGCTTTTTTGGGTATTAAGAGGATATGCAGTAATGGATCAAACTGAAATGCCTATTGTAGGTGTGGGAAATGCGGAACCGAATGATACCTATGTACAGCAATTAGTCCAAAATGCAGAGGCTGCGGTAAATAAAGTAGTAGAATTAGGTGTAGGCGATCGAAATCGAATCGGAATCGGTGGACATTCGTATGGTGCATTTATGACAGCTAATTTGCTTGCGCATTGTGACTTGTTTAAAGCCGGTATTGCAAGATCCGGTGCATACAATCGTACACTCACCCCATTTGGTTTTCAAAATGAAGAACGATCGTATTGGGAAGCACCTGACGTGTATAATAATATGTCGCCTTTTATGCATGCAGATAAAATCAATGAACCGCTCTTGTTGATTCATGGAGAAGCAGATAATAACTCTGGAACATTTCCTATCCAAAGTGAACGATTGTATAATGCCATTAAAGGGAATGGAGGTACGGCCCGGTTAGTGATGCTGCCTTATGAAAGTCATGGTTATGCTGCTAAAGAAAATATACTGCATACGTTATATGAGATGGATACGTGGCTGGAGAATAATGTAAAGTATCCCGGATCTAAAAGTAAAAAACCTAAATCGTGATCCTGATGAAAGAAATACTTACTGATTTATATAGTTTTAATTAATAACCTGTTCTATCATGGATAAACAAATTATAGCTGACCTCCAATCTGAACTTCAACAACTCCAGACTAACAATCTTTATAAAAAAGAACGCATCATCACCAGTCCTCAGGGGGCTTTGATTAAAACTAAAGAAGCAGGCGAAGTAATCAACTTTTGCGCAAACAATTATTTAGGGCTTTCAAGTCATCCCGAAGTCATTAAGGCTGCAAAAGAAACCATCGATACTCATGGGTATGGAATGTCTTCTGTGCGGTTTATTTGTGGTACCCAGGACATTCATAAAACACTGGAACAAAAGATCGCTTCATTCCTTGGACAGGAAGATGCAATTTTATATGCGGCTGCCTTTGATGCCAATGGAGGAATTTTCGAACCACTACTCAATGAACAGGATGTCATTATTTCTGATGAATTAAATCATGCCAGTATCATCGATGGTGTAAGGCTTTGTAAAGCAAATCGCCTCCGGTACAAACACAATGACATGAATGACCTGGAGGAACAATTAAAATCTGCCACAGCATACCGAAGAAAACTCATAGTAACGGATGGAGCATTTTCAATGGATGGCACTATTGCACAACTCGATGTCATATGTAATCTGTCTGATCAGTATGGAGCCATGGTGATGATTGATGAATGTCATGCCACCGGTTTTTTAGGTAAATCAGGACGGGGTACACATGAATATAGAAATGTGATGGGTCGCATTGACATCATCACCGGAACTTTTGGTAAAGCACTTGGTGGCGCGAGTGGTGGTTTTACCGCGGCTAAAACTGAAATCATAGAAATATTACGGCAACGATCGAGGCCTTATTTGTTTTCTAATACGTTAGCTCCGGCTATCACCGGAGCCTCGATCCGGGTATTGGATTTATTAAGCCAATCAACCGCTTTACGGGATAAATTAGAACACAATACCCAATATTTCAGAAAAGAAATGACTGCTGCCGGTTTTGATATACTGGCGGGTACTCATCCCATAGTACCGATCATGTTGTATGAAGCAAGTGTCGCCCAGGAATTCGCAGCTAAATTATTAAAACAAGGGATTTATGTAATCGGATTTTTCTTTCCGGTAGTACCTAAAGGAAAAGCAAGGATCAGGGTTCAAATCTCTGCAGCTCATGATCAAAGCCATCTCGAAAAAGCGGTAGCTGCATTTACTAAAGTTGGTAAAGAATTAAAAGTAATTCAATAAAACTACTACCTGGTTTACGATATTTAATTTCTATTCCAGATTAAATATTTTCCTTCAGGAGTTTTGAATACCAGGTGACCTTCATGAAAAAGATATTGATTCAATCTCACAAATTCCTTTTGGCCCTGAGGACGGACAAACATTATTTGTTCTTTCGTATACCATTGCCCTGAAACATCAGTTTCTCTTTGGGAACCTGCACTCCAATTGGAACCTCCTGCACTACTTCCCTTCTCCTGGCTAAAAGAACCATCCGGATTAAACTTTAAGTAATACACCAGGGCAAATCCCGCTGCATTAGTCCCGGCACCTGAATTGATGATTTCCTCTTTTATCCAATTACCTACTACTTTAGGATCTCTCGAATAATTATCTGCGTTGGACGAAACTCCATTAGAGTTTGAATTTGAATTTGTATTTGAGCTTGAGTTTGAATTAGTATTTATGTTAGAAGCCATACGAATAAAATCAACTGCCACCTGCGTCACCTCAAGTAAGGTGATATCCATATGTATCCCGGTTGGAATTAATCCCGCTTCAAAGGTTCCTAATAATAATTGATTAGCAGGTAATATGATTTTGCCATACAACAAATCATTTCTTATTTCTCCGGTGATATCATAGGTATTTTGGGTTTCCTTATAGAGTCCCGTGACTTTGTTGTCCATTACTTTTAATGTGATGAGGGTGGGATCTCCATTTAATACACCCTGAAAATTACCTGTATAACCGGATTGACCAGATAACAGCATAGAACTTAAGCAAAAGAAAATCAATATAAAGTGTTTCATACCCAAATGCTCTGTTTAATTCAGGTTGTGATTGGATTTATCAAACCGGGTATCGTCTTTTTCTGCCATTTCAACTATTTTTTTAATTAATGAAACCATTACTATAAAAAATAAATAAACCGGGCAAAAAACGAAAAACAACCATCGATAAGAACCTGCTTCATCCATCACGATTCCCGATATTTTTTGTGCAAAAAAAGCACTGGTAAACATAAGCCCTGCAAAGGAATAAATAGAATACAGCCAATATCGTTTTATTTTATTCGACAATAATCCTATCACCGCATTGTACACCATGAATAATAACAGGAAAGCAATCGCCAAGGTCCATGGCAGTCTTTCTTCGGCTTCAAATCCATTCGCATTTAATAATCCCACTACTCCATTGGCTAACAAAAACAAAATCAATACGATTATAGCCTGAATAAATGGGTTTTTGATTTTATCTAATAATGAAGTAGACAGATTCATTTTTATAGAATAAGATGACCAATGAGATCGTAATCTTCTGCCTCATCGATCATGACCTGAACGAATTGGCCAGCATGTAATTTCGCTTTCGGATCTAGTATATGAATTTCCTGATCCACTTCCGGACTATCGGATTGTGAGCGACCAACCCAACCTGTTTTTTCTTTTCGGTCTATAATCACTTTGTATGTTGATCCAAGGTGGGATTGATTTTTATCTGCGGAGATTTCACGTTGGATTTCCATCAGTTTGTTTTGGCGCTGTATTTTGACTGAGGCAGGCACATCATCGGTAAGATTAAATGCAGACGTATCTTCCTCATGGGAATATGTAAACACTCCTAATCGATCGAACCTGTGTTGTATAACAAAATCACATAGTTCCCTGAAATCCTCTTCCGTTTCGCCCGGAAATCCTACTAACATAGTCGTCCTTAATGTGATATCAGGAATTTTTAGCCGGATTGCATTTATTAACTCTTCCGTTTCAGCTTTAGTTATTTGACGTTTCATTGCAAAAAGCATTCTGTCACTCGCATGTTGCAGTGGTAAATCCAGGTATTTACAAACTTTAGGATTATCAACCATCGCATCGAGGATAGCTAATGGAAATTTACTCGGATAAGCATAGTGAAGTCTGATCCATTCTATACCGGGTACATTATTTAATGCATTTAATAATTCCGGCAACATTCTTTTTTTATAAATATCCAATCCATAATAAGTCAATTCCTGCGCTATCAACATGAGCTCTTTAACTCCACGGTCTGCAAGAAAAGTTGCTTCCTGTACTAAAGATTCAATGGTACGACTTACATGTTTGCCCCGCATCAATGGAATAGCACAAAAACTACAGGTCCTGTTGCATCCTTCGGAGATCTTGATATATGCAAAATGAGAAGGCGTTGTGATTAACCGTTCTCCGATCAATTCTTTTTTGTAATCAGCTTTCAGGGATGCCAGCAAAGAAGGCATATCCATAGTTCCAAACCAACCGTCTACCTCCGGAATCTCCGTCTTTAAATCATTCTGATACCGTTGTGAAAGACAGCCTGTAACCAGGAGGCGATCAACCTTGCCGTCATTCTTAGCCTCCGCATATTGTAAGATCGTATCGATGGATTCTTTTTTTGCCATTTCAATAAATCCACAGGTATTAATAATGACAATACTCGCTGAAGATTTAGATGCATCATGATCCACTTCAAACTTATTATGCTTTAGCTGAGTAATTAGGTTTTCACTGTCCACGGTATTTTTTGAACATCCGAGTGTAATGACATGCACCTTATTTTGCTGAAGCCCCTTTGATCTCACTATCTTGTAATAATTTAGTGCAAAAGTAAGGCTTAAGCTATGCAATTCAGGATCTTTTTTTGGCGTTAAATCATTGACACTTATGTACAAATACTTTTGTTTATTTTTAATTTTATCCTGGTTCCCATCAACTGCTCAGGTTGGAGTTAAAGTAGTTAATGCATGGCCTAAGAACCGCATTGCGGAAGCTACCAGTAACACCAAACTTTTTCCTACGCTCGTCGGAGCAGGCATTGATTATTGGTTTAGGTTGAAAAAGTACAGGCTTGAATTTTTACCTGCTATTCATGCTTTATATGCACACGAAAGTGTCTCCATCAACAATGAAAAAGTGGGGAAACTAAACTGGACAGTCATTGAGTTAGCTCCTGTGTTCCAGTTTTATCCATTTGATTTTAATAATGATTGTATGTGCCCTACTTTTTCCAAACAAGGGCAATTCTTCAAAAAAGGATTTTTTGTAAATCTTACTCCTGGCTTAGCCCATAGTACACTTTCCAATAGCGCAGTCGCTGTCACTACTTCGCAAAATGTATACTTTGGCAGACTGGGATTGGGGATAGACCTTGGGATATCCGATTTGCTTACACTGTCTCCTTCTATGAATTACCAATTTTCGCAATCACTCGACTGGAGTAAAATTTTTACCAGTACGGGATCGGATAATATTGATTTATATACCGGGTTGTTTCTTAGTGCCAGACTTGGATGGAGATTTGATCGAAAAAATTATTAATCGGTCAAAAAAAATAAGGAATGCTAAGACTGTTGGAAAATAGGAAATAATTTAAACTGATTCCTTATTAGCTCTTTCCGGTTCAGCATTCATTTGCTTAGTATAAATCCGGGATTCAGATAAAAATCGATCAAGCCCCTGATCGTAGTCAGGTGTTAATAGATAACGGATATTTTCACTGAAATACTTTGACAGCATTTCTTGCTGAGTTGGGGTATGATCTTTTAGAATAGCTGAAATACTATTCACGCCAAATGCGAGTGACTGATTAAAAAGCTCAATGAATTCCGAAGAAAGAATTGTGGTTTGCAGCCAAACTGCATACACAAAAGGCAAAGCGGTGTATTCTTTCCATGCCTGGCCTAGATCAAAAACGTAGGCATACCTGGATTTAAGGGCAAGAGCACGATCACCAATTACTACTCCGGCTTTATTACCTTTAATATCTGTTTCATATCCCGCCTCAGCATTCAAAAAAACCGGATTTAATTTCCAGAATTTGTTGAATAATAATCTTGCCAGTAAAATAGAAGTCCTGGACTGATAGTCAAGATATACTGACGTGATCTTATCAAGGGGGACTTCTGAAAGGATACAGACACTTGCCACAGGACCATCACTGGCAATACCAAAATCACTGATCCGGTGATCAAGATCCTGATTCATAGCTCCCACCGGAACTAAAGATAGATCTACCATCCCGCTTTGATATAATGATGCACACTCTGCTGGAATACATTCGATGAGTTGAATTTTTTCATTCAGCGGGCCATGTTTAAGGCCATATATGAAAGGCGTCGTATTGAGATAGTTGACAATCGCCACTTTAATCATCTGGCTCATCAATTATTAATCACTGGTAATGAAAAATAGGTTTTGATTCTGCTGGTCTTTAATGGTTCAGTATATTGATGAATAATATTATACAGGGTATCACGCTCTACCGGAGTTTTGCCAACTTTTTGAATAAGTTCCACTAAATCTTCAGTAGTCATAGCCGGATTCTGCTCTTCTGAACCTGCCATTGAATATATTTTAGTAGAATCATCGATAGTACCATCCAGATCATCCACACCGTAGGCTAAGGATAATTGAGCCATATCCCTTCCCAGCATGGGCCAGTAACTTTTAATGTGATCAAAATTGTCCAGGTACAGTCGGCTCACCGCATAATTTTTCATATCCTCCAGCGATGTTCCCTCCCGGATATAAGACATTTCATTATCCTTATTCCTGAATTTTAAAGGAATAAATGTTTGAAATCCTCCTGTTTCATCCTGCAGTTCACGAAGTCTTCGCATATGATCTATGCGGTGATGGTATTTTTCGATATGAGCATAGAGCATCGTAGCGTTTGATCTTCCACCCAGGGCATGCCATTCCTTGTGAATATTGAGCCAGTCATCAGTCCCACACTTATCAGCGCAAATAATTTCACGTACTTCTTCATCAAATATTTCTGCTCCCCCTCCCGGCAAAGAATCCAGACCTGCATTTTTAAGCATGGATAAGCCTTCTTTCGTAGTTACTTTTCCTTTCTTAATGATATAATACAATTCAACCGGTGTAAGTGATTTGATATGTAAATAAGGATAAAGAAGTTTTATAGATTGAAATAAATCAACATAAAATTTTAAATCATACTGAGGTAATACTCCACCGACAATATGCACTTCAGTAATTCCTTTATGAACATGCTCTGCCAGTATTCTGAGCATATCATCTTTGGTATATTCCCAACCTTCACTTCGTTCTTTGATCAGCCTGGAATAAGAACAAAACTTGCAGGTATAAATACATACATTAGTAGGCTCAATGTGAATGTTTTTATTGAAATAAATTTTGTTTCCGTGTTTTTGTTCACGTTTCCAATCCGCCAGGGCCGCAGTAAATCCAAGATCAGCTTGTTCATACAAATACAAAGCGTCTTCATCGGTCAGTCTCATACTGGATTGTACTTTATCCCAGAGTGATTCTTCCGTGCTATTTCTAATCAATAAGTCAATGGCTGAATCCAACATTCTTTTTTCTGTTTACTGCAAAATTAATCCAATTACATACATTTAAAAACTCGTCGCACCGAAGTCTCAAACAAATAAATTTACTTTTAGTTTGAAGCAGCCTATCTGAATAATTTTTTTGATTGAATAGAACCTAAAAGAGGAAGATTCCTACCCTCCCGATCGAGAAAAAAAAGTTATGCTGCCGCCATAAAACAAAAAAAAGAGTGCAGTATTTCACCACACTCTTTAGATTAAATATTTTAGGTAAGCGACCTGTTAATTTTTATTATAGCTGGTTTCATTTTTTCCACCTGCCTCGATCACTTCCAATCTCTTCTTATATTCATTGGAGATGTCAAATTCATTTTTCCTTGCATGAATTTCCTTTAAGGCTATTAAACAGTTCCTGTCATTCGGATTAAGGGCCTCGGACAAGCGGAAAGAAGGAAGGCTTTTTTCAAATAAAGCAAACACTTCTGTTTTTATAGCATCATACTTTTTAGTACCTTCTTTTGAATAATCATCAGCCAGTTTATTCAATATATTAGTCATTTTAGCAGCTACATTGTAATAGAAAGCACCAAGGCCATAATGTGCATCTGAATTTTTAGCGTCCTTAGTAGTTGCCAACATGAAGTAATTCTCAGCATTTTTGTAATTAGGATTAGATTCGATAGACGCCATGACACTGTAATTGCCTTTGCTGTCTTTACCCAGGCTCATACTATCTCTTTGATATAGATTATCATAAACATTTCCCAACGTGGTGTAGAGGGATACGTTGCCTGGTTCTTTATCGATAGCTTTTTTCAGTTTATCAACTAAGGATTCAAGGCGGCCTTGTTTGATATAGTGATTTATCTGTTTAAACATAAGACCTACGTCATCAGGCATTTTGTTGAGACCATCTTCGAGTATTGCTTCAGCTCCTTTCATATCTCCTGCATTCATCAACAGGTCGTATTGATTTTCATAAATACCACCATCCGGATAATTTGCCGCTAACAGCTTATCGTTAAAAGCTTTTGCTTCAGTAAATTTTTTCGCTTTCATTGCTGCCGCAGCTATAATAAATATTTGGTTATTATAGTCTTCTGGTTTTTCAAGTACGCTGGGCAGTGCATTTGCTTTCATTAACTCATGTATATTCAGGCAGGCTGCAAAATGATTGTAGGCTTCTTCATATTTGCCTTGGTTGTACAGATCATTTCCCATATTGTTGATATCACCGGTCAATCCCTGAAGACCTTTAAGTGCATCATCCTTTTCATATTTCTTTAGATTCATGCTCAATGCTTTGCTCAATGCTTCGTAAGCAATAAATGAAGCAGGAAATGTGATCGTGCTTTTGTACGTTGGATTAAGGATTTTTTGGGTCTGATCTCTGGTGGAAAAACCACCATAGATTTTCCCTTTAGCAATTAGTGCGGCAACATTAGAGTTCATAGCTTCGGACTGGAAGGCCTGATCTATGATTGTTTTGGCTTCATCCAAAGAAGCTCCTTTTGTATTGGGTTCCAGATTAAATGCATTAAAGGCTTTCACTGCTTTTTTAACCAGTTTTTCAGCATCTTCCTGCGCATAACCAAATGTGATATTTATCACAGCCAATAAAGTCAATAAGAAGAGTTTTTTCATTTTACAGTTTTTGATTGTTAATGTATTAGACGGGATGTCCCACCATGTAAAGTTGATAAAAAGTTAAAACTTAAAAAAATAGTGTTAAGATTAAATTATTCAGGAATGATTGGCGATGTCCCTTCCACATCAGGAGTCTCAGCAATACCTTCCGATCCATCTGATTCTTTTATTAGCACATCAGGATCTTTTGCGATAACGGTTACATCAGCTATTTCATCAGTATCATCTAACCTGATCAGTCGTACACCTTGTGTTGCTCTACCCATAACTCTGAGATCTGCAACATCCATCCTTATGATGATCCCCTGCATCGTGGTGATCATTAGATCCTCCTGGTCAGTCACTGACTTAATGGAAACAAGGGTACCTGTTTTGTCAGTTATATTGATGGTCTTTACCCCTTTGCCACCTCTGTTGGTAACCCTATAATCTTCCAATAATGATCTTTTACCACTACCTAGTTCTGATACAGCCAGGATAGTCACTTGTTTGTCTTCGGGATCCACACAAATCATTCCCACTACTTCATCATTTTCTTCATCCAGATCCATTCCAGACACTCCCGCAGCATTTCGACCCATAGCTCTAACTTTAGATTCATTAAAACGAATGGCACGGCCTTGTTTATTGGCTATAAGAATTTCATTAACTCCATTGGTGAGTCTGGCTTCTAATAATTGATCTCCCTGGTTTATGCTGATTGCATTAATACCCGAGTTTCTCGGTCGGGAGAATTCTTCAAGCAAAGTCTTTTTGATAACACCCTTTTTAGTACAAAACATTATAAAATGATTGTTACTAAACTCCAGGTCACCAAGATCTTTTATCGAAATGTATGCTCTTACTTTATCATCAGGAGGAAGAGAAATTATATTCTGAATTGCTCTGCCTGTACCTGTCTTGGTTGCTTCCGGGATCTCATAAGTCCTCAACCAATAACATTTACCCAGGGTAGTAAACAATAATAAATAAGCATGTGTAGTCGCAGTAAACATATGCTCTACAAAATCTTCTTCACGGGTATGACTTCCTTTGGAACCACGGCCTCCGCGGCCCTGAGATCGATACTCTGTTACTTTTGTTCTTTTTACATATCCCAGGTGTGAGATAGTAATTACTACTTCTTCATTGGGTATGATATCTTCGATATTAATCTCACTTTCATTGACAGTAATCGCTGTCCTTCGTTCATCCCCATACCTTTCAACAAGTACTCGCAATTCATCTTTGATTATTCCTTTCTGCACATTTACATCACCCAGGATCTCATTGTATCGCTGGATCATTTTTTGCAGTTCGTCGTATTCATCTTTGAGCTTGGCGCGTTCAAGACCTGTCAATTGTCTTAAGGTCAGAGCCAGAATTCCTTTTGCCTGGATTTCACTAAATGTAAAACGAGCTATCAACGCATCTTTAGCTATCTCCGGATTAGCGGATTCCCGGATCAATTTAATCACCTCATCTAAGTGGTCAATGGCAATAAGCAATCCTTCAAGTAAATGCGATCTTTCCTGGGCTTTCCTAAGCAGGTAATTGGTCCGTCTGACGATGACTTCCAGTCTGAATTTGATAAACTCTGCAATAATTTGCTTTATGTTGAGCAACTTAGGTCTGCCATTAACCAGAACAATATTATTTACTCCAAATGAACTCTGAAGTGGAGTATACTTATATAATTGGTTTAAGACAATTTGAGCAATTGCGTCCTTTTTTAAAGTAACTACCAATCGCATTTTAAGTTCATCCCGGGCGGATTCGTCGCGCACATCATAAATGCCTTCTATTTTTTCATCTTGTCTTAATTCATTGATTTTTGCGATTAGGGCCGACTTGGTCAATTGATATGGAATCTCTGTAATTATGATGGCTTCGTGACCATGGACCGTTTCCACTTCTGTTTTTCCTCTAAGCACGACTCTACCTCTGCCGGTTTCATAGGCATCTTTTATTCCTTCAGTTCCATATATAATCGCACCGGTAGGAAAATCTGGTCCCTTAATAAACTGCATCAACTCAGCAATGGTAATCTCCGGATTATCAAGCTGTGCCATAATGCCATCTACCACTTCAGTGATATTATGTGGAGGCATATTGGTAGCCATACCTACTGCAATTCCCGAAGCACCATTCAATAATAAGTTAGGCACCGTGGATGGCATTACCGTCGGTTCATTCAACGAATCGTCAAAATTGGGTCTGAAGTCTACCGTGTCTTTGTCCAGGTCTTCCAACATTTCTGAGCTCAACCTGGTAAGCCTACCTTCAGTATACCGCATAGCCGCCGGGCCATCACCATCTATACTCCCATAATTGCCTTGTTTGTCTACCAATGGATACCTCAAAGACCAGGGTTGACCCATTCGCACCATGGCTTCGTACACCGATGAATCACCATGTGGATGATACTTTCCTAATACTTCACCGACTATACGCGCTGTTTTTTTAAATGGCTTATTATAATCTAAACCCAAATCTGACATGCCGTATAATACTCGTCGTTGCACCGGTTTTAAACCATCTCTGACATCTGGTAGAGCTCTTGAAATGATGACGGACATCGAATAATCGATATAGGCCGTTTTCATTTGGTCTTCAATGTTTACCTGTATGATTTTGTCTGTTGCCATGTGCTTTTCTGAAAGGAAGGCAAAATTAATAAGAATACTGCACATTCAGGTAATAATTTAAAAAGAAATGACTATTTATATTAACCTGATTTGCAATAATTTAACCTATCATTAGTGCAATTTTGACCCTGATTGAAATACCTTAATTTCTGGCAGGAGATTAGTAGCAGTACTTTTGAATTCCGAAAGCCCTTTTAGTATGATAAAACCCTATTCAAATAACCTCTCCAAAAAACAACAGGTTAAGGAAATGTTTGATAGCATTGCCCCGACCTATGATTTTTTAAACCGGTTTTTATCATTGGGGATTGATATTGGATGGAGGAAAAAAGCATTGAAAATGATCCTCCCTTATCAGGTGAACCAATTATTGGATGTTGCAACAGGGACCGGTGATTTTGCATTCATGGCTCATCAGATAATCAAACCTTTAAAAATTACTGGTGTAGATATTTCAAGTCAAATGCTGGAGATTGCAAAAAAGAAAAGGAAAACAGAGCATATTGAATTTATAACTGCTGATTCCGAAGCGTTACCATTCCCGGATAATAGTTTTGATGGAGCCACAGTAGCTTTTGGCGTCCGTAATTTTGAAAACCTAGAAACGGGACTTAAAGAAATATTTCGGGTGTTACAACCAGGATCACCATTGATGGTACTTGAATTCAGTAAAGTGGAGAAATTCCCTGCGAAGCAATTATTCTTTGTCTATTCCCGTTATATATTGCCTGTGATCGGAAAAGTTTTTTCTATGGATTTTAAAGCATATCATTATTTGCATGAATCTATGCAAGCTTTTCCGGCCGGTATGGTATTTGCAGGTAAATTGGAAGAAGCCGGATTTACATTTAAAAAACTTCACCCCCTCAGTTTAGGAATATGTACAGCTTATTTGGCAGAAAAGTAATTTTATTCGTTCTCCTCACTTCATGGTGTAGCTGGAGTATCGGTCAAAGTCAGGATAAATATGCAGGTAATAACTTCAGGCAATTTGCAGGAAAAAATTACTATTTCGGACTTGCATTAAGTTACAATCAGTCTACCTATAAATTATACCGCTCCAATTATTTTATCAAACAGGATAGCTTGTTGGTTACTGAATCCATTAAAAATCCCGGATTTTCCGTCGGTATCATCACCAATGTAAAATTCGGAGATCATTTTGATTTCAGATTTGTCCCTACTTTTTCTTTTGCAAACAGGAATATCAGGTATAATGACCGGGTATCGGAAGTAGACCGCAGGATTGAATCTACTTTTTTAGAATTACCCCTGCATGTTCGTTTTACTTCATTGCCTTATAAAGACATGAAAGTCTTTATTGTAGGTGGACTTAAATACTCCTATGATATTTCCAATAAATCCAGAACCAAAAAATTTAGTTCCTTAATCAAATTATCACCTAATGATTTTGCAGCGGAGATTGGAGCAGGCATGCAGTTTTTTTTCCCTTACTTTATTTTCTCTCCGGAGATTAAATTTTCCCAGGGAATCGGGAACATTCTGATTTACAATGGCACTAATTCTGAATCATCCGTGCTAGAGAAAATTCTTTCACGGGCATTTACGATCACCTTGAATTTTGAAGGTTGATTCCGAATTCTTTTACCCGGCTTATCATCATCGGAAGTACTTTTAAAAATTGGACATTTAGTTCAGGGAAAAGATGATTAAAATCCTGTAGCGCATTATCGAAATGATTTTCAAATCTTGCCCTTTTCTTCAGGAAGCCGAAGGCATGCGGGATATAATCAAAGCTGATATAGGAAGATAAAAAATCATTATTGATCATTCTCAACATTCGTTCTTTCACTGGAATAGGAAGTGAATTATCCAAATTGTTTTTAAGAGTGTCATATACAAACTGTTTAAATGCAAAATAATCCAGGATTGAAAACTCAGACCAGTGGTGCACCATTAAAAAATCATAAAATATATCCGCAACTACAGGGGCATATTTGCCTTGCGTGGCTCTGATGAGTTGAATAGATTCTTTAAAGACAGGATCTGTATCAATTGTATGATCTATAAATAAATGAAGTTTAATTCCGCTCTGTATACTTGTCGGCACTAATCGTTGTTCTGAAGGTTTGAGCATATCCGTTGCAAAATTACCCAGCATCACCCCGGGGTCATCGCCAGACAAAAAAAGGTGGCAGAGATGGTTCATGATGTCGAAATATTACAAATCATATTGGGATGACTATTATATGATGATAAGTCAAATTAATGCTTAATTTTTGAATTGATACCAGACTCACTTTAATCCTATATCAAAAGCTGGCCAACAGACTCTGATTTCGGGCTTTAAACGTACATTTGCACCTCAAAATAAAAAAATATGCCCTTACGTGGAGGAATAGTCGGTTTGCCCAATGTTGGAAAATCCACCCTGTTTAATGCCTTGACTTCTGGTAAAGCCCTGGCAGCTAATTATCCGTTTGCAACTAAAGATCCCAATTTAGGAATCATTGTGGTCCCCGACCCAAGGCTTGATGTTTTGTCAAACTTAGTGAAGCCATTAAAGATAATTCCAAATACAATCGAAATCGTAGATATAGCCGGATTGATTAAAGGAGCCAGCCAGGGAGAAGGCCTTGGTAATCAATTCCTCGCTACGATCCGGGAAGTAGAAGCAATTGTTCACGTGGTCAGGTGTTTTGAAGATGACAATGTAGTTCACGTGGATGGTTCCATAGATCCGGTCAGAGATAAAGAAATTATTGACATGGAGCTTTTATTCAAGGATATGGAAACCCTGGATAAAAGAATTGACCGGTTAAAGAAACAAACCAAAGGCGCTAATAAAGATGAAGTGCGCCAACTTGAAATTGCTCTAGAGTTAAAAAAACATCTTGAAATAGGTAAGTCTGCACGTTTATTTTCGTGTGAACCTAAAGACCAACCTTTAGTAGATGAATTGTTCTTATTAACCGGTAAACCCATCGTCTATGTTTGTAATGTAGATGAAGCATCTGTTCAATCCGGAAATAAACATACCAATGCATTAAAACAAATTATAGAAGCTGAAAATAAAATCGCCGGACCTCATGCCCAGGCTGAAGTGATACTCATCAGCGCAGCCATTGAAGCAGATATCGCTCAATTAGAGACAAAAGAAGAAAGAAAGGAATATCTGGAAGCTATTGGACTTGAAGAACCCGGAGTTAATAAAGTCATCCGGTCTTGTTATAAACTATTAGATCTTATCACCTATTTCACAGCAGGAGAAAAAGAGGTACGGGCCTGGACGATCCATATTGGTGATACGGCTCCTAAAGCAGCCGGAGTAATTCATACAGATTTTGAAAAAGGTTTTATCCGTGCTGAAGTCATCAGTTATCAGGATTATACTAAATATGGTTCGGAATTAGCAGCTAAAGAAGCCGGTCGGCTATTAGTGCAGGGCAAAGAGTATATCGTACAAGACGGAGATGTTATGCATTTTCGATTTAATGTATAATATTCAAGTAATTCCTTATTCAAAATGAGGTTAACCGTTTGAATTTTAGCGTTTTATTATGAATTCATTGGATTAGTTATATCCATTTGCCATCGTAGAACCTGAAAAAATCTTGCCTCCTCCTGAGTCGATTTCCTTTGAACTTACATTATTTAGAATAATATTTGACCTATTCATAAAAATATAGAATGGAATTAAACAAGTATAGTAAGCAAGTAACTCAAAATCCCTCACAGCCTGCAGCACAGGCTATGTTACATGCTATCGGGCTGGATGATGCTGATATGAAAAAGGCCCAGATAGGAATAGCCAGTACAGGATGGGAAGGGAATCCATGTAATATGCATCTCAATGGTATTGCAGCCGACATTCGTGACGAAATAAATAAGACGGGGCTGCTCGGCCTTATATTCCATACTATCGGTGTGAGTGACGGGATTTCAATGGGGACGGATGGAATGAGATATTCTTTACCATCACGGGATATCATCGCTGACTCTATAGAGACTGTAGTTTCGGCTCAGTGGTATGACGGACTGGTGACAGTGGTTGGTTGTGATAAAAATATGCCTGGCGCTATGATGGCTATGGGCAGGCTCGATAGGCCTTCAATTTTAGTTTATGGTGGTACGATTGCTCCGGGATATTATAAAGGCAATAAACTGGATGTGATTTCAGCTTTTGAAGCTTTAGGGCAAAAAGTAAATGGTAAAATTTCTGAAGAAGATTATCGTGAAGTGGTTCATCGCGCAGTTCCGTCCTTTGGAGCTTGTGGTGGCATGTACACTGCCAATACGATGTCTTCAGCAATAGAAGCATTAGGAATGGCCTTGCCATTCAATTCGTCGAATCCTGCTGCATCGACAAATAAAAAGCTGGAATGTTCTACGGTAGCTGCTGCGATTTTTAATTTGATAAAAATGGACCTCAAGCCAAGTGATATTCTTACTCAGAAGTCATTTGAAAATGCGATCACACTGATCATGATTTTAGGCGGGTCCACCAATGCAGTACTTCACCTCATTGCCATGGCCAAAGCATCAGGCCTTAAATTGACTATAGATGATTTTCAACATATTAGTAATAAAACACCCTTTCTCGCTGATTTAAAACCGAGTGGAAAATATGTGATGCAAGATCTCCATGAAATTGGTGGTACCCCTGCTGTGATGAAAATGTTACTTGAAGCCGGAAGACTGCATGGAGATTGTATGACAGTAACAGGAAAAACCTTAGCAGAAAATTTAGTGGATGTTCCTTCTTTACCGATTGATCAACAAATTATAAGACCATTCAATAATCCTATAAAAAAGACCGGCCACTTACAAATATTATATGGTAATCTCGCTACCGAAGGAGCTGTAGCAAAAATCACGGGAAAAGAAGGAGAGTTGTTTGAAGGTCCCGCACATGTATTCGATTCAGAACAAGACTTGAATGATGCGATCATTGATAAAAAGATAAACAGTGGTGAAGTCATCGTAATCCGCTATTGCGGTCCTAAAGGGGCACCAGGTATGCCTGAAATGCTTAAACCTACCAGTGCCTTGATGGGTGCCGGTTTAGGAGATAAGGTTGCCCTGATTACGGATGGAAGATTTAGTGGCGGTACACATGGCTTCGTCATAGGGCATATCACCCCGGAAGCTCAAGATGGAGGAACGATAGCATTGGTGAAAAATGGTGATACGATCCGTTTGGATATTAAGAATAATTCAATGGATGTGCTTTTATCGGAAGAAGAACTGGCTGATCGCAGGAGATTATGGACTAAACCACCATTAAGAGCAAGTTCAGGAATTTTAAAAAAATATGCCATGACAGTATCCTCCGCCAGCGAAGGTTGTGTGACAGATGAATTCTAAAAAATATTCCTTATATTACAAAAAAAACTAATATGTCTACTTTGACAAGGGAAGAAAAAACAAAGACCCAGGAAAGCCCGGTTGAAACTACACTCTCCGGTTCTGAGGTGACTTTAAAATGCCTATTAGCCGAAAGCGTAGACATTATATTTGGCTATCCCGGTGGAGCTATTATGCCTATCTATGATGCTTTATGGCATTATCACGATCAGCTTACTCATATTCTCGTCAGGCATGAACAAGGTGCTATTCATGCTGCTCAGGGATATGCGCGGACCAGTGGGAAGACCGGGGTCGTATTTGCCACGAGTGGTCCGGGGGCAACCAATTTAGTAACAGGTTTGGCCGATGCTATGATTGACAGTACACCATTAGTTTGTATTACAGGACAAGTGTTTGCTCATCTTCTGGGTACGGATGCTTTCCAGGAGACTGATGTAATTAATATCACCAGTCCTATCACCAAATGGAATTACCAGGTAACGGATGCAGCAGAAATCCCAACTATACTGGCGAAAGCATTTTTTATTGCTAAGACCGGACGTCCTGGTCCTGTAGTGATTGATATTACCAAGAATGCACAGCTTCAAATGATCCATTACGCTGGGTACACCAAATGCAAACATATCCGAAGTTACAGACCAAAACCAATCATACGAAAAGAATACATTCAACAGGCAGCAGACCTTATCAATCAGGCTGAAAAACCGCTGGTGATATTTGGACAGGGAGTCATCTTAGGAAGAGCAGAAAAAGAATTCAGCCAGTTTCTTGAAAAATCCGGAATTCCTGCAGCCTGGACTATTTTAGGTATGAGTGCTATACCAACAGATCATCCCAATGCTGTTGGAATGCTTGGAATGCATGGAAATTATGGTCCAAACCTATTGACCAATGAATGCGATGTATTGATTGCGATCGGTATGAGGTTTGATGATCGTGTTACAGGTAGATTGGATAAATATGCTAAACAGGCCAAAGTCATTCATCTTGATATAGATCCATCTGAGATTGACAAGAACGTAAAATCTACAGTTCCGGTATGGGGAGATTGTAAAGAGACACTTCCTTTGCTTACGGCTTTAGTCAATCATAAATCCTATCCGGATTGGTTTAAAAAGTTTGACCAATGCAAACAAAAAGAAATAGATAAGGTAATCAAAGATGAACTTAATCCTACCAGTGATGAGCTTACTATGGGCGAAATCATTAAACAGATTAATATCATCACCGGTGGCAATGCAATCCTGGTTACCGATGTGGGGCAACATCAAATGGTTACCTGCAGGTATGTGGAATACAATGAAACAAGAAGTAATATTACCAGTGGAGGTTTAGGCACAATGGGATTTGCATTACCAGCTGCTATCGGAGCTAAATATGGAGCACCACATCGTCAAGTGATCGCTATTATCGGGGATGGAGGTATCCAGATGACTATTCAGGAATTAGGTACTATCATGCAATTTGATATCGATGTAAAAATTATAATTCTCAACAATAATTTCCTTGGCATGGTGAGACAATGGCAGGAATTATTTCATGCCAATAGATATAGCTTCGTAGACATTACCAGCCCTGATTATGTACAAGTTGCCAAAGGATATCGTATCCCGGGTAAGTCAATTAGTAAACGGGAAGAAATACAACCTACTTTAAAAGAAATGCTTGAATCAAAAGGTGCTTTTTTACTGGAAGTCATGGTCGGGAAAGAAAACAATGTTTTTCCAATGGTTCCACAGGGACGAGGAGTAGCTGAAGTCGTTTTGTGTAAAGCGGAACTTTAATTATTTATTTATTAATTCAACGATTATGTCTAAACAGGAATATACGCTTACGGTCTATACTGAAAATCAGGTAGGCCTTCTCAATAGAATAGCCATTATTTTTTCACGAAGAAAAATAAATATCGAAAGTCTTAATACCTCTCCGAGTGAAATCGATTCAGTGCATCGCTTTAATATAGTAATCAATGAAGCAGAAGAAGTAGTACGTAAACTTTGCAGGCAAATAGAAAAACAAGTGGATGTACTAAAAGCATATTATAATACCAATGAAGAAATCGTGTGGCAGGAGCTGGCTATGTATAAAGTACCGACGGATATCATTGCAGAAGAAGTAAAAGTAGAACGTCTTCTTAATCAATATGGCGCAAGGGTCGTTGTGATCCGGAAAGATTATACGGTATTCTCCGTCTCAGGGCACCGGGAAGAAACTGATAAACTAATCAAAATACTTGAACCTTATGGACTCATCGAATTTGTGCGGAGTGCCAGAATAGCTATCATTAAAAGCAGTGATGGTTTTCATAGAAAACTCAAACAATTTGAATATTATGAACCCGGAGAAGATGTTTCAGAAAATGAATTTTTAAACCAGGGAGAGAAGGTGTTTAGTATGTGAGATCAAATGACGAATTACGAATTAAGAATGACGAATTAGACCGAAATCCGAGATCCGAAATCCGAAATAGTGGGACGATTGACGATTGACGATTGACAATTGACAAATTAAAACGAAATCCGAAATCCGATATCCGAAATAGCTTGACGATTGACGAATTAGACCGAAATCTGAAATCCGAAATAACTTGAAGAATAAATAATTTCCAATTACATAAATAACAAATCAATTATTAAATGGCAAAACTAAACTTTGGCGGTGTGGAAGAGAATGTAGTCACCCGCGACGAATTTTCACTCGAGCATGCTCGTGCTGTATTAAAAGATGAAACAATAGCTATCCTTGGATATGGTGTTCAGGGACCTGGTCAGGCATTAAATCTTAAAGACAATGGCTTCAATGTGATCGTTGGTCAAAGACAGAACTCTCCTACCTGGGACAAAGCGATCCGGGATGGTTTTGTTCCCGGTGTTTCTTTATTCAGCATTGAAGAGGCTGCTACAAAGGGCACGATAGTCCAATATTTACTTTCAGATGCGGCCCAAATTGCAGCATGGCCATTGATCAAACCCTTATTAACTCCAGGCAAAGCTTTATATTTCTCACACGGCTTTGGTATCACCTACAAAGAACGAACAGGTATAATCCCGCCTGCTGATATTGACGTGATATTAGTAGCCCCTAAAGGCTCCGGAACCAGTCTTCGGCGAATGTTTTTACAAGGTCGGGGATTGAATTCAAGTTACGCAATCTTCCAGGACGCTACTGGTAAAGCTAAAGAAAGAGTTGTTGCATTGGGTATCGGTATTGGATCCGGATATTTATTTGAAACTAATTTCCAAAAAGAAGTATTCAGTGATCTTACCGGTGAGCGAGGTACATTGATGGGAGCTATCCAGGGTATTTTCGAAGCACAGTATTCTGTACTCAGGGCCAATGGCCATTCACCTTCAGAAGCTTTTAATGAATCAGTAGAAGAGCTTACCCAAAGTCTTATGCCATTGGTTGCAGAAAATGGAATGGATTGGATGTATGCAAACTGTAGCACAACAGCTCAGCGTGGTGCTCTGGATTGGAAAAATAAATTCCGGGATGCTACCCTACCTGTATTTAAAGAATTATATGCATCAGTGGCGCGTGGCGATGAAGCTCAACGTTCTATTGACAGCAATAGTCAACCGGATTATAGAGCTAAACTAGAAGTTGAATTGGCGGAACTCAGAAACTCAGAAATGTGGCAGGCAGGCAAAGTTGTCCGTAGCTTAAGACCGGAAAAACAATAATCCAATTTTAGTATATGTTTTTACTAAAGCAAAAACTTAAACTAATTTAAATTATAAGAACTTATTTTCCCTGATTTGTATGATTAGGTAAGGGCTTCCGTAAGAGAGACGGAGCCCTTTTTTATACCTGATAAATTCTTCAATACGGAAAACCGGTGGGTCGTTTAACCCGGATTAAATTAATTATATCAATGCAATGTCAATTAAAAATGATTCACTTATTCTATAAATGGGTAGACTTTAAATGCAGTTTACCACAATAGACTAAAAATTGAAACCCTCCTACCTGATTGCTCTCTTTTTTGAAATTTTCCTTTTCAAACATTAATTGATTATATTTGGCACCTATCCAAGCATGATGTCTACATTATCCTCAATCAGACATTCTATTCAATTAAAATTATAACAAAAAAATATGGCAAAATTCTTACCCAGTGCTCCCAACAAGATGTTGTGGATTCTTGCTGTCATTATTGGTGGTCTAGGCATGCTGGCTCACTATATGCACATCGATACCTTGTCTCAATACAATTATGAAATGTTATTAATTGGATTTGTTTTGCTGGCTATAGGTACTACGTATAGGAATGTATAGGACAAACTAGTTTCTATTTCTTTTTCAATTCAAACTTCCATTGGTTGGAAAACCAGGTTGGTACAGCATCACTTACGCTTAACCTTCCAGTTTCCGTATTGAGATAATGTCCGGTGGGTTCGTGTTTTATCCGGTAATAATCACCATAGCGTTCAATGATCCATTGTGCATCAGCTTGTGCTTTGTCTAAATTTCCGGCATATAGAGAATCCTGGAATGATTTCAAATACTTTCCTGTAGCCAGATGCTTCAGATGGACTGTGGCATTCAAATCATAAAGGTTTTCAACCACCCAGTACTCCAGGTTTACAAGGGAATCTCCGGTCCAAATTTCCGAAAGCTGCAATTTATGATTCGTCCAGCGATTTATAATCTCAGCTGTATTGAAGTACACAGCCTTGCGTTCCAGTCTCCAATGACCTGAAAACCATCCTGGCAAAGTTTTACTCAGACTCAGTTTTTTAGTCTCCGTATTCAGGTAGAGGCCTGATAGTACATGAGCTATTCGATAATAGTCATTATATTTTTCAATTCTCCACAGAGCCTCATCTGCTTTTTTATCCAGGGATCCGAGATACATTGAATCCAGGTAGGATTTCATGTAGAGGCCTGAAGCCTCGTGTTTAAACCGCACCAGCCATTTATATTCATCAACGACCTCAAGGGCCCAGCCTTCATTACTTTCTTTTGAAACATAAGGGTAGTTTTTATACGAAAAGACTTTGTCCTTTGTCCATCTATTGATAATTAAAAAATTAGCAGGCGATATCGTATCCTGAAATATCTTATCCCTGTAGATTGTATTCTGAGCTACTGAATAGACCGTAGCAATACACCAAATGAATATTGTGAAATATTTAAAGGAAGGAAGACTTTTCATTGAACTTGTAATTTAAAAAATCGAATAATTTTAATCCAAGTTAATAAAATAATGCAGAACGATATTTCAACTCTTTGTGAAATTAGTATCATCTTATCGTGCTGAGATCGCTGTTACCTTGCCCATACTCCATTCTCCCTGTGAATATCTGCTAATCTCAACGACGGATCTATTTCAATTCTTTTTAAATAAGAGAAAGGAATATTGAGGGCTACGGTATATGTGGGATAAACCCATGTCCAGTCAGGATGTAGATTAAATTTTTTATCCGGCCATTCCTGTTTTTTTTCTCCCCGCATCAGATCTAGAGGGATATATTCAATGGTTTCTGTTCCATCATCCTGAGTGACAAGAAGGTCGATAGGCATGATGAATGGAGATACCTTGCGAAGTCGAACGAATGATTTTGTTGCATCACCATATACTGAATCAATAGAATAGTCAATCTGTTTGGTACCGTTTACAAAGTATTCTTTATACCAATCCAGTTCCAAACCACTGGCTTTTTCAAATACCCTGATCAGATCATTTACATTAGGTTCTTTAAACTTCCAGGTATTAAAATAATTCAACAGGCCTTGCTCAAAATTTTGTTTTCCTATGATATATTCCAGTTGATGTAAAAAAACCTCTCCTTTTGAATAGGCTGCAACTGAATAAGCATAATTTGAATTAAAATGATCAGCATGTGTACTCAATGGCTCTTCCCGCCCACTCATAGCCAGTTTAAGATATGACTGATATGCACTGGTATACGCATTGGTAGCATAGTCCTCCGTGGATCCTGAAGTATTAAGTTCTGCAAGTATTTTATCTTCAGCATAACTCGTAAATCCTTCATCCATCCAGGCATAAAGACTTTCATTAGTACCGATTACCCCCTGATACCAACTATGCATCATTTCATGCGTAGCCACACCTACGAGACCCGTAAGAGTACCTTCTCCCATGATGAGTGTTGACATCGGATATTCCATACCTCCATCACCTCCTTGAACAAAAGCAAAATAAGAATAAGGATATTGGCCAAAATGTTTGTCTGCGATTTTAAATACGTGGTTCATTATAGATGGCAGTTGAGCCCAGGTATCCTTTGTTTTATCATTCTCCTGATAGAAGAAATTCATTTCTATTCCATCATCATTGACCAGACGGGTATGTTTATATTCCGGATCAGCAGCCCACATAAAATCATGCACATTGGGTGCTTTGAAATGCCATGTCAGTTTTTCACCAGATGGTAATTTCAATTTAGCACCGGTTTTTTCATAACCATATCCTACTTCATTAGGGTTTTGAATATACCCGCCAGCAGCAATCAAATACTTTTTATCCATATGAATCGTGACATCAAAGTCACCCCAAACACCATAAAATTCTCTTGCAACATATGGATTAGCATGCCATCCCTGATAATCATATTCACATAGTTTTGGATACCATTGACTCATACTATATGCGATTCCTTCTTTATTGTTTCGACCACTTCGCCTGATTTGAACAGGTACCTGTGCCTGGAATTGCATTTCCAATACAGTTTTCGATTTCGGTCTGATCCACTTATTTAATCTGACTTCAAGGATAGTTCCCTCTATGGTGTATTGAAGGGGGATACCATCCTGTTTCAATGACAAGATATGTTGATACCCGATTTCATTTTCCTGGAGTTTTGATATTCTGTCACGAACCCTTCCATCCGGATCAGGTAAGTTTAATGACCTTACATCCATGATACTACCAGGTTGAAATGTATTGAAATAAAGATGATAAAACAATCGCTTTAAAGTATCTGGTGAATTATTAAAATAAATTAGCTTTTGTGTTCCTGTAAACTGGTGATTAGAAACATTAAAATCAATGTCCATTTTATAGTCAACCCGTTGCTGCCAGCGATCCGGTTGAGCATCGGTTAAAAATGGGAATATTCCTGAGAGTAAAATGAATAAATATATATGCTTCATATGATCAAATATACACTTGTAAGAGGAATTTTTAGGTGCTTTACAGGAAGTGATTGTTCATTGACATTGAAGTATAAGAATTGATTTACAACTTCAGTATACTCTCTTTTCAAAACAATTGCACATAATCATGTCAGGATGATAATAACAATAACCTATCGCTTCATGATAACCCATGTTTCGATATAATCGCTGAGATGCATTATTACCTAAAAATGCATCAAACCGGATCACCTCATAATTATTTTCACGGGCAAATGTTTCTGAAAAAAGCATCAAACGTTTTGCCAATCCCCTTCCTTGAAATGAGGGATCAATACAGACCCGGTGTACTACCAATACGTTAGAAGAAGGATATGCCCACTGAATATCCTTATACTGCGGATCCTGATCTTCGTCCAGTGTAACGGTGGCTATTATTTTGTCACCTACCTTAATAACCCAGGTCACTTCACTTTCCAGGTTTTCTTTCAGCGTTTCACCAGATGGATATTCATCATCCCATTGAATAATACCTAATTTCTTATGAACCGAGGTTGCAATGTGGTATAATTCCAGAATTTCAGCAAAATCATCCGGAGTAGCTTTTTCAATGTCCGTATCCATTAGAATCAGAAATATTCAATTTTTAAGTAATTTTACATAAAATATTATCAAAAAAGTATTCAATCCCTCAAGTGAAAAAAATATTTTCATCCAATCTTATCCTCGGCCTGTTAGTAGCAGGTATTCTGAGTAGAATGATTCCTCATGCGCCAAATTTTACAGCTGTCGGAGCCACAGCTATGTTTGCAGGAGCATTGCTTCGTCCAACGTGGATATCGTATGTTCTGCCATTGATTATTTTGTGGCTGTCGGATTTGTTTTTGAATAACGGGATGTACAAACATATGTTTCCTGAATACTATCAGGGTTGGACCTGGATGGGTGATCTTTATGTTTATGGCGGTTTTTTACTTATGGTCTTAATAGGTAACGTAGTTATCCGAAAGATTAAATTCAGTTCTATATTTATTGCAAGTATACTGTCATCCTTAATCTTTTTCCTGATATCAAATTATGGTGTTTGGCTGCACAGCAAACAATGGCCTCAGACCATAACTGGATTGACTGCTTGTTATGAATTTGCTATTCCTTATTTCTGGAATACATTGGCAGGTGACCTGATATTCGGAGCTGTATTGTTTGGAATTTATCAGTGGTCCATTTCAAGAAAGAAAGTACTTCAACCTTCCTGATTTAGCCGAGATTTCCCCCTATCCTACTGTATATCCATGTTGGTTTGTATTCTATAGGTTGACCAATTACCATTCTATGTGCCTGACGATATTGATTAAAACCATGCGATAGTAAAAAGTCTGCTGCTATTTCATTTTCGATAGGAAAAACAATTTTATCCCGGGTATTTAAATGCAATTTTATTAATTCAAGTCCTGATCCGGGATCCTTACTGATAATCATCCCTTCTCCCAAAGCAGGAAGATAATAAGCGATCACTTTGTTTTGATTAAGAATTACTTTGGAGGATGCCCAATGATCTTGTAGAATTCTCGCCCTGATTTCACCCGAGACTTCTTTATCCATATCTAAAATATCACAATGGCACATCGTATCATACTCCTTGATTTCAGTATTGGAAATCGGTTCATTGAAAGAGTTTCCTTTATAAAAATGATATATACCCTGCGTTTTGAATCCAAGTTTTTCATAAACCGGATATCCCAGGGGTGTAGCTAATAGAGAAATCGATTTTACTTTTTGCCTGCAAAAGTTGATAAGGCCTTCCGTTATATATTTCCCCCAACCCTGGTTCCTAAAACTCTCTTTGATTATAATTTGAGATAACCACGCTGTATCATGTAATAAAATGATATTTCCTATACCTATGATTTCATGATTTAAAACCAATTTCATAGGTTGGCAATACCAGGAATTATAATAAAATGAAAATGCAACGGTAATATCCGGCCAGTCTATAGGTTGGAATTCATTCAGTATATCCAGATCTTTCTTTTCAAGGTCGAGGAGTAATCCGTTTGTCATCATGATTTTCGCGGAATCCATTTTACTTCATCAGCATCCACTTCTTTGGCAATCCACCTGCTGAGTACAAATAAATAATCTGATAATCTATTGATAAAAATGATGATTAAGGGCTCTACCTTTTGTTCTAAACTGAGAGCAATCACTCTTCGTTCTGCTCTACGGCAAACCGTTCTGGCAATATGAGCTTCACTTACTCTTCTATGACCTCCGGGCAAAACGAAATGTTTCAACGGTGGTAAAAGCGCTGTCATTTCATCAATACCTTTTTCTAAAAATTCTATATCTGTTGCTATGATATCCGGAGTTGGCATTTCATGATCAGGATCTGAAGCCAGGTTGGAACCAATCGTAAATAATCTATCCTGTATTTCTTTTAAAGCATGATATTGTGCGCCAAGTGAAAGCTCATCTCTTATAAGACCTATCCATGCATTTAATTCATCTACGCTTCCATAAGCTTCGATGCGAATGTGATGTTTTGGCAAACGGGTTCCTCCGTATAAAGAAGTCTTTCCATCATCACCTGTCCGGGTATATATTTTCATAATTTTAGATGCATAAAAAACAAGTCAATTCATTTGTCTCTTAAAACAAATAATTTCTCATTCAAGAAAAGGGTACCGATAATCATGCGGTGGATTAAAATTCTCTTTTATGGTTCTTGCAGATACCCAGCGATAAAGATTAAGTACTGAACCAGCTTTATCATTGGTACCACTGCTACGTCCCCCTCCAAATGGTTGCTGATCTACAACGGCCCCGGTACATTTATCATTAATATAAAAATTACCTGCTGCATGTTGGAGTCGTTGTGCAGTATGCTTTATCACGTTCTTATCCTGAGCAAACACCGCTCCGGTCAGAGCATAGGGTGATGTGCTGTCTACCAGATTAAGAACATCATCAAATTTATTGTCTTCATATACATAAACAGTAAGTACGGGTCCAAAGATCTCTTCCCGCATCGTGATATAATCGGGTCGATTCGCAAGGATGACTGTAGGTTCAATAAAATAACCAATGGATTTATCAAAATTACCGCCGGCAATAATAGAAGCTTGTTTTGATCTTTTAGCAGTTTTAATATACCCTGTAATTTTATCAAATGCTCTTTCATCGATTACTGCATTGATAAAATTGCCAAAGTCTTCCGGTGAACCCATTTTCATACTTGCAATATCTGCTAAAAGATTATTGCTAATTTGCTTCCATAAAGATTTAGGAAGATATGCTCTTGATGCTGCAGAACATTTTTGTCCCTGGAATTCATAAGCAGCTCGTGATAATGCGACCGCGACTGCTTTGGCATCTGCAGAAGGATGTGCAATTACAAAATCTTTGCCTCCTGTCTCACCTACCAGTCTTGGATATGTGGCATAATTAGAAATATTATTCCCAATCGATTTCCAAAGATTTTGGAAGACAGCCGTGCTACCTGTAAAATGTAATCCGGCAAACTCGCGATGATTGAACGCTACTTCTCCAAGCGTAGGTCCATCTACTGTAATCATATTGATGACTCCTTCGGGTAGTCCTGCTGCTTCTAATATTTCCATGATCACAGCCGCAGAATAAATTTGTGATTCAGCAGGTTTCCAAATCACGGTATTACCTAATAATGCAGGGGCAGATGGCAAATTACCTGCAATCGCCGTAAAATTAAAAGGTGTAATAGCGACGATAAAACCTTCCAGGGCACGGTATTCCAATTGATTCCAGACTCCGGGAGAACTACTCGGTTGTACTTCATAGATCTCGGTCATATACCGGACATTAAATCTCCAGAAATCTGCCAATTCTGCGACGGAATCTATTTCAGATTGATAGATATTTTTTGATTGGCACAACATAGTTGCGGCATTCATTTTGTGTCTGTATGGACCAGAAAGCAGATCAGCTGCTTTGAGGAATATTGCTGCCCGATCATGCCAGGGTAAATTTTCCCAGGATGATTTCGCTTTACGGGCAGCATTGATCGCTGAAATGACATGAGCACGGGTGCCCATACTATGATAACCAAGTATATGCTGATGTTCGTGCGGTGGATGCATGGGAACAGGATTTCCATAAGCAATTTTGTTACCACCTATATTCATTTTTATCTCCACCGAAGTAGCTTTCGCTTTTTCCAGGGCAGCTTTTACATCCATTCTCTCCTGCGATCCTGGCTTGTAGGATAATACAGGTTCATTAGTTATGGTTGGAATTAAATAGTTACCTCTCATGGTTCAGGGTCGATTTAATTTAACTGCTTGGGGAATAAAAGGACTTGCATCACCACCACCGATAATAATCTCTCTCACTATGGTACTGCTTATATGAGCTACTTCGGGGCTGCTGATAAAAAATATAGTTTCAAGGTTTTTATTGAGAACCTTGTTGACTTGAGATATTGTTTTTTCATAATCAAAATCGCTTCCGTTCCTTAGTCCCCGTACCAGGTAATGCGCCGAAATTTTACTTGCATATTCAGCGGTAAGCCCATCAAAATGGTCAACAGATATTTTCATTTCATTTTTAAACTCTTCTCGAATCCACTGTTCCCGCTGTTCCAGGCTAAATAAAGATTTTTTTTGAGTATTCGTTCCAATGGCAATGATAAATTTATCGAATAATGGCAATGCTTTATAAATAATATCAATATGTCCAATCGTAATAGGATCAAAAGATCCGGGAAATATGGCTATGCGCATGAATCAATCGTATTTTTTTAGCTTATTAAATATACCTTCAAAATTAATATTATTCATATCATTCTCCGGAGTATTGCTCTGCAGAATTAAACCCTATATTTATCAACATGATAGAACGATTGAAAGAACTAGAGAGGCTGGCCCGAAAGTTAGAACCGGATCCTGCACTCCGATCTCACTGGATAGAATCCTGCAACAATTATTTGAATGAGTTCGTGGATTCGATGGATGAAAGACCTGCTTACCGGAAAGGAACCGTAACTGAACTTCGATCACTAACCATTACCGATGATCCAAAACCTATTGAATCTTTAATAGCTTTATTTCAAAATGAGATAAATCATTTCGGATTAAATCCAGCATCCGGTGGACATCTCGGATACATACCGGGTGGAGGTATTTATGCCAGTAGTCTTGGTGATTTGATGGCCGCCGTGAGCAATCGGTATGCCGGCATTTATTTTTCAAATCCCGGCGCTGTAGTAATGGAAAATCAACTCATTCGCTGGATGTGCGAGGTGATGGGATACCCTGCCTCGGCACACGGTAATATTACCTCAGGCGGATCTATTGCAAATCTTACTGCGATAGTAAGTGCCCGGGACAAATTCAATCTTACCAGGCACAATCTTCATCTTGCCGTGATTTATACTACTGAACAAATTCATCACTGTGTACATAAAGCAATCCGGATCGCAGGCTTAAATGAAGCTGTCTCCAGGATCATTCCAATGGATGATCAATATAGAATGGATGCCGATAAATTAAGATCGCAAGTATTAAATGATCTAAGAGAAGGATTAATGCCTTTCATCATCATAGCATCAGCAGGAACCACGGATACAGGGACCATTGACCCGCTGGATAAGATTGCAGATATCTGTGAAGAAAACAAAATCTGGTTTCATATTGATGGGGCGTATGGTGGGTTTTTCAATTTGATTGATGTATGTAAACCACTACTCAAAGGAATAGAACGAAGTGATTCCCTGGCCATAGACCCACACAAAGGTTTGTTTTTACCCTATGGCATAGGTGCTTTATTATTTAAAGATCCGCAAGCTGTGATGAAGAGTCATCATTACAGGGCTAATTACATGAAGGATGCATTTGATGTGAATGCCGATGAATACAATCCATGTGATCTGTCTCCCGAACTGACCAAACATTTTCGAGGGCCAAGGATGTGGATGCCTTTACATTTACACGGTCTTGCCCCTTTCAAAGCAGCATTGGAAGAGAAATTATTGCTTACTGAATATTTTTATAATCAAATCAAATTACTGGGTTTTGAAACCGGGCCTAAGCCAATGCTTTCTGTCACCATATTCAGATATGTCCCAAATACAGGTGATGAGAATGCATTCAACAATAAATTAGTGGATGCAATTCAAACCGATGGGCGGGTATTTTTTTCATCTACAATTATTGAAGGAAAAGTCTGGATCAGATGCGCCATCCTGGGATTCAGGACGCACATGGATACCATTGAAAAAGCATTCACCATGTTGAAAGAAATACTTGATAAAATGCAGCCGACTCACTCTAGCAGATAAACACCGTTATTTGAATCTTCTATTTATCTATATTAATAGAGCTAAACCAAGTAAAGCACCATAGATAACACTAGCAAGTCCATTCGTAGTAAAAAAAGCCAAATTGACTTTAGAAAGATCTTTCGCTGAAACGATAGTATGTTGATATACCAACATAGTAATAAAGATTGCTGCAGCCACCCAAATCATGAAACTCCATCTCAGATCCACTTTAATATACAATTGCCAGCTGACAAAAAGTAAAATCAATGCACAGATCAAATGAAGAATCCTACTCACTTTTAAAGCTCTTTCTTTACCTAACCAAGCTGGGATTGAATGAAGTCGCTGGGACTTATCAAAATCTTCATCCTGTAATGCATAAATAATATCAAATCCAGAAACCCAATAAAAAACAACACCTGAAAACAATACCGGTATCAAAGAGAATTTTCCTGTAACAGCAAGATAACTTCCAATTGGCGCCAACGCCAAGCCGGATCCTAATATAAGATGACACAACGCAGTCCATCTTTTTGTAAAACTATATCCCAAAATTGTAATTAATGCGACAGGTGATAAATAAAAACAAATCCTGTTAATAAAAAAAGTAGTCATGACAAATGCAACACAACAAAAGATTACAAACCACAATGCATTTTGTTTTGAAATAACTCCCGATGGAATTTCACGCCCGGCCGTTCTGGGATTGAGTCGATCATATCGTTCATCTGCCAGACGATTAAACGCCATTGCCGCACCGCGGGCCAGTACCATACATAATATAATCTTGATAAATAAGATTAAGCTCAAGTCATAACCATCCCGATGTCCTAATAAAGCTCCAATAATAGCGAAAGGCAATGCAAAAATGCTATGACTGAATTTAATCAGGGAAAGATATGATTTCATTGAAAGGTAAAAATAGTTAGAATCTTATAGTTCTGTTTTTTTGGCAAGAATTATTCATGGAACTCGCCTTTAAGTATATTAGGTTCATTCCAAAAACACAAAAGCCAACTCTATGTGAGCCGGCCTGCGTTTTGAAGTCGAACATCCGAGAATGCCCGATACTCGGTTTATTGTAATTTGTAGTATTAGTGTTTTCCAGCTGCGGCACCTGCTGCAGGAGCATCGCCGGCTTTGATATCAGATACAATACGGATGAAAGACTGAGGAGGATTGGTATTAGCCGTAACAGTAACTTGTTTGGTTTGTGCACCAGATTTGCCAGCGCTGTTGAATTCAACAACTAATTCTCCAGTTTCACCAGGAGCAACAGGATCATTTGGTTTTTTAGGAACTGTACATCCGCAAGAAGCTTTAGCATCAGTAATAATCAAAGGTTCAGAACCTGTATTTTTAAATTTAAAAGTGTGTGATACTACTTCACCTTGTTTAATAGAACCGAAGTTGAATTCTTCTTCCATAAATTGAATGGTAGTCGTAGGTCCGGATGGAACGGTAGCGGCAACAGCATTTGGGTCTGCAGGATTAGCAGCAGCTGGATCTGTAGTCGCAGGAGTAGCACCTTCTACGGCTGCTCTTGCTTCATCCCGTACTGCGCTATCATTTTTGCAAGCTGCGATTAAACCGAAGCCCACAACCAATAAGAAAAAAACTTTTTTCATTAGTGTTTAGTTTTATAAAGTTATTTTAAAAAAATTGAATTTGAAATTAGGCTACAAAAATAAAAACCTATGGATAATCAGACCCCTACTATATGGTCAACAATTTGTTAATAATTGATAACAATTACATTGCTTAAATAACAATACACCCGCCTAAAGCTTAGTATATTATAAGTATGCTTAAAACACGTAGAATTTAACTAAACTATGCTTTGAGTGCGGCAGTAAAAAAATCTGACCAGGGTCTTCCAGTTTCATAATGTTTCATTATGAAAGTGAGTAGATCATCTGCCAATATCAACTTATCGTCCGTATATGAAGCCATAAAATAAAACTGTTTGTTTGCGATCAGTGGTTCTGATTTGGCAGCCTCTTTAAATTCAGGTGGTAATACTTTATTCTTTTCTCCTTTTATTGACCCAAAGAGGTTAGTAAACTTTTTATCCTCCGAAAGTTTTTTCACTTGTTTTGGTTGAGTTTGAACTGCAGATCTGATTCGATGCAATTGTTCTTTATCAGGCATATAAACACCTCCTACAATTTCCAAACCACCTTGTGTGATTTGAATATACAATCCAGGATCCACCATATTTTTACGGCCCCCGTGAACGATCGCTGCTGAAACATAGGTTTTGTAGGGTGTTTTATCATTGCTGAACCGTACATCCCGGTTGATCCTGAATATGGCATCCTTGATCTCGCAATGAAACCCGGGATGCAGTTTTTGCATTTTAGCAATGATATCACCAACAAGATGTTCGAAGGGCTTTTTTACTTTATTTTCATAGAGTGTTTTGTTTTTGTCAAACCATTCTTTATTGTTATTCTTTTTAAGCGATTTAAAGTACTTTATAAATGATTCTTCGAAATAAGCCATAACTCTTTAATTTTGGCCACTAAATTAAATCAATCAGGATGAAATCAAAAATATTCACATTGTTCCTTGCTTTCGTCGTATCGATTGCTTTAATAACTTGTAAAAACTCCAAGGATATGCATTCCACTTCTACCAATCCTATTATTCCAGTATCCTATCCGTTGACGGATACGGATGATGTGGTTGAAAATTATCATGGAACTTCATTAGCAGATCCTTACCGTTGGATGGAGGATGATACTGCGGCTAAAGTTGAAGATTGGGTGAAAAAACAAAACGAAGTGACGTCGGGATATCTATCTAAAATCCCTTATCGAAAAGAGATCCGGAAACGATATGAAGAATTGTTTAATTATACTAAAATGACTTCACCGCGGAAAGTTGGTGATTATTATTTCTATTATAAAAATGATGGATTGCAAAACCAGGCAGTTATTTATCTGCAAAAAGGACATGAAAACAAATCTGAAGTATTTATTGATCCCAATATCTTATCTGCAAAAGGTACGGTAGCGATCAATCTACTCGGATCTTCAAGGGATGATAAATATATCACCTATGCTAGGCAAAATGCCGGATCAGACTGGCAGGAAATTCATATCCGGGAGGTAGCAACCAATCATGAACTACCTGAAGTGATCAAATTTGTAAAATTTAGTGGTGCAAGTTGGGATGATAAAGGTTTTTACTACAGCAGATATCCTGAACCCCGACCAGGTATGGAACTATCAGACGCCAATAAGTTTCATTCCGTATTTTATCACAAATTGGGTACTACGCAGGAAAAGGATATTAAAGTATATGAAAACAGGAATGAACCGTTAATGAATCACAATGCAGGGGTCACTGAAGATGGCAAGTATCTAATCTTATATGCTTCAAAAGGAACATCTGGCTTTGAAACTTCATTCAGAAAAGTAAATGATATGAATGGAAAATTTACGGTGTTGTTTAAAGGGTATGATAATGAGAGCAACGTCATTACTAATATTGGTGATCAATTCCTGGTATCCACTAATATTAAAGCACCAAATATCAAAATTATACAAATAGACCCTGCACATCCGGAAGAAGAACACTGGAAAACGATTGTACCGGAATCTAAAAATCTATTAAGTAATGCCAATACCGGAGGAAAAAAACTATTCACTGAATATTTAGAAAATGCTTCTTCTAAAGTTTATCAGTATGATTATGATGGTTCGAATAAAAAAGAAATCGTGTTACCGGGTATAGGTAGTGCCGGTGGATTTGGAGGTAAGGAAAATGAATCTTCTTTATTTTACCAATATACTTCATTTACGGATCCGGGCAGTATCTATGAATATCAGGTAAAAGATGGCAGTTCGAAACTATTCTTTCAACCTGACTTAAAATTTAATCCCACAGATTTTGAACAAAAACAAGTTTGGTACAAAAGCAAAGATGGTACCCAGGTTCCTATGTTTTTAGTGTACAAAAAAGGTCTAAAATTAGATGGTACCAATCCATGTTATTTATATGCCTATGGAGGGTTCAATATTTCATTGAGTCCATCCTTCAGTGCATCCAGGCTTATTTTGCTGGAGAACGGAGGTGTATATGCTATGCCCAATCTTCGTGGTGGAGGTGAATTTGGTGAAGACTGGCACAAAGCAGGAATGCATGAAAAAAAGCAAAATGTATTCGACGATTTTATAGCTGCAGCAGAATACTTAATCCAGGAAAAATATACATCCAAAGAAAAATTAGCCATTTCAGGAGGATCCAATGGAGGATTATTAGTTGGAGCCTGTATGACGCAACGACCTGATTTGTTTGCCGTAGCTTTTCCGGCGGTTGGTGTCATGGATATGTTGAGATATCATAAGTTTACCATAGGACATGCATGGGCTGTTGAATATGGTTCCAGCGATTCTGTAGAACAATTCAAATACCTCATTAAATATTCACCTCTTCATAATTTAAAAAGTGGAACTCAATACCCGTCCACCATGGTTACAACAGCGGATCATGATGATCGTGTGGTGCCTGCCCATTCATTTAAGTTTGCAGCTGCACTACAGGCTGATCATAAAGGTCAAAATCCGGTGTTGATCAGGATTGAAACAGATGCCGGACATGGAGCAGGGAAACCCACCTCAAAAATCATAGACGAACAGACTGATATCTGGTCGTTTTTCTTTTACAATACCAATAGTCCTGTTAAATATATGAAAGGGTAGCTTTGATGAAATTAATCTGAAAGTCTGAAAGGAAGAAAGTCCGAAAGTCCGAAAGATTGATAAAATTTCTCCTTGATTCGAGACAATCGACAATCGACAATCGTCATTCGTCATTCGTCAATCGTCAATCGTCAATCGTAAATCGTCATTCGTTATTCGAAGCATTCGAGACATTCGTTTACCATTGTCCTTCATTCAACGACCAACCGCCATCTACATGAATTACCTGACCGGTAATGAAAGAAGACAAATCAGATAATAAAAACAACGCAGCACCTGCACAATCAACGGGAACCCCTATCCTACCCCCGTCAAGAGGCTGTTTTATTTTAATATAATCTAATATGGCTGTATCCGATTGAGCTCTTGAAGACATTTGAGTGGCAATTAACCCTGGAGCAATAACATTCACACGGATATTTTGAACGGAATAATAAGATGCAATTGATTTAGAAAAACCTTCAATACCTGACTTAGCTGCAGCATAGGCATGTGTAGAAAAAAAATGAGGTGCCGGAGATGAAGCCAACACTGATCCGGTGTTTACGATTGAACCTGCAGAATTATTTTTTAACCAGTATTGAATTATTGCCCGGTTAGAAATCATCACGGAAGTAAGATTCAATGATAAAGTGTGATTCCATCCTCCAATAGTCATTTCATGCAGAGGACCATCACCAAATTTCCTGCCCGATCCACCTGCAATATGATATAAACCATCAATCTTCCCCCATAAATTATGAGCATATTCGATAGTCTTGTTCATCTCTGATTCTTCAATAACATTTGTTTTCAGGTAATGAACATCATTGTGATTATATAAATTTTGTTCAATATTCACATCAGCCACTAAGATGCTGGCACTGTGAAGAACAAATAATTGTACTGCTGCCTGTCCCAGACTTCCTGCTCCGCCAACGACAATTACCTTTTTATTATCAAGAAGTTTAAGATTACTGATCATAGTGGCTGAAATAAACAATTCATTTTATTTGAACAAAGTACTATTCTAATATTGATGCAATTTGAATTGTTCATACATGATTACAATAAAAAAATTAATTGACCACCGTCTCACTACCCTTAATACGTGCATAGGAGAGTACATCATACATATCTTCACAAGTAATAGCCGGTAAATGATACGTCCCCTGGTAGCTGGCTCTCGCATGTAAACTAATCGTTTTCGATTGTCGTTGGTTGAGTCCAAAATAAGTGAATACTCTATCATCCCGGATATCCTGATATTTAAAATTGGATGTATGGTCAGCACCTGCTACGTCATCCGTAATTCTTTCATTGATAATTTCCCAGCCGGATGGCAGGATTTGTGTCAAGGCCAGGTTATTATAAGACTTAACACCGGTATTTTGAACAGTGACTTCTATGGTAATATGATCCCCCTTATTCAGACTCGCAGGACTTAAACTTTGATGATTGTCATCGAGGTATAATACACTGAGTTTTAAATTACTTGATGCATCTTCCTGGATATCTTTTGCTGGCTGTCCTTTTACGCTGGTGACTACATAAATAATTTTAGAAGAAGTATTTTCAATGGAAATTGATTTACCGGTGGCATTACTGATTTTGGGATCAATAAGAAATGAAGCTGTAATAGCATTTACAGACTGTTTGGATTCTCCATTCGTTTGATATTTAAAACTCCACGCAACCTCTTTCGCATCGCTATTGCCAAGGAATTTACCCAATACCTGTAAGGCATAAGCAAGTGCCTGTGTATTGTATTCACGATCTGAATTAAGTTGTTTTGAAATTTCTAAAGCTATACCTGCTGCTTTATCTTTTTCACCTGCTTCAAGATAGGTCTCCATGATCATAGCCTGATCACGAAGGGGACTACCATATGTGTAACCTGATTCTACATAATCCGTCTTATCTGGAACGGCAACCATCATTGTTTTGGCTACTTCTTTTTGCCCTGCAAGAGCGAATGCAGCAGCTAATCTCCAACGGGCATTTATTCCAATCTCCGGATACTCTTTTAATCGGTTCATAGCCCCAAGATCCGGCGAACCAGCCAAGGCCAATGTATACAATCTATACGCCTGATCTAAACCATGATTAGGTTTGTACAATGATTTCTGGGCTGGATCATAAAGATTGGCCATTCGTTTTTGAAAAGTCTTCCATCCTGAAATCAAATAATCCTGAACTAAATACCCTTTTTTCTGAGCTTCTAACATGAAATGCCCAATATAACTGGTAACCCATAGATCGGTCTCACTGGAAGTACCGGGCCAAAGGCTGAAAGATCCATCCGACTTATTAAATTTAGATAATAAAGAAATGCATTTTTCAATATTGATTTTAGTTTGTTGAATCTGGTTTGCATTCATAGTAGTAAACTGATCCAGGTACAATTGAGGAAAGGCAGCGGATACGGTTTGTTCGGCGCATCCATAAGGATATTGTATAAGTTCGTCGAGATAACTATTCAATTTTATTGGTTGAAAATTAGATACTTCAACCATAGTGGTACTCCGGCTTACACCTTCCGGGGATTTGAACGGAATGCTTTTTGAAGAACCTGGTTCTATAATTGTCGTTGTAGTTTCAGTGAGGAAAGGATTCGGATTCCGGGTTTCAATTTCAATGGTCTGACTTGTAGTTTGATTCCCTGATTTAGCTTCAAGTTGAATAGTAGTTGTATTGGGTAAATCAGAGGTAGTAAAATCAAAATATTCCATGTACTCCCCTGCCCCGTTGAAAGTGGTATTTTTTGAATTTGAATCAAATTTCAATTGATTGTTTTTATCCTTTATGGTGACCGTACCCTGGGTCAATGCAGGATCAGTTACGAATATATTCACCGGGAGTTTGATTGTTTCATTGGTACTTAATATTCTTGGAAGCGTGGGTAAGATCATGATCGGGCTTTTAACCGGTACTGCTTTTTCAGCATTACCATAAGCATCATCTCCGGCCGCAACGACCATTATTTTAACCGATCCGACATAATTGCGAATAGTGATCGAATGTTTTTTCTTTTCATTTTTATTCAATTGAAATGGACCAAGATGTATTACGGGAGATTTAAACCGGCTTACCGCATTGCTTTTAGCATTTCCATTTAATCCTTCATCCCCCCCGATACTTAATATACTTTCCAGTTTACCGCCATATGCACCTAACACATGGTCATACACATCCCACGTACGGACACCCAATGCCTCTTTAGAATAAAATGCAGCGTAAGGGTCCGGGGTTTTATAATTCGTGATATCCAATAATCCTTCATCTATGATATCAAGCGTGTACGCCATTGGATTCCCGCCTGACTCTGATATTTCTATCGTTTCTGAATGTTCAGGTTTAAACGAGTCATTGCTTGTTATTTTAGGATTAAGTTTAGCAGTTCCGTTTTCAATAGGTATAGGAATCACTCCATACATTCTCATGGGTAAATCATTATTAGAATAACCATGTGGTTGAATGAGTGTGACATGAGCATATACTGCCGGAGCCATAGCGGCTGATGCCTGGAATTTAAAAATGAAAGGTGATTTATCGACGGTGACCCAGTGTGCTTCAAGTACTTTGCTTCCATTCTCGAGTGTAACTAGCATTTTAGATAACACAGGCGCCGGAACATTGAGTTCAATAGTTTCTGAAGATTGATATTTTTCCTTGTTAGTACCCAATCTCAGTAAGGTGGCCATATCAAAATGGTTTTGATCATTACCTTCATCTGGCCAACCCGCATAAGCAAAGTCACCACTGCAATGGCCCGATTCCGTATCACATACTCTTATTAAATAGCGGCCCCAATGATTTATACTTACTTTCCATTCTGCAAGGCCATTTGAATTGGTAGTGATATTAGCTTTTTGTATTGCTTTGGTATGATTGGATGAATTAAAACCTGCTACCGCATTGTCCCTTTGTTCCCACCACCATCTCCATTCCAATTCATACAACCCTACCGATAGTTTTCGGTTTGCCTGAAACTTACCCTTCGTATCGATGTCGACAAAACTTATAGTTGATGAATTATTCAGGTTTAACGTCTTATAGCCCCATGGATCAGCAGGCAATTTTACACCTGCATAATTTTTGTAGGGATGATAAACAGATGATTGGACCTGCGAACTAAAATCTCCGCCCGGTTCTGAAACTTCAATATTAAAACGAAGATTCATTTTGCCCGATGGCTTAAAATCTTTTGAAATTTTCAATGGGACATTGGCATTACCGCTAGCATCTAACGGGCCTTCAAACAACGTAAGATTCGTTTGATCGTTATTCATCCTGGCGGGATCCTGAAATTCATAATCCTTATAAGCCGGGAAACCGGTAGCAGAAGGTGACCATTTCGAATTTATTTTAGCCGATAAACCTGAAGCCTGTAATCCCGTCAACCACGTTGCATTCAAATTAATAGAATTTTGTGCCGCAGTAATCTCTTCACCAGCATCCCATTTGATTTTTAATCGATTTGGCTTGATCGCTTCAATTTTCAGGGTTTTAGTAAAATCGGCCCCACCTGCCTTGATAGATGCCCTCCAATTTCCGGTAGGTGCGTCTGCGGATGTCTTGAAATTAAATGAATAGATATGACCGATAGATTGAGAAGTGATCTTTTGAATGACAAGTTTGTTTTGTGCATCATAGACATTCAGTTTAACAGGATGATTAGCCGGTAGTTTCAATTCCTTATCATTCAAAATGAAATTCAGATAAATACTATCTCCTGGCCTCCACACTCCGCGTTCTCCATAAATCAATCCTTTCAATCCTTTATTCACTTGCTGGCCATCAATATCAAATGCACTCATAGATAAGTTCTGACCTTCAGCCATACGCAGATAGCCTTTGGATCCCTGATAATTTGCAATCAACGCATAAGGAATGCCTGAAATCATTTGTTGCACTATACCTTCAGCGTCCGTGGTAAGGGTTGCTATCTTCTGAAGTTGAAAATCATAAACATCTATTGAACATCCTGCTATTGGTTCAGTAGTTCTTAAATCGGTCACTGCAACGAATAGTTGTTTGTCGGAAACTTTACCGATGATGCCCAGATTAGATATCAGGACATTCTTCGCAATGAACTGATCCCGGTTGTAATAAGCGGGTTTACAAGGATCATCCCGGTCTTCCCATTTATAATCCTCGTAATAACCTTCAGAACCGTAATAATTATCCTCATAAAAACTGGTTAATTCATCCGATTCAAGAGGCGATTCTTTGTATTTAGACAAACAAGTCAACGAAGTATAGGAAGGTTTAAAACCAATCCGCACCTGGTAAATGGCGTTAGCATCTGTTTTCAATAAGGTATTCAAGTCTATGGCAAAATGGTTCCATGTATTGGTCCCGATTGTAGATGAAATCGTATTTAATTCAATTTTTGACTGCGATACCAATCTGCCTACTCTGTATAGATCATTGGATTCGTCGAGTTGGTTGGATTGTAAAAATTGAAGAATATTATTATCAAAGATTTTAAATACTTCGACATCAATTGCTTTTAGTCCTTTCGCTTCAAATGGTAGTATGATATCATTTGCCTGGGGTATGATAGTTCCTTTTCCCACAAACCTGACCTGAGGGTTTGATCCGGGTACATTCACTTCCCAGGAGGTAGACTCAGTCAGCTTTTTGTTATTGGAAGAAGTGATCCCGGGAGAATATGTAAGAGTTATATCGCCATCGATCTGCCCGGTGATATAAGAATACACATTGTTCCCTTCAATCACATGACGAAGTGTAATCGCTTTTCCTTTAACTGTAATGAGACCATCCAGGTTTTGATTTGATAAAAGATTATCAGAAAATGAAGAAACCCATCTAGCCTGAGGATCTGCTTCAAAAGTCACATCTAAAAGTTTGAATACATCTGGATCAATTGCTGGAATCAAATAATCACCTTTGCTATTAAGATTGAGCGGAGTACCATCCCAATGAATTGATATCTGTGAAGATTTTGCCCGGGTTATATTATTAATAGTATAGTTGCTACTATTTGATTCGGGATGATGGACCCAGGAAATATCCAGCTTGTTTTGATCTTGTTGCGCATTTAATATCTTTTCTATCAATAGGGGATCAGATACATCAGAAGTTTGAACTTCACCGATGAGTTGAAAATTGCGATCTGCCTTCAGGATAAATGATGGCTTAGATACCGTAAAAGATATTTCCCTGGTTTGAAAGGTATATACTAGTTTTGGCAGCTCTTTAGACAGTGATGGTTGTATAGATTCAAGATTGACTGTTGCTGTATATTGACTACCACTTTTTAAGTTTTGATTTGGTTTAAATACAAGCGTATTTGGAGTTTCCCAGTATGAAATCCCTGGACTAGCCGGGGACAATGAAACCGGAGATTTGGCAAGAGGTTTGCCAACCATTTCTTCAGAAACCATATCTTCAAGGAAAACATATTTCAAAAGCGATTTGGAGGAAATAATTCCCTTTGTAAATGATCTGAATACTTTTCCTATTAATTCAGGATTTGGCGCCGTTACAGATTCATTTTTACATGCTTGAAAAATGGCAAAAACGATAAATAAACTAAACAGTCGAGTGCGTAATTTCATAAAAATCCCTGGTTGGTGAATGGATGTAAAGCTATGTGTATTCTAAGAATCTTTAAGGAATGCAAGGAAGATAATTTCAATTTTTAAACTAAAGTCCATCTATTTGAAGCAGGAACTCATTAGTCGAATTTTAATTTTTCTTAACTTTTTGAAAATCACAATACAAAAAGATTTTGGTCCACAAACTTAGTCAGGTTAGGATTTTTGGTATTATCTTTGTCGCTGTTAAAAATCGAATGAAGATAAGACAACCTCATAACGGAAACCCAACAACTTCTCCTTGTGCGTATTATTGTTGTTGTTGCTATTGCTGATTCATCAGCCGTCTTGTTTTTTTGATCATTCCATTCCAAAAATTTAGTCGGTGTAATATGAAACAACCCAGGTTGTCAACTTTATTTAATAAAAAAAATGACCAGTTTACAAAACGATATCGATAACATCAATCAACTTCTTGAGGAAGAAACGGATCTGGTAACCTTATTAAGGACCCTGGACACAAGGTATCCTCATGCTGTTACTTTATCTACCAGTTTCAGTGAAGAAGATCAGGTCCTGTTTCACCTGATCGCTGAAAGTAAATCCGGAATCGAAACGTTTACTTTGGATACAGGGAGACTTTTCCCAGAAACATATTCTACCTGGTCTCGTACTCTTGAGAAATATAAAAGACCAATAAAATCATACCACCCACAGGAAAATTCTCTGGCTCAATTTATTGAAGTCCATGGCCCTAATAGTTTTTATGAATCTGTGGATAACAGAAAACAATGTTGTTTTATCCGGAAAGTAGAACCTCTACAACGAGCTTTAGCAGGTAAAAAAATCTGGATTACCGGGATTCGGGCTTCACATTCACCAGATCGTAGTCATATGCCAATGGTAGAATGGGATGAGCAACATCAAGTCATCAAAGTACATCCACTACTTCAATGGGGCACTGAAGAATTAAAATCCTTTATCAGGTCGCACGACATTCCATATAATCCACTTCATGATAAAGGTTTTGTATCGATTGGTTGTGCGCCTTGTACCCGGGCTATAAATCCAGGCGAAGATTTCAGAGCTGGTAGATGGTGGTGGGAAAATAAAGAAAATAAAGAGTGTGGACTTCACGTCCATGCTCCGGTCAAAACATCGAATTAAATTTATGTTGAATCATCATATACATCATCTTAAAGAGCTGGAAGCAGAAAGCATCTATATCATGCGGGAGACCGCAGCACAATTTGAGCGTCCGGCATTATTGTTTAGTGGGGGGAAAGACTCGATTACATTAGTATATCTTGCGATCAAGGCATTTAGCCCTGCTCCTATTCCGTTTCCATTAGTTCATATTGATACCGGACATAATTTCCAGGAAGCGTTGGATTATAGAGATGATCTTGCTTTAAAAACGAAATCAAAACTGATCGTACGGAAAGTCGAGGATACGATCAAGGCGAAGAACTTAACGGAGCCGACTGGTAAATTTGCCAGTCGCAATTGGTTGCAGACTCATACATTACTGGATACCATAGAAGAATTCAAATTTGATGCTTGCATCGGAGGAGCCCGCCGGGATGAAGAAAAAGCAAGAGCTAAAGAAAGAATATTTTCTGTCAGGGATGAATTCGGACAATGGAATCCTAAACTGCAACGTCCTGAACTCTGGAATATATTTAACGGACGTATCACCAAAGGTGAAAATGTAAGAGTATTTCCTATCAGCAACTGGACAGAGATCGATGTATGGAATTATATCCGCCAGGAAAATATTCCTTTGCCCTCCATATACTTTTCTCATGAAAGAGAAGTAATCGCGCACGAAGGCCAGTACATAGCTGTATCACCTTTTATCACACTGGATCCAACGGATATCTTAGTAAAGAAAAAAGTACGCTATAGGACAGTTGGCGATATGACCTGTACTGCTGCTGTGGAATCTACAGCAAATACCCTAGACAGTGTTATTTCTGAAATTTTGTCCAGTAAGATCAGTGAGCGTGGAGAAACCCGCATCGATGACAGACAAACAGAAGCAGCTATGGAAGATCGAAAAATCAATGGATATTTTTAATCGATATTAAGTTTTATAGAAATGGAGTTATTAAGATTAATTACGGCAGGAAGTGTAGATGACGGTAAGAGTACGTTGATAGGCCGGTTGTTATATGACAGTAAAAACATCTGGATAGATCAGATCGAACAATTGGAAAAAGTATCCAAAGCAAAGAAGACTACACAAATCGATCTCGCATTACTCACGGATGGCTTACGTGCTGAACGCGAACAGGGTATTACCATAGATGTAGCGTATAGATATTTTTCAAGTCCATTGAGAAAGTTCATCATCGCTGATGCTCCTGGTCATATTCAATACACCCGCAATATGGTCACCGGTGCTTCTAATTCTGAGCTGATGATCTTATTGATTGATGCACGCCAGGGAGTGATAGAACAAACCCGCCGGCATTCCATCATTGCTTCCTTATTGAAAATACCACAGATCGTCGTAACAATTAACAAAATGGATTTAGTTGATTTCGATGAAGCACGATACAATCAAATAGTAGAAGACTATAAAGAAATAGCAGAGAAGTTGAACCTGCGACAAGTTCAGTTTATTCCCATCTCAGCATTAAGCGGAGACAATGTAGTGCATCCTTCATCTTTCATGCCTTGGTATACCGGAACACCTTTATTACCCTTGCTTGAAACTATTGAATTGCACAAATCCGATGAAGAAGGCGAAACCAGGTTCCAGGTTCAATACGTGATAAGACCACAGACGGAAGATCTGCATGATTATAGAGGATATGCGGGACAGGTGGCCGGCGATGGATTCAAAACCGGTGATCATGTTACCGTATTACCCTTGGGATTAAGTTCTACGATATCCATGATTGAACATCATGGAAAAGTGGTTGATTCCGTCGAAGCCGGAACACCTGCAGTGCTTCATTTAAAAGATGATATCGATATCAGCAGAGGTGATTTAATTGTAAAATCTACAGAATTACCCATTGTAACTAAAACTCATGAAGCTATACTTTGCTGGATGGATGAAAAACCACTGATCGTTGGCAATAAGTATTTACTTCAACAACATAGCAGATTGGTTAAAGCTGCTGTCAAGGCGATTCATTACCGGATTAATGTAAACACATTAAATCATGAGACCGACATTCAGAGATTAGAACTCAACCAGGTTGCTCATGTTCAGATTCAAACTGCATCAGATTTAGCGTATGATCCTTATGAAGTTTCAAAAACAACCGGTAGCGCTATCCTTATAGATGAAACCAGCCATAAAACAGTTGCCGCTATTTTATTTCAAATTCCCCAGGAATCCATCGCACAATAATTCATGGCGCATAAACCACATATCATTTTTGCTGGTGCTGGCCCCGGAGATCCGGGCTTAGTGACTATGCGTTTAGTTGAAGCATTAAACTCAGCGGAATGTATATTGATTGACCGTTTAGTCAATCCAGAAATCATTACTCTTTATGCTAATAAACATGCTGAAATTATTTTTGTTGGAAAGCAGGGTTATGAGAAAGAATCCACAGATCAAAAAAGTATCAACTCACTCTTAGTTCAAAAAGCACTTAGTGGATTGAAGACAGTCCGATTAAAAGGTGGTGACGTTGCAATATATAGTAATGTTCAGGCTGAAATCAAATCGCTCTTAAATGCAGGAATTTCTTATGAAATAATCCCGGGTATTACGGCAGCTTCGGGCGCTGCGGCAAGCCTTGGAATTGCATTGACAGGCAGAGATATCGCTGAAGGTGTTCAGATTCATACAATGTCTTCAACGAATAATCCTGATGAAAATACATTAAAACATTGGGCAACGACCAGTGATACCTTGGTTTTTTATATGTCAGTAAGTCCATTAAAAAAACTAATTAAAGCTTTAGTAGAACATGAAGCAGATCCGGAAATGCCGCTTGCTATTATTGAAGAAGCAACCAGTAAAGCTCAGCGCACTTCCATATTTACGTTATCCTCTTTTATGAAAATGGATTCAGAGATTTCATTCAAGTCACCGTCTATCATTATTATTGGTAAGATGATTCATCAAATCATTCCAGAATTTTTGAATACAATAGTGGATACCGCTTCGGTTTTTAATCCAATCAACGCAATAACCAAAAATCAAACTATTCATGTTATCTGAAGGAAAACTACGGACGCTTAATGATTTTATAGAGAAGATTTCCAAAGAGGAGTTGATTTGGATGAATGGTTATATAGCGGGATTAATCTCAGCTACTATTCCAAAGGAAACTGTTTCAACGAGCAGCCTTAAAAAATTTACAATACTATACGGCACAGATACGGGCAATTCTAAAAAACTTGCTATCGAATTTTCTGGAATTGGCAAAAAACAGGGAGCCAAAGTAAAAGTTGCCGGGATGGACACGTACAAACCGGAAGAATTGGCACATGAAAAAAATCTTGTAATCATTCTCAGCACCCATGGTGATGGAGATCCACCACCTTCCTCTAAAAAGTTTTTTGATTATCTGATGTCTTCGGAAGTTAAATATCCAAATCTTGAATTTGCGGTCCTTGCTTTAGGGGATACCTCCTACCCTATGTTTTGTAAAGCGGGTGAAGATGTTCATGAAAAATTAACTCAACTGGGAGCACAGGCAATCTTTCCGATTCAACGATGTGATCTTGAATATCAAAGTATCGCTTCTACCTGGTTTCAGACCTATATCAATTCATTCCCTGCAGATGAAATTGAAACAACACTACCTATAGCTCCGAAAATAAATACGGGAAAAAAATATTATCACGGTATTATAAAAACTAAAATCAATTTAAACGGGCGTACTGCGAATAAAGAAACAAACCATATAGAAATAAAGACGGAAGAACCGGTAATGTACGAACCTGGTGATGCCTTGGGGATAATACCCAGGAATAAGAAATCTGTGTTGGAAAAGATATTTACAACAGTCAATGTCGATCCTAATTTAAGCGTACCTTATAAAGGATCAGGACATACTTTACTGGACATTTTTACTAACAGACTCAATATTGCATACCTTAAAGAATCTCAGGTTCAAAAGTATGCCGAGATCATTGGCCAAAGTATTCCAAAAGTCAGGATGGACTTAATTGATCTTTTAAATATTTATCCAGTATCGAAACCTTACCAGTTTATAGAACTTATACCTTCACTAACCGAGATATTGCCAAGATTATATTCTATCTGTTCATCGCCCCAGGTCAGGGAAAATGAAGTTCATATTTTGGTAAGTAAGAGTACGTTCGTGATCGATGGAGAAAAGAGATATGGCTTATGTAGTGAAATGTTATCTGATTTTGAAGAAGGAACTGAATTGGAATTTTATATCCATAAAAATAAATCCTTCCGGTTACCTTCTCCTGAAACGGATATTATATTGATAGGACCCGGCACAGGTATGGCCCCTATGCGCTCTTTTATAGAAGAAAGAGATTCTTCGGGAGCCAGCGGGCGGAATTGGTTGATTTTCGGAGAACAACATTTTACCAGTGATTTCTTTTACCAATCAGAGATCCAGCAATATGCATCTACCGGTACATTGCATCACGTAGACCTTGCATGGTCGAGAGATCAGAAAGAAAAGATTTATGTTCAACATCGCATTGCAGAAAAAGGCAAAGAAATTTACGAATGGATAAAACAAGGCGCACACATCTTTATCAGCGGTACACGTAGTCCAATGAGTGAAGATGTAGAAAAAGCTATGATTGATGTCATTTATGCACATAGCGGGAAAAGTGCTCCGGAATCAGAAGCCTATTGGAATGAATTAAAAGAATCCGGAATTTACAAAGCCGATGTCTATTAATGTATAAAGATTGATTATTAAGAATTTAAAATAATTGAAATAACTTTTATATAATGAGTGTAGTCCTTTCACAAGTTGAAAAAATAAAGATGAAAAGCGATGGTTTACGGGGCACGCTTAGTCAAAGTCTCGAAGACAATCTCACTGGAGCTATCCGTGAAGATGACCAATCCCTCATCAAACATCACGGTATGTATCAGCAGGACGATCGCGATCAACGGGATGAACGGGCTCAGAAAAAACTTGAGTGGTTATATTCCTTTATGATCCGGTTGAGATTGCCAGGTGGATTTTTGACACCAGCCCAGTGGATTGCGATGCATCATATTGCCGGTGAGCATAGTACCGGTGTAATTAAAATCACCACAAGACAAACCATTCAATTGCATGGGATTTTAAAATCCCATTTAAAGCCCACACTTAAAGATTTTGCTGCCCAACGTCTGGACAGTATTGCTGCCTGCGGGGATGTAAACAGGAATGTAATCTGCAGCGCTCATCCAAAAGAAAGCAAAATTCATGAGGAAGTTTTTCAATATGCAGATAAGATCAGTACGCTTGCTTTACCAAAATCAAATGGGTATTATGAGATCTGGCTCGACAGAGAGCCTTTATTGAAAAAAGAAGACGAAACAGATCCATTATACCAGGATCGATATCTACCAAGAAAATTTAAAATAGCAATAGCCATCCCTCCTAATAATGATGTGGATGTATTTACGAATGACATTGGCCTTATTGCTATTATTGAAAACGATAAATTAAAAGGTTTCAATATTTCTATTGGTGGAGGATTAGGTACCACGCACGGAAATAAAGAGACTTATCCAAGATTAGGTACCGTCATTGGGTTCACTGATACCGAAGAAAAAACACTAAAAGCTATCTATGAAATCATGACCGTGCAGCGCGACCATGGCAATCGGGGAGATAGAAAACAAGCCAGGCTAAAATATACCATTGATAAAATGGGAGTGGATCAATTCAAAGCAGAGGTAGAATCAAGATGTGGATTTAAATTTGAAAAAGAAAGATCTTATGAATTTACCGAACGCACAGATCATTTTGGTTGGTTACAGAACCATGAAGGGAAATGGCATTATACTTTATTCATTGAAAACGGGAGAATAGCCAATGAAAAAGTAGCCTTTAAAACAGCTTTGTATGAAATTGCACAAACCGGTCTCGCAAATTTCAGGTTCACTGCCAATCAAAAATTGATTGTTAGTGATATAAGTCAAAAAAATAAAAAGAAGATAGAAGAAATTTTATATCGATACCAGATAATCTCGCATACCGAGCAGGCTACACCTATGAGAAGGAATGCAATAGCTTGCGTCGCCATGAATACCTGCCCACTTGCACTTGCAGAAGGTCAACGATATCTGCCGACTTTAGTTGGTAAGATTGAACCACTCCTGGCTAAGTATGAACTTCTGGATGATCCAATCAGTATCCGTATGACAGGCTGTCCTAATGGATGCGGGAGGCCATATGTAGCTGAGATAGGATTGGTTGGAACTTCATATGGACATTATAATCTGCACCTCGGCGGAGACCGGTTGGGCTTACGCTTAAACATGAAATCGTACGAAAGTGTCAACGAGGAACAAATTTTAAGTATTCTAGATCCACTCCTTCAACAATATAGTGTAAAGAAAAAAGAGTTCAGTTCATTTGGTGATTTCATTTATCAAAACCCTCAATTGATAACAAAAGAATAAGTATGTCAGAAAAAGATCCTGATATTTCGGTTTCTTCCTTTGATTTTGATGAGTTTATCAAATCAAAATTAGATGCCCTTAAATCAAGCGGATCTTACAGACACTTTATTTCTATTGATAAGCAGATTACTACATTTCCCAAATTTCAATATATTAATGATCAGGGAATCTCTATGCAAGCCACTAATTGGTGTACGAATGATTATCTAGCTTTAGGTAGTTGGTCTGGCAATGTCGATATCAGTAATGAAACCACTTCAAAGGTAGGGACAGGAAGCGGTGGTACCCGTAACATATCAGGTAGCACTATTTACCATCGTCAACTTGAAAAAAGAATTGCTGGCTGGCATAAAACAGAAAATGCTCTTTTGTTCAACAGTGCTTACCAGGCAAATCAGACTACGTTATGTACATTGGGGCGAATGATTCCGGATTTAATATTTATATCTGACGAAGAGAATCATGCGTCCATGATTGAAGGTATGAGGGCAACCTCCAATAAAAAACTAATTTTTAAACACAATGATGTTGCTGATCTTGAACATATTTTAAAAACCACTATTGCATCAGCACCTAAAATAATTGTATTTGAGAGTGTTTATTCTATTTCAGGAACAGTGACACCTCTTTCAGCCATTATTGAACTTGCAAAAAGATATCAATGCCTTACTTACATAGATGAAGTTCATGCGGTGGGGCTTTATGGGAATACCGGAGCTGGCATGCTTGAAAAGTTTGGCTTGGAAAGATCAGTTGATTTTATTAATGGTACACTTTCCAAGGCCATCGGAGTTTTTGGTGGCTATATCGCTGCATCCAATAATTGGATAGATTTTGTCAGAAGTTTCGGGAGTGGGTTTATTTTCACTACATCCCTACCCCCTTCGATTTGTGTAACTGCAGTTAATAGTATCCATGAAATTAAGACAAATCAAGTTTTAAGAAATGATTTTTTTAAAAATATCGTTATACTCAGATCCGGTTTAGCTCAATTCAACATTCATTTTACCGGAGCAGAAACACATATCACTAATATTCTGATAGGCAATGCAAGCAGATGTAAAGCGATTGCCGATAGATTGTTGAATGAATTTGGAATATATGTACAACCCATTAATCAACCAACGGTAAAAAAAGGTCAGGAATGTTTAAGAATTACTATTACACCTAGACATAGTATTGCTGACATTCAACATTTAGCAAAAAGTCTGAATTCTGTTTTAAACCAAAAAATAATAATAACCGGAAGAAGCTCACGACTATCAATAGCCCAGATCGAAATTGTAAAGTCAAAGATTAATGTCCACTTTCCAAACCTTGAAATTGAAGTAAAGTTAAAAGATAGCAAAGGTGACCGGTTAATCAACATTCCTTTGCATACTCAGGAAGGAATAGATTTTTTTACAGAAGACATTTTTAATGATCTTGACCAGGGAGTTGCCGATATCGCTGTGCATTCATTAAAAGATATGAGCACAGAACATTTTTTTGGTGATCATACGTTTGCTGTGGTTGACCGGGCAGAAGTAAGAGATATTGTTATTTTTAATTCTAACATCATCGACAATATAAAAGAGAATAAAACGATTAGAATTGGCACATGTTCTTTCAGGAGAGAGTTAATGGCACTTGATTTTCTCAAAAAAGCATTGCCTCAACTATCTTCCGATATTAAACTGGAAGCTGTACCCATCCGTGGAAATATAGAAACCAGGTTATCCAAATTAAAGACGGGTGAGTATGACGGCATTATTTTGGCATTTGCCGGAATCGATCGAATGTTTAAGAATAATGAAAATGCTACGCTGATCACTGGATTGTTGCATGATAAAAAGATCATGGTTTTGCCCTTAATAGATTGTCTGCCGGCTCCGTGTCAGGGTGCTATTGTGACGGAATGTTTGAAATCCAATTTGTTTGCAAACGAAGTATTAGCTACAATCAAAGATGTAAAGAATCATGAACAGTGTGTGGCTGAGAAACGGATTGCAAATAACTACGGTAGTGGTTGTATTCAAAAATTTGGTGTCTCTTCCATAACACTTAATCAACAGGAAACAATTCTTGCTAAAGGTATTGACCAGTATGGAAATGAGTTTGAAGACTGGTACGGTCTTGAACTTAATTTAGATCATGTTCATCCAGATCATATTATTAGTTCAGATCAACTCGGATTTACAAGTATAAAAACGTATTCATCTCCGGGCAAAATTGTTGGTGCTTCCAATTCCTATTTCATTTCCCATATTTCTGCCGTAAATGAAATAGCGCCGGAATCATTCATTAATCATCGAGTATGGGCAGCTGGTACTACGACCTGGTACAAATTAGCACAATTAGGGATTTGGGTAGAAGGTTGTGCTGATTCGATGGGATTTAAATCTATTCATTCTCTATTCCAAACAGAATTAATGTCTATTAATCCTGATGAAATGAAGATTTTGACTAGTGAATCTTCTGCCATGAAATGGGCTAATGAAGGTTTCCAGACGGTGTCTACGTATGATATTCAATATCAATCCAGTCTTATAGATAAGTACAAACTGACATCTTCAAAATTGATCTTTTGGAATTGTTTTGCACATTATGATTCGGTAAAAGCACTATTACCCGAAGAGATAATACATGTTTGTCTTCCGGGCAAAACCTATGATCAGTTAAAAGAACTTGGAATCAACCCCATCGTATTTCCTACCTTTGATGCTTTCACCAAATGGAAAAAGAAGTATACCCTTCAGTATATCGCCGCCTGAGATCGAATGCTTTGGTGCGTTCGTTGGTAAGTCCACTCCGGCTGAATCATAAAAGTTTTATCCTACCCATTTTTGTCGAAGAGAACCTCAAGACTCCAAGATTAGTTGAATTCATGAATGGAGTACAAGTCCAAACTGTGGAAACTATTCATGTGGTCATAGATAATGCCCTACGGGAAGGAATTGCTAAATTTTTGTTATTCCCAGTCCCTGAACATAAAAGTGAACACCCTGTTGATTTTTCATTTGCTTCGAGCATTATTCGTGATTTAAAAAATCAATACGGAGATAATATTTGGCTGGCTTCAGATGTATGTCTCTGCAGTTATACTACACATGGACATTGTGGATTAATGAATAAGGAAGGTACTAAAGTGCTGAATGCCGAATCCGTAAATGTACTAACGCTATATGCGCTTGAACTCGCCGCCGCCGGCGTAGATTGTATAGCACCCAGTGATATGATGGATGGCAGAATCAAATCTATCCGTCAGGCCCTGGATATACAAGGAAATCATGATACGATGATCATGAGTTATTCAACCAAATTTAGTTCTCAATGGTATGGCCCGTTCAGAGATGCTTGTCATTCCTCGCCAAAAGGCACAGCTTTAAAGGATAGGAAATCGTATCAATTATCTGCTTTAAATAGTGCAGACGCTCTCAACTGTGCATTAAGAGATGAAATGGAAGGAGCAGATATCCTGATGGTAAAACCTTCAGGTTTGTATACCGATATTATTTCTTTAATCAAATCAAGAGTTCATTCCCCATTGGCTGCTTACCAGGTAAGTGGTGAATATGCTGCTATTGAAACTATGGCAAAAATAGGTATGGTCAACAGGCAATCAGCACACGTGGAAGCGTGGGCTGCATTGAATCGTAGCGGTGCTGACATCATCATTTCGTATGCAGCGACAGAGGCCAAAAAATGGATTAATGATTTTGAATATTGACAAACATGTTTTTCAAGGCATTAATATTATCGTCACTACCCTTGAATGTTCACCAGGTTGTGAAAAGAATGCATCCTGATACAGTCTGGGCTTCACTAGGGATTTCTTTAAATTTAATACCCAAGTGGCATAGAGGAACCACCTATCAGAATATTTATATCATCATCCAGAATAAAAATTCATGGTAACATGACCAGTACCATCAATAAAAATGAATTATTTCCGGTGTTTGTAAAAATGTCAGAATTAAATTCATTGATTGTAGGTGGAGGAAATGTAGCTTTAGAAAAATTGAGAGCCATTTTATCAAATTCTCCAGGGGCCAAGATCAGGATCATTGCACCATTGATAAAGAATGAAATCCTTGAGTTAATTAATAAATTTCCTGATTGCACCTTCGAGCAAAGACCATTTGAACCTCATGATCTTGAGGGAAAAGATTTAATCTTCCTGACTACAGATGATCCGGATTTGCATCAGGCTATTAAAGCTATGGCTGCTGAAAAAAATATTCTGGTCAATACAGCTGACAAGCCCGACTTATGTGATTTTTATCTTTCAAGTATAGTGCAGAAAGGTCAGCTAAAAATTGCCATATCTACAAACGGTATGTCACCGACTATGGCTAAACGAATCAAAGAAATGCTGAATGCGGTTATTCCTGATGACATCAATCAATCCCTCGATAATTTGAATCAAATAAGATCAACGTTAAAAGGTGACTTTAATCAAAAAATTAAAATATTAAATCAGCTTACAAGTCCGATGAACGAAACTGATACGAAATTGAAGAAGCGAAATTCATTGTTTAAAACAATTATCCTGATCTCTATTTCGCTGGTGATCGGTCTTTTGATGGGTATTCTTTATAGCCGCATATAATCCCTGAAATACTTAGTGTTATTTTTAAAGTCCTTACCCGATGAGGTACTTAGAACAATTCTTCAGGGGTAACAATAATCTAATGGTGCGACTTCATAAATCCAGAAGTTGCTATCATTTCATATTCAATCAAACATTCAGGATTGCGCATAGCTCCTTGCGCCGCAATCTCACTAAGTTGTTTTCCCATAAACAATTTCTTTACTGCGGCTTCCATTTTTTTTCCGCTTAATGTATAAGGAATGTCTTTAACTTGAATAAAATGATCCGGGATATGTCTTGGAGAGCAATGTGATTTAATTTGGTTTTTGATAGTACTTATTAATTGTTTACTGAGTTCTAATTCATTTTTTAATTTTACGAACAATGGCATTACGGATTCTCCTTCCTTATCCTCGATATGAATGATCAAAGAATCTTCAATTTCCTGAATGGTTTGAAGCGCTGCATAAATTTCTGAAGTACCTATCCGTATCCCAAATCTTTTTAAGGTCGTATCCGATCTTCCTGAAATAATCAAACTATCATGTTCGGTCAATGTAATCCAATCACCATGTCTCCAAACTCCGGGATAAGTCCCAAAGTATGATTCGAGGTATTTTTTATCAGAAGGATCATTCCAGAAATAAATCGGCATACAAGGCATAGATTGAGTAACTACTAATTCTCCTTCTTTGTTTTGAACAGAATTTCCATTTTCATCAAAAACATGGAGATTACATCCTAAAGCTCGGCATTGGATTTCACCCGTATAAATGGGTCTTATAGGACATCCACCGACAAAGGCTGTACATACATCTGTACCACCACTCATCGACCAAACATAAAAAGGATGTTGTATAGATTTATATAACCAGCTGTATGCTTCTGCACTTAAAGGAGATCCTGTACTACTTATACTCCTTAGTTTCACCAATGTTGGTAATGCAGTATCAGATTTCATACTGGCATGAACGAAAGGCGCTCCGGCTCCAAAATGTTCTATACCCTGTGATTCAGCCAGATTCCATAAGTTATGGATATCCGGGTACATTGGATTACCATCGAATAATATTATAATAGCCCCAGCCAACCAGGTAGCGTGAAGATAATTCCACATCATCCATCCGGTAGTCGTAAACCAAAAATATCTTTCACCTGGTTTGACATCATTGTGAAAATGAACATACTTCAAATGTTCAAGCAACATACCTCCATGGCTATGTGTGATAGCTTTAGGCAATCCAGTCGTGCCGGAAGAATACAAAATCCAAATAGGATGATTAAATGATAATTGCCTAAACTTCAATACCGGTTTATCATATTTGTTTATTATTTCATTCCACAAAATGGTTTCCACCTTTAAACCAACATAATCTGTTTTGTCATCCACATTGATTAAAATCAGCGACTGAATCGTTGAAATAGAATGAACAATTTTTTTCAAAGATTCCTTCCTGTCAAAATGTTTTCCTCCGTAACGATATTGGTCCACTGCCAGGAGTACTTTAGGTTCAATCTGTTGGAATCGATCTATCACACTACCTTCTCCAAAGTCCGGAGAACAGACGGACCAGACATAACCATTAGCCAAACATGCTATAAATGAAATCGAGGCTTCTTTAATATTCGGCAAATAAGCCGCTACCCTATCACCTGATTTAAGACCTAATGATTCAAGGTAGATTTGCAAATTGCCTGCTTCATTAATAATAGTTTCCCAGGTGATTTCTATGGAGGTTCCCGTTTCATTACATTCAACCAGCGCTATTTTTTCCGGCGATCCCCTTTTTACTAAATATTCTCCATAGTTAATAGTCGCATCCTCAAACCATTTGGTTTTGGGCATGGGTTCCTCTGATTTTACACTACTATGTTCAACGTCGATAGTTATATGGAAATATTTGATTATACTCTTCCAAAACTCTTCGGTTTGTTCAGTAGACCACTTCCATAGTTGAGCATAATCTTTAGTATCGGGGCCCCCTTGATTTTTTAGCCAATCCATATATTGAAATAGATTTGACGTAGAGATCATTTCATGGGAAGGAACAAATACTGGCTCTGTCATCTGAAGGTTACGTAACATCTTAAAGATATTGTATTTTGTTGTTTTAAATGCCTAAATTATTAGTTGCAAATAGAGGAGAAATTGCTATCAGGATATTTAAATCCGCACGCAAAAGAAACTGGACTTGTGTTGCTATTTATTCTGAAGCTGACAAAGAAAGTCTTCACCTGGAATATGCTGACGAAATCTATTCAATAGGACCCGCTCCCGCAAGCCAGAGTTATCTCAATATTGAAAAAATAATTGCAGTAGCCAGGGAAGCCAAAGTAGATTTTATCCATCCGGGGTATGGCTTTTTAAGTGAAAACGCAAAGTTTGTCAAAGCAGTATCAGAAGCGGGTATTCATTTTATTGGTCCCGGTATAGATGCAATGAATCTGCTGGGAAACAAAATCTCAGCAAAGAAATTAGCTCATAGCCTGGGTATTCCTCTCGTTCCTGGAAATCAATATCCAATATCTGAGACAGCACAGGCTATACAAATAGCCAATGAAATAGGATTTCCTGTTATGATTAAAGCTGCAGCCGGTGGCGGCGGAAAAGGAATGAGAATGATAGAGGAAGCCGCAGCCTTATCTGAAGGTATTGAATTAGCAAAAGCAGAAGCCAAAGCGTCTTTTGGTAATGATGATATCTTTATTGAAAGACTAATTAAATCTCCGAGGCATATCGAAATACAAATCATTGCCGATACGTACGGTAATGTATTAGGATTACCAGAACGGGAATGTAGCTTACAACGAAGGCATCAGAAAATCATGGAGGAATCTCCTGCTAATCATTTGTCAGCTGATCTCCGGAGCCACCTGATAGAAGATGCAATTAAATTGGCCAGCAAATCAGGATATGTCAGTACAGGTACCGTTGAGTTTATTATTGATAATGATGGTCATTATTATTTCCTGGAGATGAATACCAGGCTCCAGGTAGAGCACACAGTTACTGAAATGGTCACCGGTCTGGATTTAGTTGATCTGCAATTTGACATCGCAGAAGGGAAACCTCTGGTTCTTACTCAGAACGATCTGATTGCTAAAGGTCATGCGATACAGTGGCGTGTGTATGCAGAAGATCCGGATAATCATTTTACTCCTTCTACCGGGAAAATCAATTCATTTAATATTCCAGTCTCCCCACACATCCGCATTGATGCAGGGTATAAAGAAGGAAAAGTCGTTTCTGTATATTATGATCCAATGATTGCAAAATTGATTGCATGGTCTCCCGATAGAGCTTCCTGTGTTCAATTACTCAGATCTGCTTTAGATGAATTTGAGATTTCTGGTATTATCACCTCTATTCCATTTGGCATCCTTGTACTGGATCATCCTTCTATTGTAAGCGGAGATTATCATGTTAATTTCCTTGATCAGGAATTAAATAATATTCTTCATGGTGATACACAATTATTACACTCAAGAGCGGCGGCTGCGTTAGCTTTGTATCTTCATAATGTAGAATCTCACCAGGTAGTACTACCGGCCAATTAAAATATAGTATGCAGTATCAATTTATCAATGGTAATATCGTATCGAAAGATCAGGCTCAACTTTCTGTGTTTGACCTTGGTCTGCTCAGAGGATATGGTGTGTTTGATTTTTTTAAAGTTCACGATGGGGTCCCTGTATTCGTCAAAGATCATTTAGCCAGGTTTTACCGGTCATCCGAATTATTGAATTTGAAAGTCCCGATGTCTGCCACGGATGCTATGGGAATCATTGAAAAACTCATTGAGAAAAATAAGATTAACGATGGCACGTTTCGATTAATTCTAACCGGTGGAGTCTCATCAAACGGCATTTCATTGGATGGACCGCCGACTTTTATCATATTAGCAGGTGCCCTGAGCTTTAAGATATATCATGAATTTGATCAGATGAAACCCCTTAAATTAAAAATAATAGATTATGTCAGGGAAACACCGGAGATCAAATCTTTAAATTACCTCGTACCCATGATGCATTGGCCAGAGATCGTTCAAGGAGGTTATGATGATGTGTTATATGTTCAAAATGGATTGATCAGTGAAACATCCAGAGCTAATATATTTTTTCTCACCTGGGATAATGTATTAATAACTCCTGATAAAAACGTACTTAAAGGAATTACCAGAAAATATATTTTACAATTAGCCGCCGGATTTCTAAATGTAGAAGAACGGCCTATATCCCTTGAAGAAGCATTAACCTGTAAAGAAGCCTTTCTTTCAAGTTCGACTAAACAGGTCATGCCCGTTCATTTTTTAGATCAGCATAAAATAAATGATGGTCAACCGGGTGAACTCACAAAAAAATTGTTTGAGCTATTCTATCAATTCGAAATGGAATTTATAGCTACGAATAAAAATCAATTCGTGTGAAATAAATCTTCAGCGATCTGCATAGATTTATTTAATTCCTTCCAGTTAATTCCAAGCTCTTCATGAATTTCATCAAAGAAATAAATCATTTGTTCAGTGGGCATATTACCGGTCAGTTCATCTTTTGCCATTGGACATCCGCCCATTCCTTTCAAAGCTCCATCAAATCGTTTACATCCTCCTGACCAGGCAGCCTGTATTTTTTCACGCCAGGTAGTTGGAGTAGTATGGAGGTGAGCACCAAATTCTACATCCGGATATGGAGGGATCAAATTATAAAAAAGATAATGAATGGATTCAGGTGTTGAGACTCCGATAGTATCAGATAATGAAATAATTTTTATTCCCAATTCCGCTAATTCATCCACCCACTTCTGAGCAATACTTACATTCCACGGATCGCCGTAAGGATTACCAAAACCCATGGAAATATAGATGACTAGTTTTTTGTTATTTTCTTCGCATAACGCCTGAATCTCTTTAACGGTTTCTAACGATTCTGCAATAGTGCTATTTGCATTTCTCATTTGAAATGTCTCTGAAATGGAAAATGGATAACCAAGATATTGTATGGGAGAATAAGTACAGGCATCCAATGCTCCACGCTTATTTGCAATAATAGCCAGTAATTTTGATGAAGTTGTAGTTAAGTCAATCGATTGTATCACTTCATGGGTATCTGCCATTTGTGGTATAGCTTTAGGTGACACAAAACTTCCAAAATCAATCGTATCAAACCCTACTTTTAGCAATTGATTGATATACTGAATTTTTTGTTCAGTCGGTATAAAGGCTTTAATCCCCTGCATCGCGTCCCTTGGACATTCAATTAATTTCACCATCAGCAGCAAAGATGAGGGTAAAAAATCTTTCTGTGGTGTTTGAATTTAACTCATATCACCCTTTATTTGAAAGTTTTATTTCTATACTACAATCACCACCTTGTTCATTGCTCGGAACGGCTGTCCAGCCTACGCTGTCGCTCCGGTAAGCAGGCCTTCAAA